>DCYM01000034.1:0-3092 GCA_002331465.1 Candidatus Neomicrothrix sp. UBA2110 | reverse complement strand
TCAGCCGCTGTTAGTTCACCCAAGCCAAATGCCTTGGCCGCTTCTACCTCAAGCTGCGTTTTACCCAACTCGTATTGGAAAGCACCCCTGTCCGCCAAGCGGCCATCTTTACCTCGGGATTTAGTCGTTGCGTATCTGGCGGTCTCGTCGATCAGTCGCTGACAAACTCCGAGTGAAAACCCAAGATTTTCACCCGCTACATAAGCCTGATAACCCAGCGTGTACATAGGGCCGCCTCGGAGCGGACTCGCAGAAGGGTCGGCTAGTAGGTGGTCTGGTACGAACACCTTGTCGAGGGTGACATCCACACTGCCTGTCCCCTTGAGAGCCATCACATCCCAGTTGTCGCTGAGGGACACGTCATCAACGCTGACAGCAGCGAGCCGCGCCGAGGGGTGCTCCTTCGTCTCGACTCCCGCAAGAAAAAACCATTCAGCATGGGTGGCGCCACTGGCGTACCGATAATGCCCACTCAGTTCGATACCACCGTCGACGACGCTGAAGGTGCCAGAAGGCGCCGCAACTGCGCCGAGAAATGGCACGGCACCGGATCCAAAGATGGTTTCGATTCCTGCGTCGCTCAGCTTTGCTCCACAGATGCCCGCTGCGCCTGCATGGTTAAAGCCTGTCCATCCCGCAGTGGGGTTTGCGTAACTAAGAGCCTCGAAGTAGCGCAGTTGCGATGCCATCAGCAATTCATCGCCACCAATCTCTGATGGCACCTTCACTAGCGGCACCCGAAGTTCTCGCATCACGTCAACAAGAGCTGGCGGCGCCATATTGAGTATTTCCGCCTCTTCAGCAGTCCCATCGAGTTCGCGGTGACGAGCGCTGATCTCCGCCAATAGAACTTCAATGTCTCTCATCGCCAACTCCGCCTCAAAGGCTGTCCCCCCACAACCTCTCTCATTTTCAGATCAGCATTCGGGATTCTTTGGAGTTTTACCCAATGGGCTAACAAACTCAACATGGTGTGGCTGGGCCGAGTTCACTAGAGGAGGTTCAACGGAGCACCGCAAACAGATGTTTTAGGTCAGCCACTCGATAAGGGCGGCAACAACGTCTTCACCGCGATCGTCTTGTAAGAAATGACCACCCGGCTGAAACTCCTGGTGCGGTTGTCCGCGGGCACCGGGAACTCGGTCAACGAATTCATTATGAAGGTGACCTAGGACGCGGTCGTCAGGACACCACAAGGTCAAAAATGGCTTCTCCCATCGGTCAAGTACTTCCCAAGCCGCGAGGTTTTCGTTCACGCCGCCATGGCTGGGGGTGATCGGCACCAACGTCGGAAACTGGCGAGCCCCAGCCATGTGCGACTCGTCAGGAAACGGAGCACGGTACCCGTCCATCTCCGCTTCAGTGAGCTCTCGCGCAGCAGTTGCATGTTGGAGCATCCCCCCGGCGTCCATGAACTGCATACTCTGCGACTGCTGGAGCCATTTGTCGAAACCAGCGCCAATCGATTCTCCGATAGGAAGTCCCGTATTGCCGATAGCGATCCGTCCGAATCGATCTTGCTCTTCCGCTGCCACTCGTAAGCCAATCAAACCCCCCCAGTCTTGTGCGAACAAGATCGATTCACGGAGGCCGATCACGTCGAGGAATTCCTTTAGCCAAGCCACGTGTTGCGCATACGAATAAGCAGATCGATCGATTGGTTTGTCAGAGCGACCAAAGCCGATCAGATCGGGAACCACGCAACGGAACCCTGCTTCTACAAGCGGGGGGATCATCCTCCGATACAAATATCCCCACGTTGGCTCCCCGTGGAGCAGCAAAATGGGCATGCTGGCATCAGATCCAACGTCTACATAGGCCATCCGAAGTCCGTCAACTTCAACGTAGTGCGGCTCGTAGTCGAAGTCAGCCAGCGACGCGAATCGCTCTTCCGGAGTGCGGACAAACTTCAATCCCGTGCTTGAGGTCATGGTCTGAGACATGCAACCGACATTAACCCTGGACGCGGCCTAGCTTTCCCAGGCAACCACAAAAGCGGCAACATTCACTCCGCGTAGTTGTCACGTAAACGATTCTTGAGGATTTTGCCAAGTTCGTTTTTGGGCATCGTCTCGACGAACTCGATGCGCCGAGGGATCTTGTATCCCCCGATCAGCTCTCGACAGTGGTCGATGATCGCCTTGCTATTCAATGAGGTTTCGGGCTTGGGCACGATCACCGCCGTGACTACTTGGCCGAGGCGTTCGTCAACTGTTCCGATAACTGCGCATTCATGAATGTCTGGATGTTGGTAGAGCGCTGTCTCAACTTCGGAGGAGTAGACATTTTCGCCCCCACTAATAATCAGATCCTTTTCTCGGTCGATGAGATAGACGTATCCCTCGTCGTCTATCCGAGCGATGTCTCCGGTACGTAACCAACCGTTGCTCAATGCCGCTGCTGTTTCGTCGGGCATGTTGAGGTAGCCCTTAGTGATGTTGGGGCCGCGCGCATGGAGGACACCCGTCTCCCCCGGTGCCAAGTCGTCTCCTTCGGAATTGGTCACCTTGAGATCGACAAGGCAATTTGGTTTGCCAACTGAGGCAAGCGTAGGTGAATCGTTTTCGATAGCTCGTCGGAATTCGTTGGGATCGAACACTGTTAAGTCGGGTGAGGTTTCGGTGAGGCCATAACAGTTGAAAAGTTGCGTGTGCGGGAAGCCTTGGGCTGTGCGCCTAATCCACGCTGGATCCATGGGAGATGCCCCAAAGCCCATGAGTCTGAGCGACCTTGTGTTCGCGGACTCCAATACTGGATCGGTGAGGGTCATCATTAGCATCGTTGGAACTGCGATTGTCATCGTGACGTGATGTTCCAACACTGCATCCAGAAAAGCTGCTGGTGAAAATGCTGGCACATAAACATGTGTCGCCCCCATCAGCATCCAACCGGTCCCTAACAGGTCAGCGGAGTGAAACATTGGCGCCAAATGCAAGTAGGTGTCATCAGGCTCGCCGCGCGTCGCCAGTGTGAAGGCTGCGGCGCACGACAGAATGTTGGTGTGACTTAAACGGACGCCTTTGCTGCGCCCAGTAGTGCCGCCGGTATAAAGAATGAGAGCGTCATCATCAGGTGTTACGTCAGCTGGGCCG
>DCYM01000125.1:5570-6962 GCA_002331465.1 Candidatus Neomicrothrix sp. UBA2110 | reverse complement strand
GCTTTTGTCAGTTACAGGAGCGAGAAGAAGATAATGAGCATTCCGACCCAGCTTGCGGCGAAGGCGAGGGTGCGGATGTAGGAGATACCCAGAATGTGTACTACTGCGTGCACCAGACGGGCCCAGAAGAAGATGCCAGCTCCTGTGGCTGCGTTGACGTCTGTTAGGTGGGCGATAATCACTAGAGCCGCGAAAGCTGGCAAATTCTCCACCAAGTTGAGATGTGCTCGCTGGGCTCGTTGGGCCCATGCTGCAGGGGCTGGCGGGTTTTCCGGGTAGGTCAAAACCTTCCCAAGACCTTGACTTTGGATGCGCTCTAGGACGTACGGCAACCAAAGCACACTGCAAAGAAAGGCACTCCATGCGAGATAAGTAAGGTCGGTGTCCACGGGATCCCCCATTGATAGTGACTGCATCCCAACTTAGACCTCGGCTAGTTACTTTTCGTTGAAAGGAATGAATTTCATTCGAGTTCGACAGTTGGGCATGTTCGCCGACCACCAGTCGGGTTGTGCACTCGAGCTCGCTCGATCAGCGGCGTACCGAGGTCGTCTGTTGTAAGAAATGTTTCTATAGCTGTGGCAATCGGCTGCGCAACAAGCTGAACGTAGTTCTCTGTCGCGAGGAATTTGCCTTCTGAAGGGCTGGCGAGGTAAGCAACTTCGAGAAGAGCATTCGTGGTCTGTGGTTTGCGGACGAGGCTGTAAGCGTCATCTCCGGCTGAGTTGACGACGCGGAGGGCTCCTGCGTCCCAGCGAGATGTCCATTGGATACCTTCGATAGCGTCAAGTACTTCAAACACCTCTTGGTGTAGCAGCCCAGCCAGACGAGCTGAGCCGTCGTCTCCTGTCTGAGCGAACACTTCGGTGCCTGGTTTGTTTGATTTCGCGGCGGTTGGCGCGTTGTGGTGTATCGAAACGAAAACGTCAGCGTTGACGGCGTCTCCGAGAAAGACCCTCTCGTCTAGCGACATGTAATAGTCGCCAGCGCGGGTCAACATGGCCGAAATTTCTCTTTGTTCAAGTAATCCAGCGACCTCAAGCGCTACTTGGAGATTGAGTCTGCTCTCGCTAAGGCCAGTAGGGCCTCGCGCTCCCGGGTCCTTTCCTCCATGTCCGGGGTCGAGTATCACTCTGATGTCGCGCACAGGGGCTGCCGTTGACACCCTTCTCACATCACCGCAGGGGTCAATTATCAGCCATCCGTCGTTCGTTATTTCTGATACACGCACCGGGATGCCGTTCGTGGTGATTGCGACGGTTGGGGCGAGCATCGTGGTGGTCGGTGGCACCGTCGAGGTTGTGGTCGTTGTTTCTGGCGCGGTTGACGTGAGTGACGGTGCAGTCGAACTGGCCACCGCGTCAGGCGTTGTTGTACTGGCTGTGGAAACCG
>DCYM01000125.1:3934-5166 GCA_002331465.1 Candidatus Neomicrothrix sp. UBA2110 | reverse complement strand
CTCAGAAGGAGCGCAGGCCATCAGTAATACGACCGCTACACCGCTAAGGACCACCGAACGAGTTTTTTGAAGCCGAGCATGCACGCCGCTGCAAGCTATCTGTGTCGATGGGATTTGATCACTCAATCGGATCGATTTCGTCCGCAAGATCAGCGACCATTTGCGGAAAATCTGGTGACGCGGCTCTGCCAACAAGATGACGTCCGAGTTCTTTGATAGGTCTATCCCATGAAACAATAAGGAACGGTGTGTTGGCGTCGCGGTATTGGTCGATAATCGCGGCGCTGCTTTGCAGGTCACCTTCAAGGTCCACTTCTGGCATGTCCTCGGGGGCGAACACCGGCACCGAAGTTTGCGCGGGTGGCGGTGAAAGAATCACTCCATTTGATGAAAGCCCGCTAAGTAAAGCCACCACAGAGAGTTTCGTGGTTGTCTCACCCCGAAATATTAATGCTGCGCGCCGCCGCGAAATCTGATCGAGTACAGCAACTTCTTCAGCCAACGTTGTCGGATGCGCAGCATCACCGTCCACGTCAACGATGATGCTGAGATTGCTAGTGACCGCTGCGATGGCAGCAGCTTCGACACATTCGGCGCCTGGTGGTCCGGTGACAACTGTCCCCCAAATACCGTGCTGATCTGCCTCGCTAGCCAGCCGGCAGCGTTCACTGTGGCTGCTAACTTTTCGGAGATCTAAAACCAGTCTCACCGTTGCACCCCGAGTTCTTGGACCAGAGGCAAAAGCTCTTGCCCGATGCGCTCAATAACTTCTACTAGCGCTGTGCGAGGGGGCTGGTCGTATCCGACACGACAGACCACTAGGTCGACGTCGTAGCCATCGAGGTCCTCCGCGATCTCTTCCGCCGACCCGACTTTGGCCGAACGCTCAACTTCATCCATTGACGCTTCGATCTGGCTGACGAAGTCAACCCCTGTTTTATCTGCACCCCAGCCAAGGCCTGCATAAACCAAGTAGCTGGAACGCACCCATTCAAGGGCTTTACGCCTTTCGGTTTCGGTATCGACAATCCACAGGTTACGAAGAAGCCCTATCGGAGGTGGTGTTCCGCCCGGCGAACCTGATGTTTCCCATTCTGTGCGGTGAGCTGCGATGAGGCCATTCACGACGTCTCGCGAAAACGCGCCCGAGATAAACAAGCCGAGGCCGCGTCGTCCGGCCCGCCGCGCCGCTTTTTCGCTGCTGACTCCCACCCATGTCGGGGCGCTCACCG
>DCYM01000125.1:0-3537 GCA_002331465.1 Candidatus Neomicrothrix sp. UBA2110 | reverse complement strand
AAATTCGATGGGCCGGTAGCCCATGCCGACCCCCAGATGGAATCGGCCTTTCGACTGCGCGTCGAGGAGATTGACGGCGTTCGCCACCCGGTTCGGTTCGTGAAGTGGCAGTAACAGGACTCCGGTACCGACTTCTAAATGTTCGGTAGCTGCGAGCGCTGCCGATGCCGCAGGCAGCAACGCCGGGCAGTACCCGTCGTAATAGGCGTGATGTTCTGACAACCAAAGACTATGAATGCCGTTGTTCTCAGCTAAGCGGGCGTCTTCGACGAGTTCTTGGTAAGCCTGTTCAAACGATCGAGGGTTTGTGGCAGTCGATTGAAGACACCAAAGCCCAATTCCCATGTCCATGCCACAGTGTGGCCCGCGAAGCGGGGTTCGCGTCGCACAAAACATGGGCCGCGACCTTTAGCAGTTATCGAACTTCTCTCGCGCTTGTTCGCGTTGTTCGGGTTCTGCGGCTACTGCGATTTCATTAGCTGCGAACAGAAGACACGTTTTAGATCCGCCTTCTTTGATTTTTATGTCGATCTCAGTGGCTAGCGGCGTGCACAGATCTTGTTTTTCGTAACCCGCCTCTCTTCGGCAGGCTCGCAAAAAGTTTGCTTTATGTGACTCATTCCATTGCCCAGCGTTACTACACGCTGATCCGAGCAACAGAGCTGACAAGAGAAGCAGGGCCTTCCAACGCTTTTGCCAATTCGCCTCACCACGACTGTTTGTTTGGTTGTTGCCGCTCAGCGTCGTCCGCGGAGAAGGACTTTCCATGGGCTAAAGGTGTTCGCCAAGAAATGCGAGATCCACGTCAATCACTTTGTGGAATAGGTCGGAGTCCTCATAAAGCAACCCAAAATGTCCTCCGTCAATATTTTCCCAAACTTTCGCCGCGGCGATACTGTCAAAACATTCTCGGGCAACTGCTGGGGACGCTGGTGCAACTTCGTCATCTGATGCAACAATGAACAGCGTTGGGACGGTGAGTTGGGCGGCGGCTACGGGCACCGAGAGTTCAGGGGCTTTGCGTACGATGATGTCAACGTCGTTTGACCACAATGATTCCGCGCGCTCGCCGTACGTTTGGGCATAGTCACGGGCAGCATCAAAGTTAAGTATGACGGGAGCTTCTGAGGTAGGTAGATCAGCAAAACGGACCGCGACGGTGGCAGCTGGTTCGTCGCTTAGGTCGCCTTCCTCCCAGTAAGCCTTCATCGCGGCGAAGTCGCTCGAATCGGCGGCGGGCTCAACATATTGTTCTCCACACCCTGGGGTGTGGGCGATAACACCTGTGACTCTCGAGTCGAATGCCGCGACGAATTGCACGGTTGCGCCGCCCATGCTTTCGCCCCATACGACGATTCGATCAGTTGTCACTCCTGCAACGTTCAGTATGTGAGTGATGGCGTCGCTGTAGCCACGAATTTGACACCACTGGTCGACAGCGAATCGCGGTTCGCCGTCGCTAGTTCCAAAGTTACGGTGATCGTAGGCAAAAACGTGATGACCCGCCTCGGCGAGGTGAACCGCAAAAGCGTTAATCGACATGTGCGCAGTTGCCGAAAATCCGTGCGCCATAACGATCAACGTTGCTTCAGGGGTTGCGGACTTATGGAGTCTTCCTCGCAGCGTCGCGCCTTCTGATTCGAACTCGATGTTCTCGTAGGTATTAGTCACTGTTAGTCCTCGTCGGTCGTTGATCTTGTTCTCATCCCAGATCTGCAGCGGGTGTTATGTAGCTCAGGTGCATCTGAGCGACAGGTGAGCTAAAGCCGTCGAAGGCATCAGCGCGTTCGGGAGATTCGTTATATACCGCGAGGGCTGATTCGAAAGCTTCAATGTCGCCGGGATAGCTCACGGCCCAGACAAATTCGCTGTTTTCAGTGTCCGCGTACGCGAATTCGATTTTGAATCCGTATTTATCGCGCACAGCTGCAATGGTGGGGAACCAAGCAGCGAGGCGCTGTAACCCGCCGGCTTCAACCTCATAGCGTCGCAATTGGATAGTCATAGTTATCTCCGATCCCAGAGTGAGCATCATTTCACACAACGGCATCACAGCATCCAATGACCCTCGGAAGGTAGGTTCCTTTCATGTCCTCTGATGCTGAGTCGCACATTTTGGGTCTTCGATCTGCGCGCGAGTTATTAAGGATGCTCGCTGAGCGCGAGATTTCGAGCGTTGAACTGCTCGAACACTTCGTACAGCGAAACGACGCGCTGCATCCCAAAATCAACGCCATTGTGACGCTCGACATTGACCGAGCTGAGGCCTCAGCGAAAGCGTCCGATCAGCGCCGCCTCGATGGCAAAGCAGTCGGTGAACTTGATGGTTTGCCGATGACCATTAAGGACGCAATAGCAGTCGCGGGAGTTCGTTCGACGGGAGGGGCCATTGAGCTAGAGCATCACGTACCTGAACGTGACGCTGAGGTGGTAACCAAGGTCAGGGACGCCGGTGCAGTGATTTTTGGGAAAACGAATCTTCCACGTTGGTCCGGTGACGTGCAGGCATTCAACGAGATTTTCGGCACGACAAACAACCCTTGGAAATTGGACTGCGGGCCCGGGGGTTCGTCCGGTGGCGCGTCAGCGGCGATCGCGTCGGGGCTGACTGCCTTGGATATTGGAACCGATATCGGTGGATCAGTTCGTCTACCTGCTCATTTCGCCGGGGTTTGTGGTCATAAGCCGAGCTTTGGTGTGGTGTCACAGATTGGTTACATCGACCATGTTTCTTATGGTCTCAGTGAAGCTGATGTCAACGTTTTCGGGCCGCTCGCTCGAACCGTTGACGATCTGGAGTTGTTGTTCGACGTCATTCGGGGGCCGCGTAATGATGCCAGCAGCGGTTGGAGATTAGAACTACCCAATGCCAGGGGCACCGCTAAGGAACTTAGGGTTGCTGCGTGGCTCGACGACCCTGATTGTCCTGTCAGCGAAGCCGTGTCGGGTGTGTTAACTGATGCCGTCACAGCAATGGAATCCGATGGCATTTCTATTGACCGCTCAGCGCGTCCGGGGGTGCCGTTCAATGATGTGCGCTCCGTCGGACAAGCGTTGATTTCAGCTGCAACATCACCTGGGCGCACCGGAGAAGAGATCGCTGCGTTGCAAGAACTTGGGGCTGATGCCTCTGCCAGCCCGACAATGCGTATGCGAGCCCAGTCCTCCACCATGTCGCACCGAGATTGGCTGTTGCTCACCGAGGTACGCGACAACAACCGCCGCCTATGGGCCCATTTTTTCGCTGACTTTGACGTGCTGTTGGCGCCTGTTGCCTTCGTCCCAGCCTTCGAACATCAACATGAAGGAAACCTGTACACCCGCACTTTGACTGTTGACGGAACAACACGCCCCTACTCAGATCTCATCATTTGGACCTCTCAGTTCGGCTACGTGTACCTTCCTTCCACCGTGGTTCCCGCAGGATGGACAGATGACGGGCGACCCGTAGGTATTCAGGTGGTAGGCCCATACCTCGGTGACCGCACCACTCTGGAATTCGCACGGTATTTGGAGACTCTCCTTGGTGGGTACCGC
>DCYM01000062.1 GCA_002331465.1 Candidatus Neomicrothrix sp. UBA2110 | reverse complement strand
GCGAACGCGTCCATAATGCCGGCGAGCGTTGATCCTTGTTTCGCGACGGTAAGGAAGATCTCCCCGGGGCGACCGTCGTCGTATTCGCCTACGGTCATATAGCCGTGACAATCTGCTACGCGGAATGAGAAAGTTTGTGACCGTCTAGTCCGGGGAAGCTTTTCTCGCTCCGGGGTGAATTGTGCTTCAACCATTGCTGCGTTGACTGCGTCGCCGATGAGCCCCTGATCGTCTCGTGTCGTTGACAACGGTTGACCCACTTTGCAGTTATCCCTGTAGATCGCTACCGCCTTAAGCCCAAGTTTCCAGGCCATGAGATGAAGACTTTCGACGTCTTCAACAGTCGCGCTCTCTGACAGGTTCACTGTTTTCGAGATAGCTCCTGAAACGAATGGCTGTGCAGCGGCCATCATCAAAACGTGGGCTTCGTGATGAATGACGTTGTCTCCCATAGAGCAAGCAAAGACAGACAGGTGCTCTGGTAGGAGATGGGGAGCTCCAACGATGCTGCCCCTATCAAGCACGTAGGCCTCGATGTCAGCTATCTCCTCTGCTGTGTAGCTCAAACGACGCAGAGCACGTCCAAGGGTGCCGTTTACAATGGTGAGGTCGCCGCCTCCGACGAGCTTCTTGAACTTGACCAATCCGAGATCAGGTTCAATGCCCGTGGTATCGCAATCCATCATGAATGAGATGGTGCCAGTCGGCGCAATGACGGTTGCCTGTGAGTTTCGAATACCGTGCTTTTCGCATCCGCTGACCGCATAATCCCAGAGTTTTCGGGCTGCGCTGGTCACTTCTTCTGGAGCGACATCCGCGAGTGTTCCCAACGCTTGACGATGCCGTCGCAGCACGTCTTGCATGGGGACACGATTAGTGGCGTATCCCGAAAACGCGCCCACTCTTTGGGCAAGATCTACCGAAGTGGAATACGCCTGGCCCGTCATCAACGCAGTGACAGCCCCGGTCCAAGCTCGGGCTTCTTTAGAGTTGTACGCCAAACCCAGCGCCATGAGCATCGCGCCAAGGTTCGTGTACCCAAGACCCAACTGACGAAAATCTCGGGATGTTTCGCCGATCTCTTCAGTCGGATAGTCGGCGTTACCGACCAAGATGTCTTGGGCCGTAAACACGACTCGTATCGCCTGACAAAAACCTTCTACGTCGAATCGGTCAGTCTGGTCTGCGCCGAGGAAGGTAAGGAGGTTGAGGCTTGCGAGGTTACATGCGGAGTTGTCCAGATGAACGTATTCACTGCAGGGGTTGGACGCGGTGATCGGACCGGTGTTGGGAGCTGTATGCCAGCGGTTGATTGTTGAACTGAATTGCACTCCCGGATCAGCGCACTCCCAAGCTGCTTCGGCGATCTGACGGAACAGAGACCGGGCGGAGTGGCGCTCTACGACTGATCCGTCGGTCCGAGCGGTGACTTCCCAGTCGCCGTCGCTTTCGACGGCTGCCATGAACTCATCGGTGAGTCGTATCGAGTTGTTTGCGTTCTGATATTGGACAGAGTGAGCGTCAGCCCCGTCGAGGTCCATGTCGAAACCTGCGTCGCGAAGCACCCTCGCCTTTCGTTCTTCGAGGGCCTTGCACCAGATGAACTGCTCTACATCAGGGTGGTCAACATCAAGCAACACCATCTTGGCTGCTCGTCGTGTCTTACCACCACTCTTGATGGTTCCCGCTGACGCGTCGGCTCCTCGCATGAAGCTCACGGGGCCGCTCGACTCTCCTCCGCCGCGTAGTGGTTCTGATGATCCCCGTATTCGGGACAAGTTAACGCCCGCACCCGAACCGCCTTTAAAGATCCGGCCTTCTTCGGCGTACCAGTTGAGAATTGAGTCCATATTGTCATCGACCGACAAGATGAAACAGGCCGAAGCCTGTTGAGGTACGCCCTCGACTCCTATGTTGAACCAGACCGGACTGTTGAAGGCGCAGCGTTGGTTCAATAGCAGCCATGCCAACTCCGCTTCGAAGGTTTCTGCCTCGTCGGGATCTTCGAAATAGCCGTCGGCCTCGCCCCACGAGCGGATGGTCGAAGTTACTCTTGCAATGACTTGACGCAAAGAGGATTCACGATCGCTAGCGCCGAGAGCACCACGAAAATATTTTTGTGTGACGATGTTTGAAGCTGTGAAACTCCAATCTGTCGGGAATTCAACATCGAGTTGCTCGAAACTTGTGGATCCGTCCAAATAGTTGGTGAGCCTGGCGTCGCGTTGTTCCCATTTGACCGTTGAGTATGGGTCGATTCCGTCTTGGGTGAAATGACGTGAGATTCGAGTCGGGGAAATCGATGCCGTTTCGTTAGAAGTAACAGTCATCGGTTTCTCCGAGGTTCGTAGGAGCGATCGGTAAGTTTGCGGCAGGCCGGAGGCCGACTCGGTGGGTGTGATCCCGCTTCGCCCTGACCTTCAAAGCACGGAACCTCGTTGTGTACATCTGGTTGAGGGCTCATTGAGAACCCGTCCTCCATTTGTCGCACTCCTTCCGCCAGTCGGTCTCCCAACCCGCCGCGTACACGAATGTAGGAACTGTTCCTTGTGGAGCGATAGAGGGATAACAAAAAAGTTCTGTGGGTGAGTTGGGGAATTCTTGGGGCAGTTCTACACACCCGTGCGTCCCGACACGCGCTGTGGTCACGCTGTATTTCGTGGACGGATTCGCAAATAATTCCGTTCGGCTTCGAAGAACTCATGGTTAAGCCTCTGACCTGGGAAAATAAGCGGGCGTATCTGCCGCTACCCACCACCAATCTATCGGCAGATCGTGCCTCCTCTGACGAGAGCCGCTTGGACCGGGTCGGCAGCCTGTGGAGAACCACTGATGGTGGTGAGAGCCGTAGTCGCGTGAAATTCGTGACGTGAAATCTCTTTTTCGCCAAAGTCGTGTCAACATCAAGGGGTGCATCGCCTGTTACCTCCACCTGTAGCCGAGGTCGATACCGACGACGTCTATCGCGATAGTCGACCGATGGTTGAGGGCCGTCCATGGTTGATGATGAACATGATCTCGACGATCGATGGTGCTACCGAGACCGGCGGGGTCTCCGGTCCGCTGGGAGGACCGGCAGACAAAGACGTTTTTGGGACGATACGCACCCTGCCGGACGTTATTTTGGTCGGAAGCACCACCGCCGTGGCCGAGCGTTACACCCCTCCTTCTAGCAGCGTGAGCACGAAGGCACGGCGGCTTTCTAACGGGGCGTGGCCAGTAGCTCGCGTAGCGGTCGTCAGCAGCAAACTGAATTTTGATTTGGCGTTGCCGCTGTTCAATCGACCAGATCAACGCCCCATTGTGGTGACAACTGAAGATGCCGACCCAGCGGGGTTGCGTCGGGTCGCACAGCATGCCGACGTGTTGCAATGCGGCACCGGCACCGTCGATTTTTCGAACGCGCTCACTCAAATGGCAACGCTCGGTGCCAAAGTGGTGCTGTCCGAAGGAGGTCCTTCCGTCAACGGAGCTCTGAGTGCACAGGGTTTGGTGGACGAGGTCTTTCTTAGCGTTTCGCCACTTGTGGGCGGCGGGGATTCTGGCGGCATTATCCGCGGCGCGATTCTCGAGCAACCTCAAGAGTTTGTTCTTCGACATGTTCTTACCGAAGACCATTTCTTGTTCCTTAGATATGTGCGCCACATTGCGGATTTCTGAACAAGCCCCACGTCAAAATAAAAGCTCTAGGGCAACATCAGGGTCTGACCTGCAGTCAGGGAATGACCACCATTGAGTTCAGCAATGCGGTCAATAAGCGGTCGAACATCCCCGGTGGGTTGCAACCCCCGAGCTATGGACCACAAAGTGTCGCCCGGATGGACCAGAACGACTCGACCACCGGTGAGGGCGTCGCCGGCGGCACTTTCGACCATCGTCGGCGCTGCTACGAGATGTCGGTCTGTTCCCTGGGCCGACAAAAGTTGACGAGTCCCCAATGTGAGCCAAAGCAGACCTACCAGTAGACCCGCTACGACAACGCGGCGACGCCAATAGGTCGACGAAGAATAGCGGCGTGTCGAAGAACGCTGCGTCGGAACCCCAAATCGGGCATCTCCGTCAACCAGACGCAGGTGAGGTCGGCTCTTATGTAGTGGCTCGCTCACGTCGAGATGTTCTGGTTGGGGGCTAAGTACTGCAACCATTGCGGTTCCTCCAATTCCTCAGTGCGTTTGCGGGCTTGTCCGCGAAGTAATTTTGCAGGTGGGGTCGGACACTGAATTCATCGTTACCCACTTACTACAAACTCGAACACTTGTTCGACTACATCAGAACATTTGTTCGATGTCAAGTGAAAATCGAACAAGTGTTTGCCCGCGATGTCGGGTGCTGGTACGGTTTGAAGCGAACAAACGTTCGTAAGTCATTAGGAGGGGTCGTGGCTGACCACACCATTACCGATCGTCAGCGGGCCATTCTCGAGTACATCGAGATAACCATGCGCGAGCGCGGCTATCCGCCGTCCGTTCGAGAGATCGGGGCGGCTGTGGGACTGAACTCCCCGAGCACAGTTCATTCTCATCTGGCGCAATTAGAGAGTGCCGGGTATTTGCGTCGAGATCCGACAAAGCCACGAGCGATTGAAGTGTGTTTCGATGCCTCTTCTGGAGTTATTGCCGAACGTCGCCCGACCCGCCACGTGCCCCTTGTCGGTGAGGTGGCGGCAGGCACTGACGTGTTGGCCCAAGAAAATGTTGAAGAGCTGGTGCCGGTACCGGAGGATTTCACCGGTGGCGGCGAGTTGTTCATGTTGAAAGTACGCGGCGATTCAATGATCGAAGCCGGAATCCTTGACGGAGATTTTGTGGTCGTAAGCCGTCAAAGCACCGCCTCAAATGGCGACATTGTGGTCGCTGGTATTCCAGGGGATGAGGCCACCGTGAAGACCTTTACAAAGCAAGGTGGGACTGTCACTTTGTTGCCGTCGAATTCAACTCTCGAGCCGATGGTGTTCTCTGCGGCGGAAGTTGCAATATTTGGTCGCGTTGTGACGGTAATGCGTCGACTCTGAGTTGTACCCAGGGAACTCACCTAAACGCCCCGCAAACGATCGCTAGTTGTGATGGACTGCTGGGGTGTTTACGCCCGCACCGATTCCACCGCCCGATTTAGACTCAACTGAAGCTGTATGGATCCCAGTGCGTTCGGGAACCGTGTTCGTCGAACCCGGGGGAGGATTTGTTCGCGCGGCTACAGCACCGATAGAAGCACCGGACGTTTTCTTGGGTGTGCTGGATGGTCTCGCCGTCTACGCGCTTGATCTTCACGAAACGTCTGAAGAGGCAGACCTCGAGCCAGTTCACTTACGTAAACTTTTTGGTCGAATTCCTGACGAGGAATGGGTTGTTGCTGGACGTGCGGAACAAATCATTAACTATGACCGCACACACGTGTATTGCGGTCGCTGTGCGACCCCCACAGAAACAAACCCTCACGATCGCGGAAAGGTCTGTCCGAGTTGTAAACACATGGCCTTCCCGCGCCTGAGTCCTGCCATGATTGTCTTGGTCGAGAAGGGTGACCAGGTGCTACTTGCCTGGGGTCGACAGTTTCCGGGTCGCTTTTTCAGCACACTCGCTGGTTTCGTCGAACCTGGAGAGAGCCTGGAACAAGCAGTCGAGCGGGAAGTTATGGAAGAGGTAGGGGTGACGGTCAATGATGTTCGTTACTTCGGAAGTCAACCTTGGCCCTTCCCTCACTCTTTGATGTGCGGCTTTCACTGCACGTACGAATCGGGAGAGATCACTATCCAAGAGGAAGAGATCGTTGAGGCTGGCTGGTTCGATGCCACGGACCTTCCACCATGCCCAATTGGCGGAATGTCAATCGCCGGATGGTTGATTCAAGACTGGCTACAGCGACAGGGGGTCGCTTAAGAAGTCTTGTCGCGAAGGCGGACGAGACCCTCTTGAGCGACGGTGGCGACGAGTTCGCCGCTCTCTGTGAACACGTCACCGGTCGCTAGACCTCGCGTACCTTTTATTTGATGAGGAGAAAGGTCGAATAGCAGCCATTCGTCTGCTCGGACAGCTCTGTGGAACCAGACGGCATGGTCAAGTGAAGCGGCCATGTAGATGTCATCCCAATTAGCTTCATCCGATTTTCCATTGAGAAGTGACTGCGCAGGATGGGCGTTGACGACGGCGTCCATGGGGTTGGTATCCGACAAGTACGCCAGGGCGGCGTAGTGATCATCGTGGGAATCTCCAATGGTGTCAGTGAACCGAGCCCAAACTCGATGACGAGCGGGGCTAGTTGACTCATGCTCTAAACGGGCGTCTAACCCGAGACCCCAGTCGATTTTTCGTGAGTTTTCGGGTGACTTGACGTCGGTCGGGAAGGTAGAGGTCGATACGTCTGGGCCGTCTTCGTCGCGCTGAAAGGAACATGACAGGTTCAATATCGCTCCCCCACTTTGTCGCGCTAGGACTCTTCGCGTAGAAAAACTTCTGCCGTTGCGAAGCCTGTCGACCTCGTAACGCACTGGTTCATTTGGGTCGCCACCCAAAATAAAATATGCGTGCAGCGAATGCGCTCTATGGCCTTCAACGTCGACCGTGTACATCGCCGCACGTAATGCTTGCGCTATGACTAGCCCTCCGTAGATGCGACCCCACTCATACGCTGGGCTTTCCCCTACGAATGTGTCAGCTCCATGTGGCTCCAAGCTGAGTATTTTTTTCGAGTCAGTCATGCACGGTGCCAAACAACGCCATTGGCGCTGTCTTCAATGACAACGTCGGCAGATGCAAGCTCGTCGCGGATGCGATCGGCTGTCGCGAAATCCTTGTCCCCTCGAGCCCGGGCTCTTTGCTCAAGCAGGTCTTCTATCTCTTGGTCGGTTGGGCCAACATTCGTCTTTGCTTCTTGAGATCCGATTTCGATACCGAGGACAGAAAACATTTCTAGCGCCGTGCGGCTCTTCAACCCAGCGGCCACCAGATCACTGTTGTCGAGGTCACTGTTGGCACTTCGAATAAGGCTAAAGGCGTTGTCGAGGGCAGTTGGGGTGCTGAAGTCGTCGTCCATTGCCAAACGAAACGCGGCGACAGACGCTTCATGTAGTTCGCCGCCGTTGAGGTCAACATTCGCCGTGACCATACGCCGGTGGAAAGCGTCAAGTCGGTTGACGGCTGCGTCAGCAGCCATCAACGCGTCACGGCCCATCTCCATGGCGCGCCGATAGTGGGTTTGGAGAGCCAGAAGACGCAACGCCCGCGGTCCCGCTGTGTCTATGGCTTCAGCCAGGTTGGTGAAGTTGCCCAATGATTTGGACATTTTTTCGCCCGCGACATTCACCATCGCGCTATGCACCCAATACCGAGCAAACTGTTGTCCCATAGCAGTGACTTGCGCCCATTCGTTTTGGTGGTGGGGAAAACAGAGATCATCACCTCCGCCATGGATATCGAAACCGGTACCCAAGGCGCTGAGTGACATAGCGACGCATTCGGTGTGCCAGCCCGGCCGTCCCACTCCCCAAGGCGTGGGCCACGATGGTTCTCCCGGTTTCGCGGACTTCCAAAGTGCGAAATCAAGTGGGGATTCTTTGTCAGTATCAAC
>DCYM01000235.1 GCA_002331465.1 Candidatus Neomicrothrix sp. UBA2110 | reverse complement strand
ATGACATCGGTACTGTCGCTGCGGTCGATCGCTGATGCGACAACATGAGCGGAGCCTGGCGGAGTGGTCAGAACTACCAGATTGTCAGAATGTTCAGCTCCTACGACCCAATCGCCGCAGACTCGCCGAAGAGTTTCAATGGGAATAGCCCTTTGGGTCGCTATCTCGGGTATGGCATAGACCGTGCGGCCCCCTGCTCGAAGTTTCACTGCACCAAGTTCGTCAAGGTCTCGGCTTACACTTGCCTGCGATGCTTCCACTCCTTCCACAGCCAGAAACTCCACCAGTTCGCTGTGGTCACCGACGGAACGTTCCGCTAAAAGCCGCTCAATCAAGTGTTGCCGCTGAGATTTACTAGTCATCCTTCCATCGCCTCCCCGACCAGCCACGAAAGTAGGCCGCGCGCGCTGTGCATGCGATTATGTGCCTGAAGGAACACCTTGCTTCGCGAGCTTTCGATTACTTCATTAGTAACTTCTTCACCACGATGGGCGGGAAGACAGTGCATGAAGATCCCCCGCTCACTTGCATCAGCCATCAGCGTCGAATCAACTCTGAATCTTTCGAACGCGTCTAGCCTCTCTTCCTTCTGGCTTTCTTGCCCCATGGATGTCCACACATCGGTGTAAATCACATCGGCGCCATTTACCGCCTCTTGCGGATCAGAGGTCACCAATAAGGCGCCTCCCAACGCTAAGACATGGTCGGTATCCATTTCAGTAGGACCATGATCAGGCGGAGACGCTACTGCGGTGTCAATCCCAAGCATCGAGCAACCAATGGCCAGAGAGCGCCAGACGTTGTTCGCATCTCCGACGTAGGCGACTCGGCCTACATCGGCAAGGCCAATTTCTTGTTCGATCGTGAGTAAATCCGCTAGGGCTTGCATCGGATGTGCGACGTCAGAAAGCAAATTGATAATGGGCACGGCGTCGGTAGCGGCCATGCGTTCAAGACGATCGTGATCAAAGACCCGCGCGGCTAACACGGCGTGATAGCCAGCCATGACGCGAACCACATCTTCTGCTGTTTCGCGGCTATCGATGCCTAGTTCCTCGGGTTTGATGTACATGGGATGGCCACCGAGTTGGACAATCGCCATTTCCATCGAGTTGCGAGTTCTACCTGATGGTTTTTCAAATATCAGCGCCACTCCTTGACCCTCGAGCACCTTGGGCGGAACCAGGTCGCCCGAGAGTTGAAGAACTCGCCGAAGTTCATCGACACTGAGGTCGTCAACCTCAAGAAAATGCCGCATCAGTTTCCTCCGAGAACAGCCGACAATATTTCCATTGCTTCGTCGATCTCTTCAGAGGAAACAGTCAACGGTGGCGCGAGACGAATGGCTGTCGGGCTTATCCCATTGACCACTAGACCCGCGTCTAAGCATCCAAGTGCGATTTCAGGCCCAGTCATACCCACTACCTCGGTATCAATTTCAGCAGCAATAAGAAGTCCGAGACCTCGCGTGTCGATGACATTGGGGACTTCCAATAGCTTGCCCATCAGATCATCGCCCACAGCACGCGCACGGCTGGGGGCGTCAATGGCTTCCATGACTCGAAGGACTGCGCGAGCCGCTGACGTCGCTAAAGGTTGACCTCCATAGGTCGTTGCGTGGTCACCGGGCTCGAACGCCGCAGCAACTTCTCGCTTCGCCCAGATGGCACCGATGGGAACTCCATTCCCCAGGGCTTTTGCCATTGTGACGACGTCTGGTCGTGTCTCACTGGTCGCATCGAAGTGGTGTTGCCACGCGAACCATTCCCCTGTGCGGGCGAACCCTGTCTGGACCTCGTCGAACATCAGCAGCATGTCTCGCTCGTCACACAATTGACGAACCTGCCTCAGGTACTCACCATCTGCGACATTTACCCCACCTTCTCCCTGGACGACTTCCAGCAACACCGCAGCGCAAGAAGGATCGATCATCGCTTCTAAAGCATCGAAATCGTTGTATGGGACGTGTCTGAAACCTTCGGGCAAAGGTTGGAACGTCTCATGTTTTTCGATTTGTCCGGTTGCATGAAGAGTGGCAAGGGTTCTTCCGTGGAATGACCTAAGCGCGCTTACGACGACATGCTTTCCCCGGCCGCCGTTTTTTCGGGCGAGCTTGATGGCTCCTTCTAGTGACTCAGCTCCGCTATTACAGAAAAAGACCTGTCCACCTCCGCCTTGAAGTCTGTCGATCGTCGCCGCTACTTCTAAACCCGGCACGGTTTCATACAAGTTCGAAACATGCAGAAGAGTCCGTGCTTGTTCGGAGAGAGCTTCGGCTACCGCCGGATGTGAATGGCCAAGAGAGGTCACTGCTAAGCCGCAAAGAAAATCGAGATACCTTTTACCGTCGCGGTCATAAAGCTCAGTGCCTGAACCCCTGACGAACTGCACGGGGGGTTGCCCGTAAGTCGGCATAAGCGGGTAGGTCTCTGGATCTTCAGCTGCGATTGTTGATCTATTCATTGGAAAAAGGTCCTGGTTAGTTGGGGATTCTTGGATCAGAATTCAGTCGGTAATCATTGTCCCGATGCCTGCGTCGGTGAAAATTTCGAGCAGAGCTACGTGGGGAATTCTTCCGTCGAGCAGGTGAGCGCTAGTGACGCCGTTGTTTACTGCGTGGACACACGCCTCGATTTTTGGGATCATCCCATCGGTGATTTGTCCAGATTCAAGCTTGGTCTGAAGCTCATCTGCGCTGATTTCGCCGATGAGTGAATCTTTGTTGTCTAAATCTTCGTAGAGACCTTCGACGTCGGTGAGGTACACCACCTTTTCAGCGCCTATCGCCTCAGCTACGGCGCCCGCGACTGTGTCCGCATTTATGTTGTACGCCTGACCTGAGGCATCAGTTCCGATGGTGGACATTACGGGAATAAGACCTTCGGTGAAAAGCTTAGTAAGGAGTGTCGGATCGACGGAATCGACGTCACCAACGAAGCCGAGTTCGGGGTTGCGAGCAGCCGCGGTAATAAGTCCGCCATCCTCACCACTGATTCCGACGGCTAACGGCCCGTGGACATTGATTGATCCAACGATGTCTCGGTTGACTTTGCCAACGAGCACCATTCGGGCGATGTCGAGGGTCTCAGCGTCAGTGACTCTCAGGCCGTCAAGAAATTCCGGTTCCTTTCCTAGCCGTTGCATTAAATCACCTATTTGAGGGCCACCCCCATGGACCACCAGCGGCAATATGCCTACTTGGTGCATGAGCACAACATCTTCGGCGAAACGTCTACCCAACGCGCCGTCGGTCATAGCACTTCCGCCGTATTTGATAACAACGACCTTGCCCTGCCAGCGTTGGATGTAAGGCAATATCTCTACTAAAAGCTCAGCGTTATGTAAATGGTCCCCCACTGAGCGAGGCTCCATCAAGTTGGTATCTGGTTCTACAAGAGTTTCGTCAGGATCTACTAGTCGAAGCGGTGGATTGTTGTCGTCCATTGGGTTTCTCCGATCAGGGCATCAAGCCACTGGTCGGTAAACCAGCAGTCTCGTCAAGCCCTAAAGCGATGTTGGCGCATTGGATGGCACCACCAGCGGCGCCCTTGACTAAATTGTCAAGTGCGCTAATGGTAAGAAGCCATCCTGTTCGTTCGTCAACTCGAGCGGTCATATGCACCGTGTTTGCGCCCAGAGTTGCTTTAGTCGACGGTGATGCTTCGTCGACAACAACGAATGGTTCGTCCGCGTAGGTTTGCGCTAACAATTCGAGCGCTTGAGCGGTGGAGAAAGAGGGGTCACTGGGTCGCGCGTAGCAAGTCGCGAGAATGCCGCGAACCATGGGCGCAAGATGAGGAGTGAACAGAATCTCGCATCCTGTTACCTGTTCAATTTCGGGGGTATGCCGGTGAGTTAGCAAGCCATAGGCGGTGAAGTTTTCATCTACCGCCGCGAATGATGTGGTCGGTTTTAGCCCTCTCCCCGCGCCGCTCACCCCTGATGCTGCGTCCACAATTACTCCCGTTGTCTCAATCTTCTTAGAGCGAACAAACGGACTCAGTGCTAACGATGCTGACGTCGGATAGCAACCGGGCACTGCTATTGCACGGGCACCTTTGAGATCTTTTCGATACAACTCAGGCAAGCCGTAGACGAATTCATTCAATAATTCGGGCATCGTGTGTTCGGCCCCG
>DCYM01000164.1:3244-10719 GCA_002331465.1 Candidatus Neomicrothrix sp. UBA2110 | reverse complement strand
TATTGCGGTGCTTTTGGGTGTGAAACATTTAGTCATCGCGGTGAACAAAATGGATCTTGTTGATTATTCCGACGACCGGTTTTTGGAAATCATTGCCGATTACAACAAACACTCCGCAAACCTCGGCATCAGATCGCTTGAGTACATTCCCATCTCGGCGTTGCACGGTGACAATGTTGTGGAAGCGAGTGAGGCAATGCCGTGGTTCTCTGGCCCGCCGCTGATCGATTATCTCAACGCAGTAGATGTCACTGAACCCGCTAAAGCTGTTGAGTTTCGCCTTCCCATTCAACTGGTTCTTCGTTCACACCCAGATTTCAGAGGATACGCGGGGAGTATCACCTCGGGACAGGTCCGTCCCGGCGATCGTGTCACTGCGCTCCCCTCTGGCGTTTCATCCACCGTGGAACGCATAGTGACGTTTAACGGCGATCTCAAGGTGGCGTCGGCGGGTGATGCTGTCACTTTGACTCTTGGAGATGAAATTGACATGAGTCGCGGAGATCTCCTCGTCAAAGAGAACGGGAAAGTCGAATTCGATGCCTCTGTTGAGGCCACGATCATTTGGATGGATGAGAAACCACTAGCTCTCGGGGAGCAGCTAATTCTGCAATCACATCACGGCACCGCAAACGTGACGGTTGACGCGATTCGGTACCTATTGGACGTGAATACAGGAAAAGAAGCGAAAGCAGCAGCGCTTCAACTTAATGACATCGCCCAGTGCGCGATAAGTGCCGATCGCAAAATGCTTTTCGAGTCTTATGAGAGTAACCGTGCTGGAGGTTCTTTTATCCTGATTGACCGGGTTCGTAACTCCACCGTCGCAGCCGGGATGATTTCGGGTCCGGTATCTCCGTGGGATCAAACGCCCAAGGACTCGCTCGAAGTGCAGGCATCAACAATTGCGGCGGTAGAACGGCAAATTCGCTATCGACAACGTCCTTGCACCATCTTATTAACCGGCCTCACCGGAGCTGGAAAAAGCACACTTGCTACCGCTCTCGAGCGCTGTTTGTTCGACCGCGGGAACTCAATCGTGCGGTTGGATGGCGAAAACGTGCGCCTTGGAATTAGCAAGGATCTCGGTTTTACAGCTGTGGATCGTTCCGAGAATCTTCGCCGTGTCGCAGAAATCGCGCACCTAATGAACAGTCAAGGACTGATCGCAATCGCAGCTTTAGTCGCACCGCAGGCCAACGCACGCGCACGGGCTCAACAGTTAGTCGGAGCCGATCAATGGATTGAAGTGTTTCTCGACACGCCACTTGCAGTTTGCCGAAATCGGGACACAACTGGCCTGTACGAAGCGGCTGAACGGGGTGACATCGAAGAATTCCCGGGAGTTTCGGCTACCTACGAAGCACCGGAAGATGCTGATTTGCGCTTAGATACTGCGGACACGACAGTGGACCAGTGCGTGAACGCCATTGTCGAACTTCTGATTGAGAAGGGCTTTGTTGATGGTTGAGGACCCGAAATCGAGCAATATCACTCGATCAGAGGGGTTGATCGATGCGGAAGCCAGGAACCTCCGATCGGGACATGGATCTTGCACCGTTTGGTTTACCGGCCTTTCGGGATCAGGAAAAACTACGCTCGCTCTTGCTTTAGAGGCAGAACTTCATTCTCGTAAGGTGGGGAGTTACGTCTTAGACGGTGACAATATTCGGTTTGGCCTCAACCGTGATTTGGGCTTTTCGGCTGCGGATAGAACTGAGAACATTCGCAGAGTTGGAGAAGTAGCGCGGCTCTTCTGCGACTCGGGATTAATCGTTCTTACTGCCTTCATATCTCCATACCTTCGTGACCGAGAGCTGGTTCGGAGTCTGCACACACCTTCGACGTTCCTGGAGGTGTACCTAAACACCCCGCTTGAAGAATGTGAGCGGCGCGACGAAAAAGGTTTATACCGCAAGGCCCGCAACGGAGAAATCGAAGAATTCACAGGAATTTCCGCCCCTTATGAGCCACCGGTAGACCCTGAACTAGTTGTCGATACGCGACGACCGCTGAAAGAATGCGTGAACGACGTATTGGCGATGTTGGCAAGCCGCCGCACTATTTGAAGAAGAGGGAATGGCAATGTCGAATGGTCCATGGATGACCTCCGAACAACATCGAGAACTTTTCGAGTCAGTCAAGAATTGGGGTCGATGGGGGTCTGAAGATGAAGCTGGCGCCCTGAACCTGATTACTCCAGAACTGCGGGCCGCCGCCGCCGCCGAGGTAGTTCATGGTCAAGCTGTTAGTTGCGCGCGAGAATTGCCGGTCGAGCCCAATGCTGAGAATCGCCACCCTGCTCTTCACATGATGGTGAGGGGCGGTGACGATTGTGTATCGCCAAGCATAAATATGGAATCGACTGGCGATTTCGTTGGTGTCGCATTCCACGGAATGGCAACTTCCCATATAGACGCCTTGTGCCATGTCTTTGTCGACAAACGCATGTACAACGATTTCGGTGCTGAGACTGTGAAGAGCACCGGAGCCACTCGCTGCAGCATCATGGCCGCTTCTGACGGGGTGGTAGGGCGCGGGGTGTTCTTAGATGTGCCCAGACTTCGAGGAGTCGAATGGCTCGAACCTGGAGACGCCGTCACTTCTGAGGAGTTGGAGGCTTGCGAAAAAGCCCAAAACGTCTCGGTAGGAAGCGGCGACATCTTGCTCGTTGGTACCGGTCGAGACGCTCGCAGAGCTGAACTCGGCCCCTGGCATCCTTTCCAGGTGGGGATGGCTGGTTTGCATCCGGATTGCATTTCGTGGCTACGAGAGCGCGACGTTTCCGTTCTCGGCTGCGATGGAGTGAGCGACGTGCTACCCGGAAATCACCCAGCAGAGTGGGTGATGCCGATTCATCAAACGGTCATCGTTGCGATGGGAGTACACCTTTTAGACAACCTACGTTTGGATCGTCTTGCTTCGGCTTGCCAGAAACATTCCAAATGGAGTTTCCTTTTCACTGTGGCCCCGCTCAGAGTTGAAGGCGGTACTGGATCACCAGCGAACCCCATTGCTCTCCTCTGACGGTTGATCCGCAGCGTTTAGTCGACGACAGCGCCATCTAATCGACCGTCTTCTCTCCAGTCATGAAGAATGCGATGGAAGCGAAGAGGGCCAGCACCGTAGCTAGTTGTGAAAAAGCCGTCCGGATTTCCGGCTTTTCCTTCGTTGTTGTAATAACCGGGGGTGCATTCAGCGCGGAAACGTTCCCCGAGCTTGGACTTGTCTTCAATTTCGTCAACCCAGAACTGCTCACCTTCCGCAGTGGCTTCAATAGTGGTGCCACCTTGATCTCTAACTTGAGAAATTAAGTAAGAGATGTGCATCGCTTGCTCGTTGAGGGCCTGTGGAACGTTGACGGTGACCGCTGTATGAGTGAAGCCAAGAAAAAAACAATTCGGAAAATCTGTTGTTTGCATTCCATGCAATGTGCGTGGGCCATTCTCCCATTTTTGACTCAGCGTTAACCCAGCTCTGCCGACTACGTCGTACCCCGCTCGTCGGGTATAGCCGGTACCAACTTCGAACCCGGTAGCGAAAATAATGCAGTCAACTTCGTATTCAACCCCGTTGGCTACAAGGCCAGTCGGGGTGATGCGCTCTACGCCTTTGCCATCAGTATCAACCAGAGTCACATTTGGCCGGTTGAAAGTAGGTAAATACTCGTCGTGGAAGCAAGGTCGTTTACAAAATTGCCGATACCAAGGCTTCAAAGCCTCGGCAGTCGCGGCGTCCTCCACCGTCTCGTCTACACGCCGCCGAACAGTGTTCATCTTCTGGTAGTCAGCCATCTTCATCAGATGGCCCTTCTCGCGGCCCGTGATGCGGCGGCCAAGCTTTCGTCCAGCCAACTTGGCGGCTGTTCCAGTCAAGTTCCGGAAAATGTCAGTCCAACCATCAGATACCAGATCTTCGTCTTGATCACCGCCACTGACGAGCGTGTTGAAGTTCTCCATTCGCCGGTATTGCCAGCCCGGTTCTAATGATTCCGCCCATTCGGGATCAGTTTCGCGATTGTTTCGCACATCAACTGATGATGGCGTTCGTTGGAAAACGTACAAATGTTCAGACGACTCGCCAAGGTGAGGAACGCACTGGATGGCAGTAGCGCCGGTACCAATAATTGCAACCTTCTTGTCACTTAGCGCACTCAAGTTTCCGCTGTTGTCGCCCCCTGTGTAGCCATAATCCCATCGACTCGTGTGGAACGTGTGTCCTTCGAACGCGTCAATGCCGGCGATGCCGGGGAGCTTGGGGCGGTTGAGGGGACCATTTGCCATCGCGACGAATTGAGCCTGCATGCGATCACCGCGGTCGGTTTCAATAATCCATCGAGCGATACTCTCATCCCAACTCAGTTTCGTAACTGATGTGCCGAAGCAAGCGTTCTTGTAGAGGTCATAGTGGTGGCCGATATTTTGAGTGTGCTCCATGATTTCTGGCGCGAACGAATATTTGTGTTTGGGTATGTAGTCGAGTTCTTCAAGCATCGGGAGGTAGCAGTAACTCTCAACGTCACACATCGCTCCCGGGTACCGATTCCAGTACCAGGTACCGCCGAAATCTCCACCGCGTTCAATGACCCTGATGTCTTCAAACCCGGCTTCTCGCAGACGTCCGCCCATAAGTAACCCACCGAAGCCGCCGCCAATAATGGCGATCTGGACCTCGTCGAACAGTGGTGCTCTATCGGTTACTTCCTCATAGGGATCGTCAAGGTATTTCGCGAACTCGCCGCTGGTTTCCACGTATTGCCCGTTGTGATCATCGCGGAGTCGCCTATCGCGCTCGGAGAGGTATTTCGCATGTAGCTCCTGAGGGTCAAAATCGATCTCACCGAGGACCGCGGTAACGGCGTCGTGCATGTCTTCCATGCCACGACACTACCCGGAACCTAACAGCAGTTAGTTAATTGGCTAGGAATTCAGGCCCAAGAGATCCTTGCCCATGTCAGAGTCGAGCAGTAGTAGACATCGCGTTGATCTCCGGCGGAGAGAAACATTCCGTTTGCTACGCGCGAGCCGGTAGGCACGCGCGCCAGCAATTCGCCGGTTTGGATATCAACTACGACTACGTCATCGGATTGGTCGTCGGTGAAGTCGTTAATGACAAGTTCACCAGATTCTGGGAAGACGACCGGTTGCATGGTTGGTTTGACGTTGAGATGCCAGAGTGGCTCCAAACTGCCAGAGGTTGAAATGCCAGCGAGGCCGCGGTTGATCGAGTCCCAAGCGATGGCGACCTCGTGTTCAGGAATGTTTACAGGGGGAGCGAATATTCCTCCGCCTGGAAGCCCAAACGGCTCGATGCTGTCCAACTCTCCGCTCGATTGATCGATACGAAGTAACCGCTGGGCACCTGTCCACGGAGCTGGATTCTGCCACGACACGCGTTTGCCGGGGGGCTGATCGAAACGTCCGTTTGGGAAGGTGCGATGGATGCTGCGCACGGCTTCGATATCTCCGCAGTCCATCAGCCATAGGTAACCGTCAGAGATACAGGAATCCCATGCGAGACCTGTTTGGGAATCTGAGTAGCGGTATCTGCATTTCCATTCGGCGATAGTTGGTGAGCCATTGATCACGTCAATTTTCCAGACATGCTCAGTTCCTGGTACGTAGACGGAGTCAACGCCGTCATGGTGGTCGGCGGCGATTCGACCCATCGAACCCTCCGGCAAGACCAGCGTGTCGCGGACTTCCAATTCTTGGGGTTCCAAAAAAGTGAGAGTGGTGCCGCCCTGGCCTTCAAGGCGCAGATCTTTGGTAACCAGTGTGCCATCGGAAAGAGCTAACAGACCGTTGTGGGCCCGGCTGACAGGGAGTTCCCGTTCACAAATGACCGACAGGTCCTGGGGATCAAGGCTGTGTAGATAGGAGCCATTGACGGACATGATTAAGCCGTTGGCATGAACGAGAATTGCGCCACACCACACATGGTCGCCGCAAGGTAGGGGAGGAGATTCAGCTAACGGTTTTAGAGAAGTTGGGTGAAATCGGGTCACCCACCCGAACGGAGGTGGCCCAATAAAGGCGGGCATCGTCCCCCCGAGATACCACTCGCCGGGGTCACGCCTAACCGTCATGACGTTCCAACGGTCGTTCCGGATCGACGTCACACTAACTTCGCCTTCGCGCACATCGAGGCGTCCCCCATGTGCTTTTTGTCGACGATTACCCCCACATTCGACCGGCCAATGAGAGTTCCAATAACCCGAATGGACTTCAGCGCGATCGAGAGGTGCGTTAATCATCGGGTGTCCCACTAATCTTCTGAGGAGGAATTGCGGATCCAGCTAGTTTGGGGTTGGTGGAGATTTAATGAAGCGTAGCGAGCAGATAGCGCAGGTAAAGGTGCTACTAGCGAGCCTCGATTCGGGGGTCACCGTAGACGCAGGTGGGATCCGACTCAACCCCACCGATAGCTACACCGACCACGAGATTGCTCAAAAGGAACGGTCCCTATTTTTTCAGGGCCACCCACAAGTTTTGGGTTTGTCTGGTGATCTACCCGAACCTGGATCGTTCATGACAATCAATGACTTAGATACTCGGGTCCTCGCAACTCGCGACGAAAATGGCGATTTTCGGGCATTCGTTAATGCCTGCAGGCATCGGGGAGTCGCGGTTGAAGAGCGAGAGAGGGGGCAGGCACGGCGTTTCGTCTGTCCGTTCCATAATTGGACCTATGACCCACAAGGAGCATTAGTCGGGTTACCCAAAGAGGATCATTTCGGTTCGATTGACAAGGAATGCTTCGGTCTTATCGAATTACCCGCTGAGGAGAGATACGGCTTCCTCTTTGCAAACCCAGACCCGTCAGGCTCCTTAGATGTCGACGCACTGCTTGGGTCGGAGTTCTCGGAAGAACTAGATGCATGGGATTTCGGGTCGCTTGAGCGCCTCGGCGGTGACCGCTACCAAGTTGAGTGCAACTGGAAACTAGCGATGGACACATTTGGTGAGACATATCATTTCAATTCCCTCCACAAAAATTCCCTGGCAATGTTTTTCGAAGGCAATGTCCAGTGTTACGACACGTTTGGGCAGCATCATCGAATGATTCTGTGTCGCAAGGCCATCCATGCCATGAGAGAACTACCAGAAGATCAGTGGGACATCACCGTCGCCGGGTTACCCGTGTATTGGCTTTTCCCGAACACCATTTTGCTTCCTAATGATTCTGGCATGTACGTAGTACGCGCTTATCCAGATTCAGCGTCCCCGGGACGCCATACGAGCGTGATTACCTTTTACACCCGCCCAAGTGGCCACCGGGATGGAAGTAGCGACGAAATTGGTGCGGAGCGTGAGACTCAAATTCAATCCGCCCCGGTTGAAGCATTGAAAGAGATTGCTCAACGCTTTGCTGAGATCATCCGCGATGAGGACTATGTGGCTAGCGCTAGCCAGCAACGATCCGCGGCCAGTGGGGCGTTGCCCCATGTCGTGTTCGGTCGCAACGAACCTGCT
>DCYM01000164.1:0-2885 GCA_002331465.1 Candidatus Neomicrothrix sp. UBA2110 | reverse complement strand
GTTAGGCGAAGCACCCCTGCCGTTGCTGGAGGCGTGATCGGCGGCTTCTGAAAAGGTCGGCGCCGGCGATAACACCGTCACCTCGCAGGACGCGCCATATGGCGGCCGCGCCGCTTATAGGTCGGTACTCGACACCCAGGTCGAATGAGTACCGCTTGAAATTCGCTCGGGAAGTCGAATTTTGCACACGGGTCCCTGCATCATCGCAGATGCGTCGAATACCAATGCTTCGGAAAAGTCGTTGTTGATATCAGATGCGAAGGTAACTAGGTAACCGTCATCTTCCGCGCTGGATCCATCTCTTGGAGCCATCACGGTCTCACTAATGAATACTCCAGGTTCAAACTCGAACAGTTCTTCGGTTCCGGTATCGAGGTCGTGCTTGATCAGTCCGTCAAACGCGAAGAGTCCTGGTGAACATCGCGCGTTGTAGGAGTATCTGTGCCTTCTCCCGGCGTGACGACCATTGATCATTGGAAATTCGGCGCAGGTTTCGCTGGTTTGCTCTTCGCGGCATTCGCCAGTGCGGACGTTGAACTTCCATCGATGTGCGCGAGCTTGCAAGATATTCATATCCAGGGTTTCAAAACCCTTTAAAGGGCCTGTTTGTCTCTCGACTCCTCGTGCAGTGGGGTTGTGTTGGAAGAAACCATCCAAGATGACCCAGTCACCGTCCTCGTATGCGTTGGTCCAGTGAAGGACGAAAGTGGGATCGGACTCGAACCAAAGGATGTCTTCAGTTGCGCCGTGCCGCGGAATGAGAGCAAATCGGCTAGGAAGATCGCGGTCGAAGACGTTTGAGTAGTAGCCGTCGGCGAGGGCCTCCGGGCTCCAAAAAAGCGGGAGATCATTGAGAATTGACCAGTTCTCAGTGAAGGCCATGTCATGCGGGAGTCTTGGCCCAGGTAAAGGAATATCTACATGGTTTGTGAGCTCGCCAGCGCGATTGACGACCCCATAGCGAAGATAAGGGGCCTCAGTGAAATAGCTGAAGAACAACAATTCACCAGTGTGTTCGTCAACTTTGGGATGAGCCGACACCCCTTCAACGGGAAAGAAACCATCCCAAGTGGTTTTGCCTAAATCTTCCAGAGTTCTGGGATCGAGCCGGTATAACTCGCCACATTGGTAGAAGCTGGCTAACGCGACACCTCCGTGAACAATGACGTCAGTAGACGCGGTGTCCTTCATTAAAGTTCTGGCACCCCATCCCTTGTCGGCGATCGAATTAGACGGATGTTCAGAGATGCCGGCCCAGAGGCTGCGCTTCGTTTCTTGTTCAGCGAGAAACCCATCGGTTTGGACGAAACGGTTCGCATAACGAGCTTCGCCGTTTTCGAACGAGATGGCGTGCATCATGCTGTCGCCGTCAAAGGGGTGGTACCGCTTTATCGGCTCAAATAGCGGGTTCTCGGTGTTCCTTAAGTAAACGCCATTCAAATCGTCAGGTATTTCGCCTACGACATCCATGTCCCAAGCGTCGTACTCGCGGTGTTGGGGTTGCCATATTCCCGACCGGTATGGGTGGTCGTCGTCAGGAGGCAATCCTGGCTCGAATGTTTTATTTAGCGCGATAGTCATCGTGTCTCCCCGTCATGAGCGTAGCAATGACTTGAAGTGACATGGATCTTAAGACACTCCTCGCCGAATACGGCAAACTACGAGAAGTTGAACGCGACAGAAAGACTAGCGATGATTCCACCCACTTCGGAAGAGCTTTATCAACTGTGTCTCCATGATTCAGAGTTTCAAATGGCGGCCCGATATTGGACTGGTGGAGTTCGCTTCGAGATGGGGTCGGTACTGACAGGCATCACTATTGAAGACGGCGCGGTTCAAGCAGCGATTCCAGATGAGGGGCGAGGAGTCATTGCTATCGCGGGGCCTCAACACGTTTGGGAGCAAGTTAGATCTGCAACTCCGCCGCGGTTTTTGAACGACATCAATATTGCCACTGGTCGAGGGGGTTTGTCTTGGGTTGGCGATCGCCTCACGTGGTGGCAGTACCTACCTGCGATCCAACGGATCACTGAACTTCTGCGGCGTTCGGAAGAGGTTGCTCCCGATAGGGAGGAGGAGGGTGGTGGAGCAGGATCGTTTGATGCTCCACACGGTCGTTATGCCCGGCTGGACTTGCAAGGTTTAGAGCATCGGATCTACTTCGAAGAAGCCGGAACTGGCATTCCGCTTTTGCTTCAACACACGGCTGGTTCACATGGTGTCCAGTGGCGCCATTTGTTCGAAAGTTCAGCCATCACAAACAATTTCAGATTGATTGCCTACGATTTGCCCTTCCACGGCAAGTCAATCCCTCCCGTCGATCGACGTTGGTGGGCTGAGGAGTATCGGCTTGAGGGTGAGTTTCTGCGATCGGTTCCACTTGCGCTCGCTGAGATGCTCGATCTGGATCAACCGGTCTTTATGGGATGCTCGGTTGGTGGACTTTTGGCGCTTGATTTGGCGCACAAACACCCAGAGGTTTTTCGGGCGGTGATCTCGTTAGAAGGTGCATTACACATCGGTGGAAACATTGAGATGTTGGAAGGTTTTTGGCACCCACAGGTGTCCAACGAAACCAAGGCTCGGATGATGGAAGGTCTGACGGCTCCTACTTCGCCCGAACCGTATCGAAAAGAAATCAGTCAAACTTATGCGTCGGGATGGTCGCCTGTGTTTGTAGGGGACCTTTGGTATTACATCTCTGAGTACGACCTTCGCGACGTGGCATCCAGCATTGACACCTCGTCGGTCGGCGTCCACATTTTTTCTGGTGAGTACGACTACAGCGGCACGATAGAAAAAGGACGCGAAGCTCACGCCGCTATCAGTGGGTCAACGTTTTGTGAAATGAAGGGAATGGGTCATTTCCCAATGTCGGAGAATCC
>DCYM01000120.1 GCA_002331465.1 Candidatus Neomicrothrix sp. UBA2110 | reverse complement strand
TGGCGCGGCGGTGGTGATGGACTTACGCAACGGTGACGTACTAGCCATGGCGTCCCATCCCACTTTTGACTCCAACTGGTTGGTGGGAGGTCTTACGACTGCTGAGTACCAATCAGTATTCGAGAACCCATATGCGCCTGGTGCGCTCAATAACAGGGCAATCCAAGGGCAGTACTCCCCTGGGTCAGTATTCAAACTCATTACAGCCCTAGCGGGTCTCGAGGCTCGACTGATATCTCCCCGCGCCGCGTACTACGACATCGGTTATTTCAAAATTCCCGACAAATATGGTTGCACCGGTCGTTGCACGTTCTACAACGCAGACAAAGCACCGTTGGGGATTGTCGATCTGTCCTCAGCGATCACTCGCTCAAGTGATGCTTACTTCTACAAGGTTGCACACGATCTCTATTGGATCAGAGGGGAAGAACAGTGGGCCATCCAAGACATGGCGCGGCTTCTGGGATTTGCAAACCAGTCCGGAGTACAACTGCCCTTCGAAAAGAGCGGTCGGATTGGCGGCGAAGATCTGAAACGACGCCTTTTCGAAGCTAATCCTGAGGCGTACAACCCCTACAACGAATCTTCTCAGTGGCTGCCAGGCGACAACATCAACACAGGAATTGGTCAAGGCTTCGTCTCAGTCACACCGGTGCAACTCGCCAACGCGTACGCCACCTTCGCCAACGGCGGAACGTTGTTCAGTCCGAACATCGTCGAGCGAGTCGTGTCTCGCTCGGCCGAGCAGTTCGGGGAGTCGGTCATCGAATTCAACCCCCGCATCCAACGCATCGTAGAGTTCCCAGAGGGATCAGGAGTTGTGCGAGAAGGCCTGCACGGAGTGGCAAGTAAGAGCCGGCGAGGAACCGCGTGGCGTGCCTTCGAGGGCTACGACAGCCGCGGCTACGCAGTGGCAGGAAAAACAGGAACCGCCCAAGCTGAAGGACGGAACGCAGTTTTGCAACGCAAAAAAGAAGACTCCGCTGTGTTCATCGCCTGGGCTCCGCAACATGACCCCCGTTACGTTGTCGCCGTAGTAATGGAAGAAGCGGGGTTCGGTGGCCAAGCAGCGGCACCTGTTGCCCGACGAATTTTCGAAGCCTTACGTGCTTACGAACAACGATGGCCAGACCCACAGGTTGCCTTCATTCCGCCACAGCCCGAATGCCCTGAGATCCCTGAAGCACTACGAGGACATAAGGCATTTATTGGCTACGTACCAGAAGGGTGCCCGTGGGGAATTGAGGTTCCCCGAGCAAATACCCCCGAAGACGTAGATGGGGACGGAATCCCCGACCTTGAGGAACGCGACTAATGAATCTGCCGCTCCGAAAAGAACTGCGTTCACCTCTCCGCTACGCCGATTACTCGCTGGGACTGGTAGCGGTCGTGTTATCTGCAATAGGGGTAGCACTTAACTATTCCTCTACTTGGCGCATACTCGAGTTCAATGGCCAAGACCCAGCGACTTTTGCTAAACGCCAAATTCTTTTCGTAGTTATCGGAATAGCGGTGATGCTTGCCGCGGCATTCCTTGACTATCGCCTCTACAGAGACTTCGCGAATTCCGCCTACTTAGTCGTCATGCTTGCTCTAGTTGGGGTGCTGTTCTTTGGAGTGGAACGCAACGGGGCTAGAGCTTGGTATGAACTACCAGGTCAAACCTTCCAGATTCAGCCCGCGGAATTCGCCAAAGTCGCAGTAATAGTCGCGCTTGCGGCCTTCGTGGCCAATCAGCGAGGCCATCTTCGACTGGTCACCCTCTCCAACGCCTATTTGATGCTTGCGGTCCCGCTGGGGCTTATCTACCTCCAGCCAGATCTGGGAACCATGCTGGTCTTCGTCGCGATCGGTATGGGTGTTTTGCTTGTTGCTGGAGCCCAACTCAAACACATAGTTGTGACATCGCTGATTGGAGTAGTTGTCGTGGTCGCCATGTTCAACAGCGACAATCTCGGCGGACCGGCGCTTCTTCGACAGACACAAGAACAGCGACTCACCGCTTTCCTAGATCCCGGCTTTGACCTTCAGGGAGCGTCGTACAACATCAATCAGTCCCAAATTGCCATAGGGGCCGGCGGCCTCAGAGGTCAAGGGTGGTTGCAAGGCACCCAAACCAACCTCAATCTGGTCCCCGAACAAGAAACGGACTTCATTTTCACAGCTCTCGGCGAGGAGTTCGGTTTTGTTGGGGTGAGCCTGCTCTTGTTGCTCTACGCCTACATGCTTGCGCGAATCTGGTTCATCGCTCGAGCCTCTAACGATCTGTTCGCCGCCTTCGCCTGTGTGGGAGCGTTATCCATGCTGACTTTTCAAATATTCCAAAACATCGGCATGACCATGGGCATCATGCCGATTACCGGGATCCCGCTTCCTTTTCTTAGCCATGGGGGTTCATCGACAGTCGTAGCCTTTGGGCTTATTGGACTCGTCATCAACGTCAGCGCCCGCCGCCACTTGACGTAGCGTCGATCAACAGGCCACATAATCAGAAAATAAAGCGTGGGGCGCTCGCTTGGCGCTTGTCACTTGAAGTGTCGACTGCTCCTTGCGGGTCTCGAGATCTGCGGACGATAATTCTATGAATAGTTAGCTTCACAACATGAACAGAGGTGGGCGCATGAGCGGGCAGATCCAAATCACCTACGAACTGAACATTATTCCTGGTAAGGCGGCGGAGCTGCGTGAGATCGCCAAGGAGATGGTTGCGTTTAACGATGAAGGTGAACCAGGCACTCTCAGGTACAACGTCTACATGAATGAGGGCGAAACCCTTTTTACTTTCTTAGAGATATTCGGTGATTCAGAAAAGTGCAGTTTTCACGGTGAGAGATTCGCCGGCGGGCAGTTTGTTGGCCAGGTGCTTGAGCGAACAGATGGCGGGCGGCTTTGCGTTTTCGGGTCAGCATCAGAGGACTTCAAGAATTGGGCCACCGAAGCAGGCTTTGAGATTGAGTACTTTGATTTCATTGATGGGTTCGTGCGCTAAAGATTGTTCAGCCTTATCGGGAGATCCGTAGCGCCTGGGTTCCAACGAAATGGACCGCGCCAGGACTTCCGCTTCAACATCGGGTGAGACCATGAAGGGTGGGTGCGCGAGTCTGCGCCCGAGCTTTAACGCGCGTTCGTAACTGGTCATCGCAGCAATCGAATCGGTTGAAGAATGCCCTGGCGAGTGCATCCTCCTCGAAGCTGAATAACAAACAGAATTCTGACAACGGCCACCCTTCGGAGCGGTCTTTTGTCGTTACATTCGTGAACCCCAGTGATGCACCCCACGATCACGGCCCACCACACCGCAGAGATATGGGATCCTCTCTGCGGGCCCTAAAGGAAAGAATGTGATGACGGAGGACGAGTTCCGCAAACTGCTAGCTGAGCAGGGGTACGAAGAGATCCGTGAAAACAAGTACCCGCCAGATAGCGATGGTGAACCTCACACCCACGAGTTCTCTGCGTTGCTCATGGTGCTTGAGGGCGAGTTCATCCTCGCACGCGAGGACGGTAGCGAGACGTTCCTGGTCGGCCAGACTTGCGATGTGCCGGCAGGCACTGTGCACACCGAACGAACGACACAGCTCGGCGCCCGAGTACTCGCCGGCATCAAGTCTGCGGACTGACTCCCAAGGTTAAACTCACCGACGCATAACAGAATCAACCTGACAACGACCGCGCCTTCGGGGGTGGTCGTTGTTGTTATAGGACGACGATGATCACACCGACAACGATCCCGATACACACGACCCAAATCACGGTGTTTAATGCCTTCGCTGAGGCGGCGGCCACGGTTTTCCAATATCCCACGGTCTTGACGGTACCGAATCTTCTGCGTCAGGCGCAGCGCTCTTCCTCGTCGTCG
>DCYM01000209.1 GCA_002331465.1 Candidatus Neomicrothrix sp. UBA2110 | reverse complement strand
GTTGGCGCGTTCGTCATGACGGGTGACGGTCGAGCATTCTGTGCCGGCGCTGATATAGGCGATGTTTTTGGCGCGACGTTGGAGGACGAATCACTTGGCTACGGCGCGCTCACCGAGTCAGTGAATTGGGTAGGGCTTGTGCGTGACTCGAAGCCCATGGTGGCCGCAGTCAATGGTCCAGCGATCGGACTCGGTTTGACCATGTTGCTGTCCATGGATTTCATAGTCGCCCAGTCCGACGCCAAGCTTTCTGCCCGATTTGTGAAGATGGGGGTGGTGCCTGAACTCGCCTCCTCTCACTTCTTGGTGCAACGCTGCGGCTGGGGGATGGCCTCCGACTTAGCTCTGTCGGGTAGGACCATTTCAGGTGACGAGGCGAAAATAATTGGTCTCGTGGATGAAGTCGTGCCTGATGATGTGGTCGGCGCCGCGATCACGCGCGCTCGCAGCTACGCCGAAAACGCTCCCTCATCATTGCAACTCACTAAACGATTGCTGACCGAGAACGCGAGCGAAACTGACTTAGATCTCGTCCAGCGTCGAGAGGGACGGGCGAACGAGGAAGCCGGATCAACTCCTGAACATCGTGAAGCTGTCAACGCATTTCTGGAGAAACGCGCCCCAAAGTTTCGTTGAGCGTGGCAGAAACGCCACCCGTGATCTCAATCCGGTGGGTTGAGGGTCCCATCGAAGTTGTCAGTGTGGCTTCCGTCACACATTGGTTTGCTGTTGGACAAACCACATCGACAAAGAGCCACCATGTTGTCGCTCTCCCGCACGATGTTCCCTGCCTGGTCCTTCAGGACACAAGGCCCCTGCACCAGCAATGGTCCATCGTCGCGAATATTCACTGTTACATCAGCCATCTACCACTCCAAGAGTCGACGTTCCTCCTGTCTAGCTCCTAAATGGAGGGTTCGAGTCTTATTTAGCTATCGAACCCGCCGGCGCCCACAATTTGTTCGAAATCAGACATCTTTCGTGAGTGACCAGGTTTAGACCGTTTTCGTGTTAATTGAGGTGGGCGGGAGTTTGTTGTCAAGAACAATTGAGTTCCACAGAGTTAGTGGACCCGGTACCCGCACCTCAGAAAACGTGTCCCCTCATTACCGCGCCTGACTGGGCGAGCTAGCTTTGCCAGGTGGAGCAGTCGACAGAAAATTCGGTAGGTCGATTTCCTGCCATGCGGTCAACGCAGTTTCGGTGGCTCTTTGCTAATGGCTTCTTCAGCACCGGGTCGCGCTGGGCTTTGGTATTGGCGCGAGGGTGGTTGGTGCACGACTTAAGTGGAGGTTCCACCGCAGCGGTGGGTTGGGTCACTTTCGCGAGTTTCATTCCCTTTGTGGTGGTTGGTCCCATTGCAGGTGCTATGGCCGATCGGGTGCAACGCCGCAAAGTGCTGATAGCGGGTGGGACGTTCGGGGTCGTGGGTGCCATAGTTTTAGCTTTCGCTACTGCTTTGGATCTCGCCCAGGTTTGGCACGTGGGTGTGTTGGCGTTTGCTACAGGGTCTGCTCAAGCGATTACGGTTCCGACTCGTCAAGCTCTCGTCGCGACTTCAGTTCCGCGGTCTCACCTAACCAATGCAGTTGCCTTAAGTGGTCTATCTCAGCATGGGTCTCGATTGGCTGGCCCTCTTTTTGGGGCCGCCTTCTTAAGCACGTTGGGGGTCAGTGCTGTTTTTGCGGTGGCAGCAGTTCTTCTAGCTTTTGCTTTGTTTTGCGCATTCCGAGTGGGAAGCGAAGCTAACGAAGCTTCGCGCATGGCAGCTGAAACGGTACCTGTGGGAGACCAAGAACCTAAGGGGGCGATTGCTGCTGCGATTACCACGTTGAGCGCAGACTTAAAAGCTGCCCTCCGCTACATAGCTGCTGACCGTCGACTATTAACGGTAATAGGGATGGTTGGTGCTCACTGTTCCTTCACGATGGCCTTTGATTCGATGTTGCCCGCATTATCTGACAAGGTCGGCGGCTCAGAGGGTTTGTACGGCTCGATTCTCATAGCACTCGGCGGAGGTGCCTTGGTAGGAACCCTGGGGGTTTCCCAGCTCCAAAAAGCATCTACGCGAGGTGCCAGTTTCGTTGCTAGTGGCATTGCATCCGGGTTGTCGATTGCGTTGTTGGGAGTCGCTACAAGCCCCAGCCTCGTGCTCCCCGCTGCTGTTCTCGCGGGCATCAGCCAAGCGAGTTACATGGCGCTGTCAGCGACGCTTGTACAAGGTGTAGTGGCGGACCGGTTCCGCGCCAGGGTCATGTCGTTCTACATCATGATCGCAGCGGGACACATGGCTATCTTGAATCTTGGTTTTGGACAGTTCGCTGAAGTAGTTGAAGTCAGGGTGCTACTCGTTGTTCCGGGGTTGATCTGGGTCGCGCTTTTCTTGGGTTTGGTGCTGGTGCTACCTGAAGCGCGAAGTGTGGCCGTCAGAGGTCGTTTCACTCACGACGACGAGGTTGCGAGCACTCCGGTCTAGGTGTGGCGTTATAGATATATCTGAGGTTGGGTCAGAGGGAAACGATTGACCCAATTAGAGCATGTCGGTTGGCCCTGGTTCCCAGCCGATCTCGAGTTTTCCGACCAATTGAGCTGCGCGGTCCCAGTCGTAGACGACGTGGCCCTTGATAGTGACGAGATCACGTTGGATGCGCCCTAAGGGCGAATCTTCGAAGAAGACCGACGCCCCAGATCCCTCCAACACGATGTTGACCGCTTGGACTGACAGTCGAACCGTATGCGCCGCAGCTAGCCGATAACGGCTGCGCTCAACGCGATCGAGTTGACGTCCAGCGTCGTAGATGTCACAGACATCGTCGATCGCATCCTGCCATACGAGTCGAGCTGCTCGAACTGTTGCGAGTGCCTCCGCTAGTCGGACTTGAGAGGTGGGCTGCGCTGCTTGGCGTTCACCAGCCGAATAAGGAAGCAGCCGTTCGCGCATGTGTTCACGAAACAAGTCGACGGCGGCTTCTGCGCCACCCAGAGCGGGTGCCGCCGCCACTAGAACCAACACCGGCGTCAGCGGGTAACGGACGAAAGGGTCGGAGCGAACCCCAGCCCCAGGAGGTTCATCGCCTCGAAAATCTGCAGCGGTGATAGTTCGATGTTCGGGGACAAAGACTTGATCCGCGACAATGTCGTTGCTGCCCGTTCCACGCATGCCCGACGTCCGCCAAACATCATCAACCTCGACGTCGGAGATCGGGGCCGCGCAGAATCGCGACTCGGGTTCACCATCGCGATCTACCAACGTATTAACCATTACCCAGTCGGCATGCTGGACTCCAGTCGCCCACTGCCAACGTCCTGTCATCTTGTAACCGCCGGGAACAGGTATGGCCGTTCCTGTGGGCGCGAGAGGGCACGGCATCATCACATATGGTCGTGTCGCGAAAAGGTCGTCTTGGAGAACCTTTGGTCCTCGCGCGACGAACCAGTTATGCAGCATTAGGAATGAAATGGTCCAAGCTGAAGAAACGCAGCCGTGCGCCATCACCCGTGCTATTTCGGTGATGGAGCGTAAACCTAGACCCCAACCTCCAAGATCTGATGGAACCAGAAGGCGAAAAGCACCAGAGGCGGTGACTTCGTCGATTGTGGACTGAGGCAACTCCCTTAGATGTTCTGCCTCAGTTGCTCTCTCAGCTAAAGCAGGGACCATTCCTTCAGCCCAAATGACCGCTTCATCATGAGTCATTCTCTGGCGGTCCGGTGGGTCTAGATCTGCTCTTCTCTCAGGTGAGTTCATTGGGCAAGACTCTAAAACGTGTCGACGTAGCGAGGTGAATACTTTGGAGAGTGATCCGGGGTGCGGCAGTTAGACGAGCTGTTACAAACCGATTGGTGGGTCCTGATTCGGGTTAGCACACGCGAATTGATGGGTTGAACGGCAACTGCTGGGTATGGTGGCCGCCATCACTCCGCAATCTGCTTCCTTCGAGACGCCCGGTCGGCTCGTGTCTTTAGAGGTGCATCATGTGGAGGCGCTTGAGACTTTCTTGGGTGAATTCGACTCCACACCCGACGAGCTACACGGGTACTTTTGTCATCGAGATGACTCCATTGAACACGCCGTGGCATTGCTGCGAGCTTGGAGTAATGGCGAACGGCTAGCGGAGGGCCGTGTTCCGAACTCAACTTGGTTTTGGGAAGTAGACGGAACCCTTCGAGCCGTCATCAATCTCCGTCATCGGCTTACGCCTTTACTGGAACAAGATGGTGGGCATATTGGTTACGCGGTTGCCAGTTCGCATCGTCAACAGGGCATTGCGACCGCCATGCTCGGAAGCGTTCTTGGGCAGTGTCGAGGCCTAGGGATTCAACGGACGCTGCTGATTTGTGCGTCCGACAACCTGGCATCTATCCGCACTATCGAAAAGCACGGCGGGGTCCTGGATGGGGAGGGGTGGAGCCAATTCTCGCAGGGGAAACAACGGTGGTACTGGATTGATCTAAGCCGCACTTGACCTCGTGTGTTGTAATACAACGAGCGATCGACTGTCATCCTCGATGCTCTTGTGTAGATAGGTAGCCACAGTTGCGGTGACATTGGTTTTGATACTGGGGGGCTAATGGGAATTGTCGATTTTGAGATCCAGAACCGTTACAGCTTCGCGAACGGCGTCTCGTTCGGGAATGTCGGGAGCTATGAGCGGATCGATGCTGTGGCGCACTACGCCGTCGACCCTTCATCCGCCGCCAACCAGCAAATTGTTGATTTGGCTTCAACGACAAGAGGCTCCGATGGTTTGGTTCACTACGACGGTGACGTCACTGTCCTGCGACCCGTAGATCCAAACCTGTCCCGTCGAGCTGCCTTGGTGGAGGTGCCCAATAGGGGATATCGAACTGCGGGCAGTCTGTTTAACCGGGCGCCCCGGTTGGTGGAGCCGACAGCTGAGATCGATCCCGGTGACGGGTTCCTGTTTCGGCATGGCTGGACAATGGCTTGGTGCGGCTGGCAGTGGGATGTCCCCCGTAGCGCTGGCCGAATGGGGCTGACCGCCCCCCTTGTCGTTGATGACATGGGCGACGAAGTCGACGCTGAAGTACAACTGCGCCTACAAATCCACCAGCAAACGATGTCGGTTGACCTCACCGATCACCACGTGGGACTTCTCGGCGGTCATCAACCCCTCCCAACGGGTGACCTAAACGACGCGTCGGCTCGTCTGTTGCGCCGTGACGGCATCTGGGGAGAACCCGAGGAGATGTCGCGCAGTTCGTGGAGTTTCGCTCGAGATGACGGGTCGGGCCAGCCAGTTCCCGACCCTGACCACGTCTGGCTCTCAACAGGATTTGAGCCCGGTCGTATTTATGACCTCGTGTACCGCACGCCACAGTGCCCGGTCGTTGGGGTCGGTCTTTTGGCCGTCCGCGACCTCGGTGCTTTCCTGCGTTCAGAGAAGGTGTCGAACCCCTGTTCCGGCGAACTTGACCATCTCATTGCTACAGGTCAGTCCCAATGCGGGCGTTTTCTGCGTACCTCGCTCCACCTCGGCCTAAATCTTGACGAGGACGGAAACGCCGTATACGACGGACTGTTAGTGCACATAGCAGGGGGCCGGCGAGGCGAGTTCAATCATCGGGTTGGGCAGCCATCGGTACAACCCACACCAAGCTTTGGTCATAGGCCCCCTTTCGCTGATGACCCCCAACTTGACCCTCACAGCGGATCGACGGAGGGCTTACTTGATCGTCAACGCGAACTTGGTCATGTGCCTAAAGTTTTTTTTACCGACACATCGTCGGAGTACTGGCGCGGTGATGCCTCGCTTGCTCACACATCGATGCTGGACGGTTCAGATATCGAGCCACCGGCAACGACTCGCCGTTATCTGTTCTCCTCTACCCAGCACAGTCCCGGCATGTTGCCATTGACGTCTCACAGCATCTTCGGCAGCCAAGGTGCCAACTACTTCAACACCGTTGACTACACCCCGCTGATGCGAGCAGCGATTACGAATTTGTTGGCGTGGATTGCCGATGGCGTGGAACCGCCCCCTAACGCGATACCTCGCACCTCAGATGGCTCCGCAGTGTCTCGCGAAGCTGTAGTGGATTCACTCGAAGCTATTGAAGGACTGGCTCGGCCAGCACCGAGTGGTCTGCTGACTATTCGCCCACTCGATTTGGGTCCAGGCGAGCCAGACGGCATAGGTACGTACCCGGCTCAGCCTGTCGGCGCCGCGTATCCATGCCTCGTGTCTGCGGTTGACGAGAGCGGAAATGAGATTGCGGGCATCCGTCTTCCAGAAGTAGCAGCGCCGGTGGCGACAAATACTGGGTGGAACCCCCGTCACCCAACGACCGGAGGGGTCGGGCAGATCCTTGATTATGTAGGGTCGACCCTTCCCCTGGCACGAGACAGAGACACCCGCACGGTCGCGGGTGACCCCCGACTGTCCATCGCCGAACGTTATATCGACGAGGATGACTATCGTTTTCGGTTGCGACAGCAAGCGGAGCAACTCCTCGCTGACCGCTACCTACTCGCCGAGGACATCGCTACGTGTGAGAGCATCGCCCTTGAGCGGTATCGAGCGTTCGTAGAGTTGAAATGAAGAGGCTCAACCCACCCAAGCACTCTCGCCTGGCGTCAACTGCGCTGAGCCGCATTATCAATGCTGAGGTGAGTGCGTCTCGGTCACACAACTCGGCATAGAATCAAGGCCAAGCAGAAGGATCTTATGGACACGACACCTGAGACTTGGCGTTGGATCTGGTTGATGATTGCTGCGCTGCTGATTACCGGCGAGATATTCGTGGTGGGAACATTTATTCTGATTCCCTTCGGGCTGAGTGCGAGCGTGGCCATGGTCATGGCCTTTTTTGGCGCTCCACTCCTTCTCGATTGGATTGTCTTTGTGGGCCTTGGCGGCCTTCTCTTCTCGATTTTTTGGAAAAAGAGCAGAGTGTCGATGGCTGCCATGAAATCGCCTCCAGGAGCGGGTCATGACCGATTGATCGGCGTGCTCGCACGAACGTTAGAAACCATCCCCGCTGATCCAGCCGAATCAGGCCTGATCAAAGTGGGTGGCGAGGAGTGGAGAGCCATATCTGATGTCGGACCGATTAGCTCCGGCTCCACAGTTGAGATCATGGAAATACGAGGTACACGAGTCGTGGTGCGGGCGGCTTCCGAACAGGGGTCAAAATAGTGTTTATCTACGTTGTTCTAACCGTCATTGTGATAGTCGTTTTTCTTTTTCTCATTGCGGGTGTGAAGATTGTCCGCCCCTACGAACGCGGCATCGTTGAGCGAGTTGGTAAATACAAAGAAACGAAAGAATCTGGACTTCAAATCATTATTCCTTTCATCGACACGATTAAACGCGTGGACATGCGAGAACAAGTCGTGGATGTGCCACCTCAAGAGGTCATTACTTCTGACAACGTCGTTGTGTCGGTAGACGCTGTGGTTTTTTATGAGCCCACCGATCCTCAGCGTCTGGTGTACAACATCGCCAACTTTGTGTTAGCTATTACGAAATTGGCGCAGACTAATTTGCGAAACCTTGTTGGCGAGCTGCAACTTGATGCTGCTCTAACGTCGCGAGATCGTATTAACGCTACCCTGCGAGAAATACTTGACGAAGCGACAGACAAATGGGGCGTCCGCGTTGTCCGCGTAGAGATTCAGCGCATCGATCCGCCACCAGATGTTATGGCGGCTATGCACGAGCAGATGAAGGCTGAACGCACAAGGCGTGCAACTGTGACCGAAGCGGAGGGTTTCCGGGAGTCGGAAATCACTCGAGCCGAGGGTGATAAGCAATCTCGGATTCTCGAAGCAGAGGGACAGCGGCGAAGTGCAATTCTCGCCGCTGAAGGCGAAGCCCAAGCAGTGAGAACTGTCGCAGAGGCGGAACGTTACCGATTACAAACCGTCGCTGAAGGTGAGGCAGAAGCCACTCGCCAAATATTCCAGGCGATTCATGATGGAGATCCAACGAGCGATCTTTTGGCGGTCCGCTACCTTGACGCTCTCGGTCAAATCGCTGATGGAAGGGCAACCAAGATTGTTGTTCCCACAGAGTTCAGTGGCGTCTTGGGCGCGGTGATGGGAATTGCTGAAGCCATGCGTCCGGTGGTTGACACTGAGACCGAGTCGTCGACAGCGTCGGCGTCGGAAGATCTGAATCTCGAATAATCGCGAATTTCGGTTTCACAGTACCGAAAACCTCGATTGCCGGCGGTTAATCACCCATGACTCGTGTCGATGATGGCCAACGTTCACGGTGGCCTTTGGTATTCGATGTAACTCAAAGTAAATCCAACCCCACATCCGCAATACAAAACGAGATCAAGACAGCGCGAGGCGCTTGGTTAGCGCTGCTTCTCATTGGGTTGGCTTCGATGGTCGCCCAAGGATTTGGGCGTTTTACTTTTCCGGTGCTACTGACCGCCATCGATCGCGAGATGCTCGGTTCATACACATTGGCCGGCTTCTTAAGCAACGTCCCTCTTGTCGCGTACCTCATAGGCACTGGATTCACATCAGTTCTATCGACTCGTAGCGACCCGACTCGCCTAATGAAAATTGGGGTGACGTTATCGGTGGTGGGGCTCGGGTCGATGTCGGTAAGTCCCAGTGTATGGATACTGGCCTTAGCTCTCTTTGTTGCCGGGTTCGGGGCGGCTTTGGTATGGGTTCCCGCTCCAGGTATAGCGGCGTCCATGGTTGGCCCGACCCAAGGAGGCTTGGCCATTGGACTTGTCGGTTCGGGTATCGGTACGGGAGTGATGCTTGCGGGCCCGTTGACCTCAGCAGTTCGGACTGTTTCTGGGAATGAGTTTTCGTGGCGCCCCGTCTATGCCCTTCAAGCCCTTTTCGGTGTCGTTGTCTTGCTGGGCCTTTTTTTGGTGTTGCGTCGTGGTGAGAAACCAGGAACTTCGATCAAAGTTCCGGTATCAGTTCTGACCACAGTTCCTCATTGGCGTTCAATCACGCTCGCTTTTGTCGTTTTTGGCATCACCTACTCTCTGTTCTTCTATTTTCTGCCGGCCCAATTGGTGGCATCGGGATGGAGTGGCTCGACAGCGCGTTGGATGTTTGCTCTCCTCGGATTAGCCAGCATTTTTGGTGGCGTTGTCTTTGGCCGAATTTCAGACCGCCTTTCGCGCCCAACCACTATGGGGTTCGGCTTCGTGTTAATGGCAACAGCACCGCTGCTGGTTCTCGTCGACAATGGCGTAGTGGTGGTGATCGGTGTCTTTGCGTTTGGGCTATGCATAGCTGGTGTTCCGACCACCATCGGTGCCATGTTGGCTGACGCTCTCGACAGCAGGTCGTTCGTAACGGCGTTCGGCACTGTTACGTTCGCTTTCGGAGCCGCGCAACTCTTTGGGCCACCATTTGCGGGATGGGTGGGGGAGAGAACCGGATCTTTTCAGATTCCATTCATAACTGCATCCGCCGTAGCGCTTTTGGGAGCATTGTTGACCATCCCTATGAAAACGACACCCGATGTGATGGAAACATCGTGACGGCGTAACGGACGACTCCCAACCGTCGAGCGAGACGAACTATGAGGTGTTCTGGGCGCAACCGATTTTCGGTTCCCGTAAGCCCACTCTTCTGTGAGATGTAAAGGTTTGGTTATAAGCGGTGCGTGTCTGGGTTCGCTCTAGAAATGATTCGTTCGGACTCTCGTTGAGCCTGACGCACAATCAACTGGGGTGGGGTGTCGAGTTGAGAAAGCCCGGCTATTCCGTAGGCCCACTCTCGGTACGACGCGATCTTTTCACCCCGGAGTTGAAACTGGGAGCATCCGCTGAGCACGACCCGCTTGCCAGAGTTGTGCTTCATGGTGGAGGTGTAACTGAGCGTCAGATGCGCGTAACCGATTGTGCCATCGGATACTGGTTCGTGCATTTCCCATCGAAAGTCGCGAGCTCTGCCGTGAAAGTTGACTTCAAACATGTTCCTGATTTGGGCA
>DCYM01000265.1 GCA_002331465.1 Candidatus Neomicrothrix sp. UBA2110 | reverse complement strand
CCGTTGTATGGAGCATTGAGGACATACGCGTCCCCGGGTTCCATATGGGGGTTGTTGGAGATGACGGATTTAATCGCTTCGCTCATCGATCCGAGGTGGATCGGGAGGTGGGGGGCGTTGGCGATGAGTTCTCCGGAGGGGTCGAACACTGCGCAACTGAAGTCGAGGCGTTCTTTGATGTTCACCGATACCGCAGTGTTTTCGAGAACAACACCCATTTGTTCAGCGATGTTCATAAAAAGGTTGTTAAAGATTTCTAATTGGACCGGGTTGACGTCGGTGCCAACTGCGGAGCGCAGTGTTTGCGCTGCGACGCGTTCGATTACGAGGTCCCCGTTGTCGACAATTCGGCCTTGCCAATCTGGTTCGATCACCGTGGTTGCGTTTGGTTCCACCAGAACTGCGGGACCATTGATGGGTGCACCTGGGATGAGATGCTTTCTTTCCAGGAACGGAGTGTCAGCTTGAACTCCGGCCATGGTCGTCGGAAAGACCCCTAAGAGGGGGTCGCGAGCATCTGATATTGGTTCGGCAACTGAAACTTGATCGGCAAGTCCGACAGATTCAAGTTGCATTGATTCGATGATGACCGGGGTGTCAGGGGAGACGAACCCGAACCGGGTTTGGTGATGTGTTTCGAAAGCTGTCGCTACTTCGTCGAAAGTTCCAGCTGGCACGAGTAGCGCGGTATCGGACCCTTGGTAGCGAAGCGATAGGCGGCGAATGAGTTGTTGAGCGTCAGAGTTAACGCCTTCAGTGACGAGGTGGTCGCCGCCTGCGCGTTCCAGTTGTTTCCATCGCCCATCGAGGCGTTGAAGTGTTTGACTGTTGAGCGGTTCTTCGACAGCTTCATCTCGTAAGTGACGGATGTCCGCGAGGCCGATACCCAATGCTGAGAGAACACCAGCTTGTGGGTGTACGAATATGTTTTGGATATTTAAGCGGTCGGCGACCATGCAGGCATGTTGTCCTCCTGCACCGCCGAAACACACCAGGGTGTAGTCGCTTACATCGTGGCCGCGTTCGATACTGATCTTTTTGATGGCGTTTGCCATATTGTCCGCGGCGATGTCGAGAAAGCCTTGCGCGACAGTTGTTTCGGTTTGATGAGTTGCAGTTGAATCAGCGATTTCGCGTGCCAACGATGTGAACGCTGCGAGTGTGGTTTGTTCATCAAGTGGCTCATTTCCTTCCGGTCCAAACACAGCGGGAAAGAACTCTGGTCGTAGTTTGCCAAGGACGACGTTGCAGTCAGTGATGGCGAGTGGCCCTCCGTTGCCGTAACAGGTGGGTCCGGGATCGGCACCCGCGGAGTCGGGGCCTACTCGCAAGCGACTCCCGTCGAAGTGAAGAACCGATCCGCCTCCAGCCGCGACGGTGTGGATGTCCATCATCGGTGATCTGACACGCACCCCCGCCACTTCAGTTTCGTAGGCGCGTTCGAATTCTCCGGCGTAGTGGCTGACATCGGTGGAGGTGCCTCCCATGTCGAATCCGATGAGTTTGTCGAAGCCAGCGTTTTGAGCGGTGCGCACCATTCCCACGACACCTCCAGCTGGACCTGACAAGAGGGCGTCCTTGCCGTGAAACGTGTAGGCGTCAGTAAGTCCACCGTTTGATTGCATGAACATCAGACGTGGACTGAGGTCATCTTCACGAAGATGTTGATCTATTTGGGCAACGTAACGCCGCAAGATGGGTGATAGGTAAGCGTCGACGACTGTGGTGTCGCCTCGCGGAACAATTTTCATCAACGCGCTGACTTCGTGGCTGACTGAAACCTGATCGAATCCCAGTTCGCGAGCAATGGCCCCGACGCGGACCTCGTGGGCTGTGTGACGGTATCCGTGGAGAAGAACGATGGCTACCGAGTTAATTCCCTTCGCTTGGGCTTGTAGAAGACCGGCACGAGTTGCTTTTTCGTCTAATGGGACGAGGACTTCACCGTCCGCGCTTACCCGTTCGTTGACTTCCAGGACATCGACATAAAGCATTTCTGGAACCACAATGTCCAGCGCGAAAAGATCGGGTCGGGTCTGATATCCGATTCGCAGCACGTCAGCGAATCCTTCGGTCGCGACCAGGAGGGTTGGTTCGCCTTGCCGTTCAAGAAGGGCGTTGGTGGCGACAGTGGTGCCCATCTTCACTGACTCGATTTTGTTGAGAGGTAAGGGTTCCTCCGAAGAAAGCTCGAGAAGGTCTCGAATGCCTTGAACTGCTGCATCTGAGTAACGGCGCGGGTTATCAGAGAGAAGTTTGTGGGTGGCTAACGTCCCATCAGGTAACCGGCCGACGATGTCGGTAAAGGTGCCGCCTCTGTCAATCCAAAAGTTCCAGGCGTGGTTCATAAAAGCGGAGTGCTCCTAATTATCGCGTCCGGCGAACACGTTCAGATGATTGATCAGTGACATTTGACACACAATCCACGACTCCCGCTACAACACTAGGCTGGCTCGTAGGGGAACGGCGCTGCGAAGGTGCCTTCGTGAGCGTTGGGTGATATGTCCGAAATATTTAGCATCGATTTGCCGTCGCAGCCTGCGCGGGTGCAGCACGGGGGTGAAGGTCCACCTCTTCTGCTTCTCCATTCTGAAGCCAACACCTCGGCTTGGTCGGAATTTCACGAGCGTCTTGCAGCCAACTTTGAGGTATTCGCGCCGATCCACCCCGGCTTTGGGGGTGAGGAGACGCCAGATTGGCTCGTCGATATGAGCGATCTGGCATTCCACTACAAAGATTTACTGAAATGTCTGGAACTGGATCGTCCACTGGTGGTGGGCACCAGCATCGGGGCATGGATTGCAAGCGATTTGGCGATTCATTTTTCGTCGCTAATCAAGGGGATGGTGTTGTTCGGA
>DCYM01000217.1:1009-3522 GCA_002331465.1 Candidatus Neomicrothrix sp. UBA2110 | reverse complement strand
ATGAAGTGGGAACAGCGACCGACTAACAGTCGAAGTGGTTGGCCCAGCCGCACTGCTGTTCTTCGTACTCATAGCCGAAAGCTGCTCTGTCCTGGACATTTGTGGAAGATGAACGTCATCCCGAATGCGGTAGCAACCAAGGAATAGGTGTCATGGGCGAGTGACGGCTGTCGTAGCCTCTTCACCGTGAGCGAACTAGTCGTAGAACAAATCGGAGCCCCCATGGGAGCCAAAGTTCTGGGGTTGGACATCCGAGACGTCGATGACGCCACGTTTTCGCAGTTGGAGGCAATGTTCCTTCGGTATCACGTGCTCGTGTTCCCACAACAAGATTTGACGCCTGAGGATCACAAGTCATTTGCCCGTCGCTGGGGAGAACTTATGCCTTTCCCTTATGGCGGCTTATCAAAACACCCCGAGATCATTGTTCTTCAGAACAGAGGCAAGGTGCAGGACGTTAACCAGCATTGGCACTCTGATATGACCTACGAAACGTGCCCGCCCAAGCTCACTATGTTGTACTGCCTAGAGGCACCCGACCTCGGTGGTGAAACCGCGTTTGCCAATCAACACCTTGCCTTCACCGAGCTTTCCGAGGGCCTGAAAACTACGCTCGCTGAAATTTCGGCTTTACACACAGCAGAAGATCTCGCAGCACTTTACGGCGCCGATCCGCAGACAGCCCCGCGTGCTGAACATCCGGTCATACGATCTCACGATCAAACAGGAAACGAGGCGCTCTACGTGTGTGGCGCCTTCACCAGACGATTCGCAAATTGGACGCGTTCAGAAAGTGGACCCCTGCTCAAATTCCTATTCGAGCATTCGACAAGACCTGAATTTCAGGTCAGACATCGATGGAGTCCAGGAGACCTGGTCATGTGGGACAACCGAAGCGTCCTGCACTTCGCTGTGCATGATCACGGAGAGAAGCAGCGCTTGATACATCGGCTCCAAGTCCTGGGCCCGGCTCCGGTTTGATTAACGACCAGTCAAGCCAAGCGCATGTCTATAAGGATTTGGGTCAAAGCCGAAGCTTCCGTACCTCGCTTCGAACGTTAGGCCATGCGGTGCTGCCGCTATTGTTTTGAAACACTATCAACGGGCATTGGCCGCCCTTCGGGGCGGTCTTTTTTGTTTTATAGACTCACACCGTGACTATAAGCCTTGCCGTGAATTTGCCGTTGATGGACACCGGGGGCTCCCCGGCGTTCGTAAAGGATTTCGCCCAAGCGGCGGAAGATCTGGGGTACCGGGGCCTGGCATTACCTGACCACGTCTTAGGTGCGAACATCGAAAATCGCCCGGAGTGGGGAGATAGAAACACATCGAGTGACTTTTTCCACGATCCCTTTGTTCTTTTTGGCTTCCTGGCGGCTTCCACCTCCAAGATCGAGTTTTCAACACAAGTAATGATTTTGCCTCAGCGGCAGACGGCGCTAGTGGCGAAGCAAGCAGCCTCGCTCGATGTGTTGTGCGAGGGAAGATTTCGCTTCGGTATTGGAAGCGGCTGGAATGCAGTCGAATACGAAGCTTTAAACGAAGACTTCACAAATCGCGGCAAACGGCTTGAGGAACAAGTCGAGGTCATGCGCCGACTGTGGGCAGAACCACATGTCACATTTCGTGGCGATTATCACCAGATCGACGACGCCGGCATTAATCCGTTGCCTACTAGACGATCAATTCCGCTCTGGTTTGGCGGCCACGACGACCGTATGCTCCGTCGCATCGCGAAGCTTGCTGACGGCTGGATGCCGCTGGCCTATCCGCCCGACGAAACTGCGCTCCGGGCGTTCGAGACGATGCGCGCCTATATCCGAGACGCCGGTAGACAACCAGACGACGTAGGTTTGGAAGTTTGGGCCTCATTGGGCGACGGTGACGACGACAAGCTACGAGCCGATTTTCAATTCTGGAAAGATGCCGGTGTCAGTCATATCTGTTTGAACAACTGGTACAACCGGCCGCCACACAAACGAATGGCAGAGCGTGGGGCGGAAGCCCACCTGGAAGCTATGCGGCGCTACTACGAAATCGTCAAAGACTTGCTCTAGTACAAAGTTGGCCGCCCTTCGGGGCGGTCATTTGCCGTCTTCGACGCTGAGCGATTTTCGTTGCAGGAGATCGGGTCCCCTTCGGGGTTTGTCCCACAAAGGAGGAAGATCTCGTTTTATTAAGGACTCCCGAGTCCTGTAGCGCTCGTCTACCAAAACTAAGTAACGGCTCGCAGTTCCCGCTTAAAACCAGGGTTATATCGTGCGGAGCCGCCGCTATTGGGGGCGCCCGCCCTCCAATAGTGGGCTAGTTGATGGTGTCGATGGCGGTGGTGTTGGGATTAGTGTGGGCCCGCAGCACGGTGTTGTGGGTGGAGCCGAGCATGTCGAACAGTCCTCCATCTGCGCCAAGTGCACAGAGTCCTGTGCCGGCCGGGGCGACATCAATGAGTTGGCCGTTCAATGTCTCGGTGTTGAAAACTTTGGTGGTGAGGGCGGTGATGTCAGGGGCGGTGG
>DCYM01000217.1:515-696 GCA_002331465.1 Candidatus Neomicrothrix sp. UBA2110 | reverse complement strand
GATGTCACCGAACGTGTACACGGTTCCAGACGCTGACAACAAGTAGTAGCCCTCATGAACCAAGTGGCCGCCAACAATGTCAGTGATCCCTTCCCCTCCGAGCGAGCCTTGAAACGTGGAGTGCAGTCCGAAGGTGAACACAGCCCCGTCAGATCCGATCAAGATCCCTGACCCGGAGTCG
>DCYM01000217.1:0-180 GCA_002331465.1 Candidatus Neomicrothrix sp. UBA2110 | reverse complement strand
TTTTGATGTCCACAATGTTGTTGTAGGTCACATAACGCGACAGATCCACATATGGGTTGCCGTCAATATCGAACACTCTTCCGTGTGACGTCACGAAATAGGTGCCGTTGCGGTTATTCGATAACTGGGTGACGGTTTCACCTGCCTGCAATGTGACGAGGTCTTTGGGGGTGGGGGTGT
>DCYM01000150.1 GCA_002331465.1 Candidatus Neomicrothrix sp. UBA2110 | reverse complement strand
CCAAACGACCTACCACCCGAGTTAGTTGTAGCCGTCGTTGAAGCACGCGATGCGCGTTCTTTGAGGTACCGACTCAATGATGAGCCAGTACTAGCGTTCGGTCTCCAACTTCGCCCAGGAGGGGCATCGGCTCTGGACGAAGTTGCTTATTTTGAGTTGGTTCCATTCGTGGAGGTGGAAAACACCCTAGAGAGTTTGGCACTGATCTTGTTGGTCGGCGGTGCTCTTACGGTGCTTGTGGGAGTGGGGATAGGCCTTTGGGCGAGCGGTGGGCTTCTTAGGCCTCTCACTGAAATTTCTCATGCCGCTACCTCAATCGCTCAAGGGCGTTTCGACACTCGGCTTGAGGAGGTGCGCGATCCAGATCTTGCAGCCTTAGTGAACTCCTTCAACGAAATGGCCGCTGCCATGGAGAATCGCATTACTCGCGACGCACGTTTCGCTTCTGACGTCAGTCACGAACTTCGTTCTCCGTTAATGACGCTTCGCGCCTCCATTGATGTGATGCAACACCGTCGAGAAGAACTTTCCGATCGAACAAAAGAAGCGCTTGACCTCTTAAATGATGAAGTTGCTCGATTCGAGCATCTGGTTCAAGACCTTCTTGATCTTTCAAGATCAGATTCAGGACCAATGGAAAACGATCTCGTCAACATTGAAGAGTTGGTGAAAGCGACTTTGAAACTTACCGAAGGTGGTGCTTCGCTCGAGATAATCGGGACAGCGCGAGGCGCACTAGTGATGGGTGACAAAAGACGGTTAGCTCAAGTGCTGGACAACCTTCTGCGTAACGCTCAAAAATACGGGGGTGGAGTCACTCGCATAACCGTTGCACCAAACGGCAGACAAATTGAGATCGCAGTTGAGGACTCAGGGCCGGGGGTGGCGCCATCTGAACGATCTTTAGTCTTTGAAAGATTCACCCGAGGCGCGGCCGCTAGGAAGCGAGGCGCAGGTGATGGTGCCGGACTTGGCTTAGCCCTCGTCGACGAGCATGCTCGTCGACACGGTGGGAGCGCACGCGTCGAGGGTAAATCAGACGGCGAACCCGGGGCGCGTTTCGTTATCACTCTTCCCAGAGCAGGCAGGCGATGACAGCGAATTCGAAGCGCTCCACCTTCACTGCTCTAACAATGATCTTGGCAACTCTCGTTGGTTGTGGCCTTAGCTCTGATAGCGAGCCGACCGCTCTTTCCGTCCCCAAGGATGTGTTTCCACCTGAGATAGTCGAAACAAACAAATCTCCCTTGCTTCCCAACGCAACGCTCCATCCAGTTTATTTTCTGCGCGACGACACATTGGTTGAAATCCAACGGCCCCTACCCCCGCCTGTTTTCCTTGACGCGCCATTGAACAACCTGCTTGAGGGCCCGACAGAAACGGAGGCCGAGCGCGGATTCGTATCAGCGATACCCGCCGGCACCGAAGTGGTGGACGTTGCACTGATGAGAAACAACACCATTTCCATTCATCTCAACCAAACATTTTTCGAAATTGAAGGTGCACAAAGAATCCGCGCTGCTGCCCAACTGGTATTCACCGCGTCGGCACTGACCAAGGACGCTCAGGGAGTGGTCTTCTTTTTAGAAGGAGATCCCGTTCAGCTTCCCGATGGAGAGGGGTCGATAGAAGAAGTTCCAGAAGGTCGCCTACCGGCACCGTTAACCGTCAAAGATTATTCAACCCTAACTCCAGTTCTCTTCAGCAGATAGTTAGTGACTGAAGGTTGAGTGGGTTAGTCGCCGGCGTCGTCGAAGTTGAGCTATTCCCCTCGTGCTAGCTACCAACATGAGCATGGCCGGGAACACTTCCAGCCGGCCCAGCGCCATCAACGCCATCAAAACCACGCGCCCAGCCCTTGGGAACACAAGATAATTATTTGTTGGGCCAGCCTCGCCGAGCGCAGGACCAACGTTTCCTATTGCAGACACGGATCCGCTAAAGGCTGTTACGGGGTCAACGCCCAGGCCTGATAGTGCGATACCGCCAGCGACGATAAGACCCAAATAAAGCAACACGAACCCGACGACTTTCGCTGCAACCTGCTCTTCAATTGTAGTACTACCCATTCGGATAGGAATAACGGCGTTCGGGTGACGGGCTCGAAGCAGCTCCCTAAATGAGTACCGAAAGATCACTTGCAAACGCAGTACTTTCATCCCGCCTGCCGTGGAACCGCTCATACCTCCTACCAACATCAAAACCAAAAGCGTCACATGAGCCGCCGGCATCCACAGAATGTAATCCGAGTTTCCAAAACCTGTACTCGAACCTAACGAAACGGCATAGAAGAGAGATTCTCTAAGATTCTGAAACCATTCGATCTCTCCATGATTTACCCACAAGAGCATTCCGAAAGCACCTGCGATCAGACAGAAGTACCAACGGATCTCGGAAACGCGCCGATAAGCACCTATGCCCTGGGTAAGTGCATGCCAATGAAGCGAAAAACTGGCTCCGGAGTAGAGCATTCCAACGATGAGGACTAACTCAATCGGAAAAGAGTCAAAGTGTGCAATGGATTCCGCATGAGGTGAGTAGCCGCCGGTGGATACCGTCGTAAAGGCATGGGTAACCGCATCGAAGACTGACATCCCAACCGAAAACAAAACCAGCGCAACAATGCAGGTGGCGCCGCCATACAGCAGCCATAAACGTCTTGCCGTATCTCGCACGCGAAGCGAAAGTCGATCGGCGGTTGGGCCGGGCGCTTCGCTCGCTATCAGTTCTAGCCCGCCTATCCCTAGTGCTGGGAGGATCGCGACGGCCAACACGACTAGTCCCATACCTCCAAGCCATTGGGTCATGCTGCGGAAGAAAAGGAGGCCTTGAGACACTGAGCCGAAGTCGGACAAAATTGTGGAACCGCTGCATGTGAAGCCTGAAATGGACTCGAACAACGCGTCATCAAACCGAACCCATGGAATTACCCCTGTCAGCAAAAAGGGCAATGTGCCGGCCAATGAAACAGCAAGCCAACTCCATCCGACCGAAGCAAACGCGAGAGCGGAGTCAGCCAAGGGGGACACCTTCGAGCCGAAGAACAGTCCAGTGCCGACAGACACCGTAATCACAGCCGACCAAAAAAGTCCTTCGGCCCCGCCGCCGCCGTCTAGGAGAGCGACGACAGCTGAGATGGCCATTGCTGCCGCAACAACGATTAAAGCAGCGCCTGCTACGCGAACGGGAGTGACAGCAATTCGTCTCATCGAATGACCACCTCGCGCCTAGCCGTCCGCCAACGTCGTATCGCTATTTGAGCTGGTTCGCCTATCCCGCCCAGAGCTACAAGAACAGGGGTGATCGAGATTCTTCCGATTACCATCAGAAGCGCTGCGGCCAAGTGCCCAACTGCACCTAGTGCACCTAGGTGCTTGAGCGGACCGAATTCCCCAAATCCCACTCCTACGTTCGACATTATTGAAATGGCAAACGTGAAGGCTCCTTCGATGTCCAGGCCATCAGCGCTGAGCACTAAGACAGTCGGAACTAAGAACATGGATGCTAGGAAAAGTTCGCCAATAATTCGTGCTAACGCCGTTTCTCCGATGGAAGATCGACCCAGGTGAATTTTCTCCACGACTGTTGGATGAACGCTCCGACGTAACTCCCTTCCGATGTACCGACCCAGGACCATGAACCGCATCACTTTGAAGCCACCGGCCACTGATGCTGACATCCCACCCACGACCATCAAAACCAGTAGCAACGCTTCACCACCAAAAGAAATACCGTTGAAATCTCCCGCCATGTGACCCGTCGTCGAGATAGAAGAGACGGCATGGAAAATGGCGTGCCGGATGCTGACTGCACTGGGAAGACCATCAGACCAGGCAAGTAAGGCGAAGGTAACGGTAGCTATTAATCCGGCATAGACACGGAACTCAACGCTACGAACGAAGCGATGTAGATCACCTCGACGCATTGCTCTAAATATCAAGGGCAGACTGGTACCTGCCACGAACATGCCGAAGATCGCTACCCATTCGATGGGTGCCGAGTCGAATGAACCTATCGAGCCCAACCGGCTGGAGAAGCCGCCCGAAGAAATAGTCGTCAAAGCGTGCACGATGCTGTCTATGAACGGCATTCCTGCCAGCAAAAAGGCGAAACCCAGAAGGCCTGTCAACGCCACATATAGGGTGACTAGACGCGCCATCGTTGAGCCACTTCGGGGAGCGAGCCGCCGCGCGGAACGGGTTGCTACTCCTCCATCAGCGTCGAGGCCCCCGACTCCCAGATGGGGAAGTACCCGCACTAGCACGATGATGATTGCCGCAGCTGCGAGCCATTGGCCTAGAGCGCGGAACAGCAACATGCCGAGGGAGAGCAATTCGGGATTGATGGTCGATGCGTTAGTGCCGGTAATGGTCGCTGCAGCCTCAACTAGTGCGACATCTAAATTATGCGCGACGCCTGTCGCCAGGTGAGCGGCCGTCACAGCTATTAGAGCTGCAAGAGCGCCGCAAACAACTGACGCGAACAGTCGAGAAATCGGAAGAGTTGAAGGGAAGCTCGAGAGACGGACTACCAGCAGTCCGGCGATTTCGACGGCTGCACCAGTTAACAACAAAGGTAGAAAGTCAGATCCTCCGTCTAGTAAGTCGGCTAGAGAGCAAACCAAAAATACCGGCGCGCTCAAAACCCATACTGCGCCCACTGTCACTCCAATAGCTGATTCAATCTTTCCTTTTGAGAGCGTTCGAATAACCGAGCCGATCCAAGCCAAAAGCCTTCCGGTCAACCCCTGGGCGAATCCCGAAGTCCGAGCTCTAACGGGAGGTCTGGGCGTCACCCGAAGGCCTGCTTCACCTCATCCACAAGATGCGGTTTTGCAAATACGATCACGTGGTCTCGGGCGCGTAACACGCTTCGACCCCGGGCTATCTGTGCATTGCCGTCACGCACGATGGCCGCAAGGAGCACGTTGTTGGAGAGACCGAGATCCCGAACGATTGCGCCGTCAGCTGGCGCTTCGGGTGCGACCTCAAACTCTACGACCTCAACGTCGCCGTCTAGGAAGGTCGCTACGTCTGCCACGTCGCCACGGACGTAGCGCAGAACACTGTTGGCACTTGCAGTCCGAGGTGACAGCGCCGCGTCAATCCCGGCTTGTTCTAGTAACGGCAGCAGACTGAGTCTGTGTACCACGGCAATTGTCTCCGGGGCTCCCATCGATTTCGCGTACAAGCAAGCGAGAACATTTGCGTCGTCTTGCCCCGTTGACGCCACCACAGTATCGAAATCGCCAACTCGTTCCGAAGAGAGAAGGTCGGTGTCTGTTATATCTCCCTCAAGAACTAA
>DCYM01000147.1 GCA_002331465.1 Candidatus Neomicrothrix sp. UBA2110 | reverse complement strand
AGTCTGTGGGGAGTGCCCTTCCTTACGAAGGATCTGACCGTCATGACTAAAGGCGATCCTTATCATGCAGGCAACGTGGCTCTCCGTAATTCAGATTACCGAGCTGAACATACGACGCATCTAGCGACGATGTTTGATCGCTTAGGGCTGGTGAACTTTGGTCGAACCAACACTCCTGAGTTCGGCGGCACCATCACGACTGAACCTACTGCCTATGGGGCCTGCAAGAATCCATGGGATTTGAGCCATTCGACCGGCGGTTCAAGTGGCGGGTCCGCCGCTGCCGTAGCTGCAGGGATCGTTCCTATCGCTCACGCAAATGATGGTGGGGGGTCTATCAGAATTCCCGCTTCGGAATGCGGTTTAGTGGGCCTAAAACCCAGTCGTGGTCGGGTTTCATTTGGTCCCAAGATCGGAGAAGGATGGGCGGGTGCAGCGATTGATGGCGTTGTTACTCGAACGGTTCGCGACAGTGCACGAGTATTGGATGGGATCTCTCGGCCATGGCCAGGCGACCCATACTGGGCTCCAATGCCTACGGTGCCATTCGAGGAAGCTTCTTCGATTGACCCAAGTCCACTAAGAATCGGATTCGCTACGCGTTCAGCCTGGGGGCCAGTTCATTCTGATTGTGTAGATGCCGTCGAAAAAACAGCACTACTGCTTGAGGGTCTTGGTCACAAAGTTGAGTCCAACAACCCTGTCGGTCTTTTTGATGACGATCTATTTGAACACTTCAAGATTGTGATGGCATCGAACGAGGCTCACTCGGTGGCCAAGCTGAGCGAAGCGATAGGAAGGGCGTTCGAGCCCGACGACATGGAGGCTGATACGAGAGCTCTAGTGGAGTTCGGGCGAAGCCGCACGGCAGCCGACTATTTAGCTTCAGTTGAGTGGTTCAACTTGTACACAAGGCGCATGGCCGAGTGGTGGAACGAGTTCGACATCTTGTTGACGCCTGTCCTTGCTGAGCCACCGCCGAAACTCGGAGAGCTTAGGGACCCCAAGCTGGGCACCAAACGGTTGCGGGCAATGCTTCTCTTCACCGCTCAGTTCAATATCACCGGGCAACCAGCAATTTCGCTCCCCATCCATATAAATGACAAAGGGCTACCAGTGGGGGTTCAGTTAGTTGGTCCGATGCACGGCGAAATTTCGTTACTGCAACTGGGCAAGCAACTCGAACTCGCTGCACCATGGCATCACCGAACACCGGGCGTGTGCGCGCAATGAGGCAGTCTTGGGAGGAACTCGATGAGCATGCCGGCTGGGCACGTTCATGAGTCGCCGCTCTCTCGCCGACAGCGCCTTGTTATCTCGTGTCCTCGGCACGGAGATTCGGGCTGGTGTCACAGTTAGCGATCCCTGCTTAGTACCTGTGCAACGTAGAGAACTGGTAGCAAGATGCGCTCTGTGTGCCGCCGGGTTTGTACTGGCGTCCTTATGGGAAACTCTTTTACCTTTAGCCGTATCAGTGCTCGCGGGATGGGATCATTTTGCGCGCCGAAGACGTTCGGTTCTGGCGGCGACGGCAAGTGGGCTTCACCTCATTTCCATCCGCGGTCAGAGGGCAGAGTTGGTTCGCGACTGGAAGGTCAATGTCGAAGCCCGCCTGATTCTACGTACCGATAGACCTGAGGTTCCCCTAGAGCTCCCAGAGTGGGTCGGCATCATTCATGGAGCGGACATTGAACGCGCCGAACGCACCATTAGAGCAGGCGGCGGCGAGCCAGTCCGGTTGATTCGTGACGATTAGAGACGCTCTCGAACCTTGCTCGCTGCGGTTGCGAAATCTTCGGTTACCTGCAGAGCATCCAACCCGGCCGCCAACGCTGCTTCAACATTTCCGGGGTAATCATCAAGAAAGAGGCAACTGCTGGGAGCTACACCCATGCGGTTGCAGATAAGCGAATAGACCGCAGGGTCGGGTTTTCGCACACCAACTTCGCACGAGTCAATCACCGGATCGAAGTGCTCGATCGGTATACGGTCTCTCCACTTCCGCCACTCTTTGACATTGTTGGTAAGAATTGCAGTACGAATACCGCTGTCCCTTATCTCCTCAGCCAGTTCAATCATGATCGGAATAGGTTCTGCCTCAGCGAATGGGTCGAAGTCTGACGCCGTCAGCCCTCTGGCTTTGTGACCTTTAGGTAATTCAGGTCCCAGGATTAGCCCCATATGTTCTACGAACTCGGCAAGCGCAACGCGACCGCATTCCACTTCGTGCCACATCGGAGGCTGCTCACCCGGTTGGACGCTTCGAGAATATTCCCCGAACAGCTTTTCTAGCGCTGCTTGTGGAAGGTCCCAATCCTTCGCCCATTGCAGAGCAGCAAGGAATGGTGACCCTACAAGAACTCCGCCGACATCGAAGATCACAGCTTGTGGACTCACCACTGGAACGCTAGCCACAATAACCTCAGGCCCTTCGTCATCGCTAGGGTCATGAGCGTGAGACTTCTTAGTTTTCGAATCAATGATGAACGCCACTACGGCATCGGAACAACCGAGGGGGTGATCAATCTAGGCCGACGAATGAAAGCGACTACTTTGAGAGACGCGATCGGGGAAATGGACCACATACGCGCTTTCGAGAATGTGCCGGTTGATCACTCTTGGGACTCGATTTCTTTTGATTTGCCGATTGCAGATCAACATCGCTTGCTTTGTGCCGGTCTTAATTATCACAAGAAGTATCCACTCGGCGGGGAGGTAAAAACCCCGAAACAACCGGTGTACTTCAACAAACCACCGGGATCTTTAGTTCCTCACAACGGCGAATTACTCCGCCCGATCGTGTCAGTACAGCTTGATTATGAAGTTGAGCTAGCGGTGGTAATTGGTCGTTCAGGCAGACATATTTCTGAGTCTCAGGCATTGGAGCATGTCGCCGGGTACACAGTTTTGAATGACGGGTCGGTTCGAGATTGGCAGAGGCACGCTGTAGCAGCGGGAAAGAACTTTTATCGGTCAGGGTCATGTGGTCCGTGGATTGTCACCAACGATTCAATCCCCGATCCTTCGAAGCTTTCAGTGATGACTCGGGTCAACGGGGAAGAGCGACAAAACGCGAGTGTTAAAGAAATGATCTTTAGCGTTCAGGAAATCATCGCGTACCTGTCACAGATAATGCCGTTGGAACCAGGTGACATAATCGCTACCGGCTCACCTGAAGGCACGGGTGGATCTATGGAACCTCAGGTGTGGTTAGCCCACGGCGACACGGTCGAATTCGAGGTTACGGATCTGGGCATTCTCGCCAACACGGTCATAGATGAGATTATTTAGTTAAGGGCGATACCCAAAACCGACCAGTGATCGGTACCTTTGATCGACAACCCTAAGAAAAAGGATTTTCGACCTGCCACGCCTATTTCGCTTCGCTGCATCGGCAATCGCCGTATTGCTAATGGGCACGGTTCTTGCGGTTCCTAGCGCCAACGGCGCTGGTAAAAGCAGTGCTCAGCTAAGAAAAGACAAGGCAGCGCTTGAGCAGCAGGTGAGGCAACTCGGAAAAGAACGTGACGTCTTTCAGAAAGAAATTCTTAGTCACGCTCAGGTAATTGACACGGCTACGGCCGAGGTCTCCGAGGTAGAGCAGGCTCTAGCTGATCTCGAGTTGCTGGTCGCCGAACAACGAGACGATGTCACTCGCGCTGAAAGAGCACTAGAGGGGGCGGTCCTCGCTGTCACCGCAGCGGAACGTAAATCTGGGGAGCTCGCCGACCAACAGACAACGCTGAAGGCTCAAGTTAATGATCTGGCTCTTCAGACATACATCGGCCGAGATTCCACGATTGAGGGATCTTTTGGCTTGGCACGTACGGGAGATATCTACAAGGCGGCTCGCGTGCAGACGTTGATCGGAGCCGCGTTCGGAGACATCAACAACACTTCTGATCGACTTCGAGCCCTTCAGATCGATACGCAGGTGGCCACTAAAGCTTTGAACGAAGCCGCTGTTCGACGTGAGTTGCTTCAGTCCGAAGCAGAAGTGCAGCTGGAACAGCTCTTGGAGGCGGTCGGTTTGCAAGCACGCGTCGTCCTTGAAGCAGAGGAACGCCTGGAGGTTCGTCTCTATGAGGCTGCAGCTTTAGCGGAGCTTGATGCTGAGATGGCAAAAGAAATCGAAGCGGAGAACAAAAATCTATCTCGAGTGATTAAGGCCGAAAAAGCGAAACGACTGGAAGAAGAACGTTTACGGCGTGAGGCAGAACGCAAGCGCAGAGAAGCTGAGGAGGCGCGCCAGCGAAGATTGCTGGGTATTGCTGGTGCCCCGACTTCCATCAATTTCGACAGGTCTGAACTCTCGACAGTTTGGGGCATCCGAGTCCATGAGTCGATCGCCGACAAACTCCTCGCTCTTTTGAAGGCCTCTTCCCGGGACGGTATCCGCCTGGGTGGAGGCGGGTACCGTAGTTCAACGTCGCAAATTGCGTTGAGACGGGCCCATTGTGGCACCAGCAATTGGGCCGTTTACAGCAAGCCTTCTTACCAATGTCGTCCGCCAACTGCGCGCCCTGGGGCATCAATGCATGAGCGCGGTTTGGCGGTGGACTTCACGCAAAATGGGCGAGCCCTTTGGAGTAATACATCGGGTTACCGGTGGTTGAAGCGAAACGCTGCCAAATACGGATTCCGTAATTTGCCAAGTGAACCTTGGCACTGGTCTGTTAACGGTCGATAATCGCTTGGCCAGGGGTGGCTACCGTGTTGTTCTTGGTCACTCATAGGACGCCTCAAGCCACCACTTTTCGCTTTGAACCACACAAAGATGGGCTGTTCCATCAGCAAGCAATAACTGAAATCTTGCCTGTCGGTTTTTCCTAGCGGAATCCCACCACCTCTCATCGAGGAACCAGGGGCCTCCCCAACCAACAATCAAATGTGATCCCAATAGTTCTCCTTGGGCATGAGCCGGATCTCCTCCAATTTGACCTCGGCCATTCACTCGGACTGGTTGTCCGTCAGTATCTGTCACAATCAGTTGCTGAGCTTGTTGGAAAACTACGGCGGGTAGAGGTGCAGGTAGTCGACCCGGCCATGGCGCAGCCACTGCCTCAGGCGTAGCGACACTTCGGTCGGGATCGAATCCAGTAACTGTCAGCGAAACTCGCTGTTCGATATCTGGTAAACGCCGGCCTTCTCGATGTTCAACTACCGTTACCGCATCTGGGCCCAACATTCCTTGGATACGCGCTAAAGATCGCACTACGCGCTCGTCGCTAGGTGCTTCTCCTCCCCAAAACCCCAACTGGCGACCATCGTCAGGGACCACTTCATCAGCTACCAATCGCACCAAGGACAGCCGTCCTGTAGGGCCACTTGTTGGATGACACCATCCTTCAAGCTGCCAACGAACCCGGTCGGTTATAGCTGTTGGAGTGAACTGGTGTTCATTTCGCCAATATCGACTGGAAGTTTCACCATGTTCGGATTCCACTTCGATCAATATTCGAGCGCACGCTAACCCTTCGCTGGATAGACGCTTGTGAATTGCATCGGCCAGTGTTTTCGCGAGGAACACAGCTGTTTCTGTGCCTTCAGTTGGAGGTTCAATTTCACCTTCCTCTATCACTACATCTGAAATCAGATGGGTTTGCGAAATCCGACTATCTATCCCTAAAGATAATCGGTGCGCCAGTAATCCAGGTGAACCGAACCGTGCAAGTAAGTGGTCAGCCGGTAAAGAAGCAACGTCACCAAGCGTGCGCAAGCCGAGCCGCCGAAACACATCAACAAGGTCCCCAGCGTCAACCAGCGGTGACTCTTTCCTACCAAGAGCGTCCACTGGAAACGGAGCTAAAAATTTCGAGTTAGTTCCTGGCGTAACGATTTGGATGAGCGGAAGATTTTTGGGGAAAGCTGCCAAACATGCTGTGAAGCGACTATCAGCTACTCCGACTCGGGGTCTAATAACTCTAGGAACCTCAGCCACACCCAACGTGTTACATAAAGCATCCAGGGCTCGTTCGGCAACTAGTTGAGCGAGAGCCTCATCACCACCGAAATAACGCGACGGACCCCGAGTTGGAAACGAACACCACCCGCCTGTTGAGACCTCAACACGGGGAGTTATCGACTCAAGCGCTGCCACGATCAAATGAAACTTGCGGGCATCGCGGGCTTCATCGTGGTCGATCATTTCTAATTCCGGGCAAAGTCTTTGAGCTTCGCGACGGCGAATACCTGCTACAACCCCATGCTCAACTGCCGCAGGGGTCGCATCAACAACTCGATTCATGTGCGTTACAGCTGCAGGACAGTTGTAAGCCACTCCCGCGGCAATTGTTGGCCAATGGGGAATTACCAGCACCAATGTCCGAGTATCTTCTGTCATCGTTATTCCCGAGGTGCCTTAACTAGCCCGGAGAGCTAACTCGGAGAACACTTTTTTATTCTCCGCGCGTGTGGATCTTGATGAATTTCTTGGTCCGTTACTTTGATCGATGACGCTTAATTGACCTTTCCTATCAGGGAGCCACAGAAGTTGTTGGCGGGGGCTCGCGTTAGCACCTCGGCCCGTGGCTTCTATCTCTACCCTGCGAGAAATTAAACGGCCATGACCACTGCCGATACCAGTCCACGCAGTTTGTTTAATTCTCAAACTGACATCAGCGCGCGAATCGAAAAGGCGGGGATTGCCAACAGCAATGACTGAAGTTCCCCGTTCACGCATGCGTGCAACGATTCTGCGACCATGCCCGGTACGTAATTTGATGTCAGGGCCAACCAAAACCAGATCAACACTTGCCGCTAAAGCATGTACAACATCTCCTGCTTGGTTGCCAGGTCTGTCTATGAAAGCCCACCTTGAAAGTTCAGCCCCTAGCTCAGACGCCGCCAGCGAACCGACAGATGGAAGCCCTACCGCTACCACCCATCCTCCAGAACGGGATATTCCAACGCTTAAAGCAACAGCAAGACTGACTGCTGCATTCCCAGCAACTCCAATAGTGGATCCTCGCCGTATCCCCCTGTCCGCGAATAACCCAGATAGTTCATCAACTACTGGGAAAGTTCGGTCACGAGCCAAAACTATGGGCTCAACTAATTGGTTTACCTTGCTCAGGGAAGGAACAACAAAGGCTGAACGAGTCACCCTTCAACTTTAACCGAACATATGTTCGATCAAAACGTCAGGGGAATTACCCCTCAAAAACTCAAGTTTTATAATGAGCGAATAAGCCAGCGATGACGTCGACGATTCCTTCAGACGTGTACCCCTTTGCAAGGTCAACTGTTGCTACGTTGCCGTAAACGTGCAGATAGTCAATGCCTCCACGCTCAAACAGTCGGGCTGCGAGAACATCAGCCGGATCTTCATCGCTTAAAGCATCTGACGCGCTGTGGTAGTAACGATGACCCATTCCAGTCAGCGGCCGGTTGGTTTCGAACCGGATGGTACCGGGACTAGTGGGAGATATTTTTTCGGCAACTCGAACAGGTTGACCCATGACTATGAAGAGTAGTCGTGTCACGGGCTAGGTTGAGAATATAATCACCACTTCTGAACCGCTCTGGAGATTTCAGATGCCCGAGATGACCGAAGAACAATTCACAGCTGAAGCTGCAGCTTTTCTCGACACCCATGGGTCTCGTAAAGCTGAGCAGAAAGCTTTCGTTTGGGGAGAAGGCCCAGACAATGCGGCAATGTTTGAGGAGGTGGACCGAGAGAAGGAACAACTAGATCTTGCCTCTGCGAAGGAGTGGCGCGCCAAAAAGTTCGATGCAGGTTTCGGCTGGATTTCCGGTCCAGCAGAACTTGGCGGAGGCGGTCACCCTCGCCGTTTTGAACGTACGTGGGCGAATCTAGAAAGCCAGTACGACGTCCCGGATGGGGGTTTCTTTGGCATCGGTCTCGGCATGGTGGCGCCAACAATTCTTGCTCATGGAAACCCTGAGGTTGTCGCTGACCTTTTACCGAAGATGTACCGAGCAGATCTGATTTCTTGCCAGTTGTTTTCAGAGCCAGGAGCTGGATCAGACTTGGCCAGTCTCCAAATGCGGGCCGATAGAGACGGGGAGGAATGGATCCTCAACGGACAAAAGGTGTGGACCTCAGGTGCTCAATACAGCGATGTCGGAGAAGTAATTGCACGATCGGACTTTGATCTACCCAAACATCAAGGATTAACCGGGTTTGTTGTTGATATGCACGCACCTGGCGTCGAAGTGAAACCGTTACGGCAAATGACAGGTGGCGCAAACTTTAATGAGGTCTTCTTTACCGATGTCCGCGTTCCAGACTCTCACCGTTTAGGTGATGTTAATCAGGGTTGGAGCGTCGCACTCACAACGCTAATGAACGAACGTGCCTCTATTGGTTCAGGTAGTGGGGGTACCGGGGGCAGTTACACCAAATTGAGTGCAATGCTGAATCACTTCGGACTTGAGAAGGACGCTCTGAGTCGTCAACAGTTGATGAACATTTTCATATACGGAAAAGTTTTGGGGTGGTCGAACCAACGAACTTTAGATGCTCTGAAATCCGGAAAAACTCCTGGCCCTGAAATGTCGCTATCGAAGATGGGTCTAACTCGACAAATGCAAGCGACCTGCAATTTTGTTTCAGACGTACTTGAGGCCCGATTGATTGCTGACACAGGCGAATGGGGGACTTTCTCATGGGCAGGTTATGTACTCGGCCAACCTGCAATGCGCATCGCTGGGGGATCAGACGAAGTAATGAGGAATATTGTTGGTGAACGCGTTTTAGGACTTCCCAAAGAACCGGGCATAGACACAACTAGTCCGTTTCGAGAACTCAAAGTCGGAACTCAAACGACGAACTGACTAACTTTTTCTCAACGGCGTCATGCGTCGCTAATTCTGAGCAGTCACGACCCAAACCGCCCCAGGTAGCCGGACAATGCCGTTTTGCTCATGTGGGGCCAAGGCCTTCACGATTACATCGATTACTTCATCGCTCTCGACTGTGGAAGCAGAATCGAGTGCTGCTTTCACCGGGCTGAATTCGAAGGCGTGCAGCGCAGCGGAACGCACATCCACCCCTCCCCCGAGGGGCACTTCCGTCTGAAAACTTCGTATCTCAATGCTTTCCCAACCAGCTTCACTCAAAATTCCCTCAACAACGCCCGGGTTGCTAAAGGCAAAAGGGTCTGCGGCTTGTGGTGCCCGAGGTGGTAGGTCCACAAGCGCCATCCCCGCTCTATTCGGCACTGTGATCCAGGGGTTTTCTTCGGGACCCTGCCAACATACGAAGCTCAACTGGCCAGACTTGATAGTCGAGGCGCGCAAATTGGCAAAAGCCGCAACGGAGTCGCTAAAAAACATGACTCCGAACCTTGAGTACACGGCGTCGTAAGGACCTTTTAACGGGTCAACCTGGGCGTCTGCCTCTAAGAACTCAACCGATCCACCGCTCCGAGTTCGGGCAACTTCAAGTAGCGTCTCGCTGATGTCGATTCCAAGGACATGACCATCGCCAACTCGTTCATGTAGCTGGAGGGTCGTGTGGCCGCATCCGCAACCGACGTCTAAAACATTTGCTCCCGAGACATCGCCGAGCGCCTCCATAGCTGCGACGCCAAACGAATTGAGTTGCATGTCCATTTGCTGTTGTCGCTCAACCCAAGCTTGGCCGCTGCGCCAGTAATTACGTTGAAACTCATTTGGGCTGGTCATGCGTCAAACAAGGTGCTTTGGTTGATTTTGGAGCGGTCATAACGGGGAGAATCGGTCCATGGTAGATCATCCATAAACGCCCAACTCTTCCGGTGAATGACGCAGGGACCGTAGCCAGCCAGGGCCATGCGGTGCTGGGGTGCTGGGTATCCTTTATTCTTTTCGAAGACGTAAGCAGGGAAGTCAGCCGCAGATGTCGACATAATACGATCGCGAACGACCTTAGCCATTATCGAAGCCGCCGCTATCGAAAGGCAGGTCTGATCTCCTTTTACGATCACGGTGCTCGGAAGCCAATCTATGTAGTTCCAGTTACCGTCGAGCAGCACCCGATCTGGGGTGACTGAAAGTTGACCTAAAGCCCGGCGAGTTGCAAGTCG
>DCYM01000040.1:2871-4257 GCA_002331465.1 Candidatus Neomicrothrix sp. UBA2110 | reverse complement strand
GTTCCTGTTCCTGTTCCTGTTCCCAATCATCACCATTAGTAGTCATTTATTACTCCTAACTCGCTGAGCTAACTATCCGTGTCAGTGTAGCGTCATCGGATTGAACATAGCGCGCTGTCGTATTCACATTCGAGTGATTCAGTAGCGTCTGTAAGGACACGATGTCAGCTCCTGAATGGAGACAATTAGAGGCGAACGAGCGTCTGAGTCCGTGTGCGGAGCATCCATCAAATCCTGCGTGTTTATAAAGGCGCAGCACTGTATGACTTAGAGAGTTGGGCGAGAACGCAGTAGAGCGTTGGGTAGTGAAGACATTGTCTAAACCCTCAACGCTTGGTCGCACTGCGAGCCACTCCGTTAGAGCACTTCGCGCGCGACCAACATATACCCAATACGGCGACCGCCTAGGCGCTCTGGTTTGCTCATGCAACCTGTCAACTATTGCGACTCGTGGTGCGGCATACGACCCATGTCGATGGGCCCCCAGTCCAGCTACATGATGTCGAAAATGTGGCTGTATTTGATCATGAACTCGCGCCTTGGACGGCCCGGAAAATTGAAGTTGTCGTCGGTTTCGTTATAGACCACATACAGCCCGGAATTCGCAGAGCGCAACCAGGAGAATCGGAGGTTGGTCGACAAGAGCTCATGGCGATCATTGTGTTGCACAAACCCCTGCAGAGATATCTTCGGCGTGAAGAAATAGCTCAGCTTCAATTGGGTGAGATTGACCTTGAAATCGCCGCCGGGAAGGTCGACATCGTTATGGTCCACGCTTAAGTTCGCATTGAACGCCTCGCCGATTCGATAGGTGACAGACGGTTTCGCGGATAGCCGGTTACCGCCAAAAAAACCGCCAGCTCGCGCCACGAGGCCAAAGCCCAAGACGGCACTCTGGTCTGTGCTGGCGAAAACGCGAAACTCTTCGTGATCGAACTCATCCTGCGGTACGACCACCCCGTCGATGATTTCAAATGCCTGTAACACCCCTTCATGAAAGAAGTCTACGGCCATACTTAGCATCGCACCGTTTTTCCATTCGATGACTTGGTCAAGGTGCAGCCGGCTCGATTCGTGGGATCCGTCGAAGTTCCAATAACTGTTGTAGCTTGCGTGAGGCCGCAATTGCAGAATGCTACTGTCCTTCCCATAGCGGATACGTTTCCCGATTCGCGTACTCACTCTCCGATAGTCCCTACGGGCAAGGAACCCCACTTCCGGATTGAAGCCGACACCGACCTGGCTATAGCTCACGTTGTACGACCAAATCTCACCGTTGTAGGCACCGGATAGGTGGAACGCATGATCATCCTCGTCGACGCCTTCGGTTTCGGTCTGGGAAAAGAAAGCTGTATACGTGGTGTTTTCGCCCACACCCCACTGACC
>DCYM01000040.1:0-2487 GCA_002331465.1 Candidatus Neomicrothrix sp. UBA2110 | reverse complement strand
GCGCCAATTGACGAGCGGTTGTGGAGCTCGCGACTGACGCGCGCCACCGTAAAGTCGGTTCTTGGTGCCACTCCGCCTACTTCGTCCGTCTGCATGTACAGGAATCCGAGGTTGTTGACGCCAGCGACCTTGCCTGACAACCGAACACCCGCGTTGATTGGAACTTGCCGCCCGCCGGGGCCGATTCCGATGCGGCGACTAAAGAACAACGACAGCTCGCGAGGCACACCAACTTCGAAAATCCCTGCGTTTTCCAAGAAAAATGGCCTTTTCTCCCGAAAAAATAGGCTAAAGCGATCGAGATTGACCTGTTGATCGTCGACCTCGACTTGCGCAAAGTCGGTGTTGTATGTGAGGTCTAGCGTGAGGCTTGGCGTCACGGAATACTTGATGTCGAAACCGACATCACCGCCATCCTCCGATCCGGCCAAAGACCCCCCGCGGGAGGATTTGCCCAAGCCGTACGGTGTGATCTTTAAGTTCCGTTGCGCTGGCGCCTCAATGCCTTGCACGGAGCCCGCAAGGGTGAGTCGATTGAGCCCATATTGCATCGGGATCGGGGCCCAATAAACGGTTTCGTTGTTGCGCCGGATCGTTCGCTCGAAATTGGCGTTCCAAGTTTGAACGTCCTCACCAGCGTAACGTAAAGACTTGAACGGAATGGCAAACTCCGCACTCCAGCCAAAATCGCCTACCTGCGTGGCGACCTCCCAGGTTGTGTCCCAATTCGAGTTGATGCCTTTGTTACGGAAGTTGTTCGCTCCTGTATTAACGATTTGGCCGTCAAACTCGAGCCCCGCGGGGTTGGTCCCGAACACAAAACCGCTCTGCTCGCTGCGAAAGCTATCGATCACAAACCGAACGCTATCTTCGTCCTGGAGCCCAGAATCCCGTTGACTATTCGAGACAATGATCTGGTCCGGCTCATCGTCGTGGCAGATGAAGCCGAGATAAAGCGTGTCATCCGTAAACCCCATAAAGACCTCGGTTCGCTGAGACGCTGGCGCACCTTCTTGGGGTTGTACTTGTGTAAAGCCTGTCATTGCCGTGACAACCGCCCAAGCGGCATCGGCCGCCACCAGACCATCGAGTTGGGGGGCTTGAACGAGCCTCGTCGCCTCTCCTTGCGGCGCGGCAAGCACGGGCGCCGATACCAAAAGTATTGACGCAACGACGAACTTCATCATGGACATCTGCACGACACGGGGCGGCGTATGATCGTTAGATCGCAGACGAGAAGCAACATGACGATTAGTCGGTTCGACCCGTGTCCTTGTCGTAGCAGAATCTTGAAGACAGGCCCTCTGGCCGCCGGTACTCGGGCATCTATTCGGCCCTCGCCGTAGTTTCTATCTTTATGCGGTCGAGCGACCTATCTTTCGGCTCGTTGGTCGGCGGTGAAAATTCGAAGAACGACGGGTCGTTGGCAATCGCTGATGGTTCCGATCAACGCGGTACGATCCAAATCGGAGAGGACCATGCTCGTTCTTGAATGGTCGTTGCTAAGTCGGGTCTCGGGGCCGTTCCAGCTCGAATAGCGTCCCTGGGAGCTTCCGTGTAGTGCAGTAGGAGGCACTTCTCTGAAAAATCGGCTTTCTTTGGCTAATTTTTCATTGTGAGTATTATCTCATAACGACCTGTTAGCGGTCGAGAAACATATCAGGATTTGCTGGTTCAGGCGTTGAGGTGCGTTCGAGCGTTGGGTTTGTATCAGTAATTTACCGCTCCCCCTACTCCCGCACATACTTGAATGATCCCGCTATCTAAATTCTCTACTTCTGCAATGTAATAACCTGAGCATACGAGTAATTCACAAAACCTATCAACGCTCCAGACTTTTCTAAACCAGTCTCTATCGACCGACTCCATTTCCCCTTTCGAACTAACCCGTTCGTATCTAAGCTTAGCGATCAATTCGCTATCTTTCTCACTCCAATCCACCTGCGTTATACCCACTCTGATTCGATAGCCTTCGTATTCCGTTTCTTTGAATTTTCCAATGTTCCTACGAAGGTCATCTGGATTAGGTATATCTAGATCAAACAGAACGACCCCCGCGGGATCTAAACAATCAATAATCGTGTTCAGCGTTTGCTTTAAGTCGTCGTCACTTGGCAATAAAGTAATACTGCCGTTCGCCACGTACACCGAACGAAAACGTCGAGGAATCTTGAAATCCTGCATCTTCGCGTGATGGAGCGTGACATGCAGCCCTCTTTCGTTTGCTTTTGTCTCACAAATCTCAAGCATATCTTTGGAAGCATCAACGCCTTCAACATCCAGCCCAGCCTCTAATAGATCTAGAAACGGAAGTCCGGTGCCACAGCAAATTTCCAAAGCCGGTTCACCATGCTTCTCAACAAATTTGATAAACCTATTTGAATCAGGTATTCCACCCGCTAGAGGCTCATAAAGCTCTGCCACAAGTCCAGTGTAAAAGTTTGAAGGGTCACTCACTCTCATTCCCACCCCATTTAGCCCCCCGGG
>DCYM01000180.1 GCA_002331465.1 Candidatus Neomicrothrix sp. UBA2110 | reverse complement strand
ACTCACCCAACAGCCTTGGACGCGTTGAGCCACACTGCTGTTGGCACCTAACACCAGCATGTCGCCCTTCCCTATGAGTCGTTCGGCTCCCGATTGATCAAGGATGACACGGCTATCCGCGAGGCTTGATACCGCGAAGGCGATACGCGATGGAATGTTGGCCTTGATAACGCCGGTAATTACGTTCACAGAGGGTCGCTGGGTGGCGATCACTAGGTGGATACCTACCGCTCGTGCCATCTGCGCTAACCGAGTTATCGAATCTTCTACGTCGCGTGCAGCAACCATCATCAAGTCGTTCAACTCGTCCACCACGACAACGACAAAAGGCATCCGTTCAAATTCGCGTTCTTCATTGAGGTCTGATGCGAGGCGTCCTTCGTCATATGCCGAGTTGTATCCGGTTATGTCGCGAAACCCGATCTCCGAAAGCACGTCGTACCGACGTTCCATTTCCTTTACCGCCCACGACAAGGCGTTCGCTGCCTTTTTCGGGTTAGTGACTACTTGCGTGAGTAGATGAGGGAGACGGTCGTATTGTCCCAGCTCCACTCGTTTGGGATCGATGAGTATCAGACGTATTTCGTCAGGGGTGGCGCGCATTAGCAAGGACGTGATAATCGAGTTGATGCAAGATGACTTTCCCGCTCCAGTTGCGCCAGCGATCAGAACGTGGGGCATCGATGCAAGGTTTACCATTACAGCGTTACCTGAAATGTCCTGACCTAATGCAACTTCGAGAGGATGTGTTGCCTCCGCGGCTGTCTGGCTAATCAGTATGTCGCCTAACGCAACGAGGTGACGGTCGGCGTTGGGAACTTCGACGCCGATCGCAGAACGACCGGGAATCGGCGCCAGAATACGAACATCAGCTGATGCCATTGCGTAAGCGATGTCTTTGTGGAGACTAGTCACTCGGGAAACCTTCACTCCTGTGCCGAGTGACAGTTCATAGCGGGTGACCGTCGGGCCTACTTCCATGCCCGTGACTCGGGTTTCGACGCCGTGGCTAGAAAGGGCTGCCTCCAGGTTTCGTGCTCCATTTTGAAGCATGCGTTCGTCCACGTCCTGAACGCCTGACGTCTCAAGATTTTGTCCTGCCGGGAGTTTCCAATGCCCGGTAGGGCGACTCGCCAGGTCGATTTCCATCTGTTCAGGCGCAGGCCCAGAGTTGTCTTGTCCTGAGATGGGTTCTTTATCGTCGGTAGACCAACTGTCAGGCAGCTTTCGCAGACCTGGGTGTTCTTTGGGCGATCCATCCCAAGGCTCTTCGTTCTCGGTGTTTTCAGCAACCTCAACTTCAAAATTCACCGGCTGGGTATCTGACGACGCGGTCGAGGGGCCAAGACCTGGCGCAGAGATCGGCGGCAGCGTCGGCCGATCCCGCAACGAATGTTCAGACGCTTCCCTATCTGACCCCAGGCTCTGGAGGCTGTGGAACCCCTTCCGTAGATGCCTGGCAACGAAACGAACAGCGAATGCCAGCGCCGTCAAAACCTGGCGGAGGCCGGTATCGGTCACGATCAATGCCCCGAACATGGCTGCTAGCAGCAGAACGACCCATGCCCCCGGATCATCAACAGCCCTTCGAAGCGGTTCACCTACGACTGCACCAATCACTCCGCCCGATGCTCGAAGATCATCGAGTGTGGTTTTAATTCCGGCTGCATCTCCGATCAGGTGCGCCATGCCGGACAACGAGAGACTTGTTAGAACACCACCAAACGCAATCCTCCATGTTCTGTCGCTGCTCTTATCGCGGAGTATCGCGTATGCGCAGCCCAGTAGCGCGAACGGAACGGCAAAGCGGAAGATGCCTACCAGCACGCTCATAACGTTCTCGAGCAGGCGACCCGCGATTCCTGCTTTATCCCCGAAAAGCGCTAGGAGTGAAACTAACGCCACAACAACGAGGAGAAGGCCAGCTACATCGGTCGCTCGACCGCGTAATCCGGCTTCGCTCATTCGACGGAGCACCGACGGTTTAGTCGAATTTTTTGGTTTGGAAGGATTAACCATACGGCGCGATCTACCAGAAGATCTGGTCCTCTTGGGTGTGTCGGTGGGGCGCTTGGATGCCACACTGGCGAGAATACCGAAGCATCGAGCAGATGCTGGTTCAGTTGACCGTAATCACCGACGCCGAAATCGGTGGTCGCCGTCGAGTCCTGTTTCCAACAAACCGGCCCGTGATGCGTCGAACTACTCGGTCAAGGTCTTCGAGTCGCTTACCTTCGCTGATTGAAGCCCGAACGGCCCGAGCTACTTCAACTTCTAGTTCTGCTAGAACCACCACGCTCTTGTCAATATCTATCCATCCTTGGGTGGATATTTCTGGATGGCCAATTAGGCCTGTTTTGTTGCTGACGACCACGGTGACGTGAACGAAACCACTTTCGCCGAGTTTTCGGCGGGCATCGAGTATGTCCGGACCAAGGTCGTCCAGTAGTCCGTCAACAAACCGGTACGGAGCTGGAACACGCCCCGTCACGCGAAGGCCACTCTCATCAAGAGTTAGTTGCGTACCGTCGAGCACGACCAAGCTTCGGTCAGGTTGGTGTCCCGCTTCTACTGCTACGTCTGCGTTCCGCTGCAACATTCGATACTCACCCTCGATGGGCACGTACCACTCAGGCCTCACAATGTCGTAAAGGTGCCGCAACTCGTCCCTTTGGGCGTGTCCACTTGTATGAACGTGTTCCTGACCATCGTGGACCACCTCGCACCCCAAACGAGTGAGTTGATCAATCATTCGATATACCGGGATTTCATTTCCAGGTATCGGGTGACTTGAGAGCATGACTACGTCCCCTGCCCCAAGTGAAAGGTCCGGGTGTGCGCTCTTGGCTATTAGAGACAAAGCAGCATTTGGTTCACCCTGGGATCCAGTGCAAATTACGCAGATAGCACCAGGTTCGTACATATGGAGATGCTCGATCGAATCAACACAGCGATGAGGTAGGTCGAGTACTCCTAGTTCTTGAGCTATGCGTATGTTGTTCACCATTGATCTGCCAAGGGGGAAGATCGTTCGTCCTTCTTTGATTGCCACATCACATATTTGTTGGACTCGATGTAGGTGGCTAGCAAAACAACTCACGACGAGGCGTCCGCCGTTCCATTCAGGGAACCGACGTTCGAAGGTTTCGCGCATGGTCGATTCCGAGGCACTCCAACCGGGTTTGTCGGCGTTGGTTGAATCCGCCATCAGGACACGAACGCCTGGGTCTTCTTGCAGTTCCTCCAAACGCTTGAGGTCGGTAATTCGCCCATCAATGGGGTGTGAGTCAAGTTTGAAATCCCCGGTGTGCACCATGACGCCCTGATCTGTGTGCAGAACTACGCACAGACTTTGAGGAATTGAGTGAGTTATGGGCAGTACTTCAACATCGAATGGCCCTATTCGAAGTCGTTCTCCGTCGTTCAATATCTGGAAGGACGTTCGATCTTCTAAACGGGCCTCGGTTACTTTGCGGCGAGCGAGGCCCATCGTTAATGCTGAGCCGTAGAGAGGCACCTCGAATTCTCGTAGAAGGTGGACCACTCCACCCACATGATCTTCGTGTCCGTGGGTAATAAGTAATCCAACAATGTCGGCTCCTCGCTCGGCCAGCCATTGAGTGTCTGGGAGAATGACGTCGACGCCAGGCATGGTGGCGTCGGGGAACATCAGCCCAAAGTCGATTAAAAGCAGCTTGCCGTCGATCTCGATGCATGTGCAGTTTCGGCCGACCTCTCCCAGACCACCTAGGAAAGTGATGTTTACGTTGGTCGTTTCCAAATTAAGCCTTCAACCGGGCATACACCTCTCGGGCCGTATCTTCTAGCCCTTGTGGGGTCGGTCCCATCGGCAACCGCGGTTCGCCGACGTTTAGCCCTAGAGTTCGCAGCATCGCTTTCGTTGGTACTGGGTTGGGCGCAGCATCTCCAGTCTCGTAGTCGAAACTGTCGAGGAGAAGTGAGTTAATACGCCTCGCTTCCGATGCGTTACCAGAATCCCAAGCATTCATCATTGCGACTTGTTCGGGAGCGGTCCAATGGGCCGCCACACTAATAACTCCTACCGCGCCTACCGCTAGAAGGGGAAGTGTTAGCGCGTCGTCGCCGCTGTATACCTCAAAGCCTTCGGGAGCGTCTCGTATCACCTTCGCTGTTTCGCCGGGGTTTCCAGCGGCGTCTTTCACTGCAACGATGTTGGGCACCTGATGGGCGAGTTGGAGCATCGTTGATGTTTCTATCTTCCTGCCAGTTCGGATTGGGATGTCATAGAGAACCACAGGCAGGCTGGTTGCGGAAGCGACGGCTTCAAAGTGAGCGTATATTCCCTCTTGAGATGGGCGGTTGTAATACGGCGTGACAGCGAGTATTCCGTCGCAACCTAGTTCTTCAGCTTTTCGTGTTTGGTGAATTGAATGTGCCGTGTCGTTTGTCGTGGTCCCCGCGATTACGGGCACAGTGACAGCCTCGGCGATTGCGCGCCACAATTCCCAATCTTCCTCATCGGTTACCGCGGGACCCTCACCAGTTGTTCCCGTGATCACGAGTCCTTCGCTTCCCTGTTCCACGAGCCACTTGGCAAGGGTTACCGAAGCGTCGACGTCTAAAGCATCGTCTTGTGAGAACGGGGTTACCATCGCCGGAATGACTCGGCCGAATCGCGCAGTCATGCGGCTAAGAATAGCCCTTCAAATACTTTCTTCACTCGCTCTGTTGATACCCAACGTGGCAAGCAGATCCTCGTGAAGCTCAAACCACACCGTGTGATAGCTCGCCATGATGGGTTTAGTTAGCCAATCCAGGTCGCCTGAGAGAACTTTTTCAAGCGCGGATGCAAATCGGGACGGGTAGTTATCGAACCGAGAGAGAACACCGATTAACGGTTGAAGAATCTCCGCAATTTGTTGGTCCAACAACACAAGTCGGTCAAGGACTTTGGTGTCGTATTCACTGTCGCCATGGTCATTTAGCTTTTGCTCTCCGGAACCGTCGTTAATCACTTGCCAATCGGTACACAGTTGCAGCATCTCAGGGTTGAGTTGAAGAAACTTTTCATAAAGAGCTTCCACGATCCCGCGCGCATCAACGACTTCTAGCTCCTGAGCTAACGCCGCTTGGCCTTCCTCGCGCCCCGTTGGGGTAAGAACGTATTTCTCAACTGCTTCGACTTGACGCATCACGCATTTTTCGCTTTTCACCATTCCGCGCAAGATCACGGCGGTGGTCTCCGCTCCTAATCCATGTACTGATGCAATGGTCCAAACTTCACCGAATCCTTTGAGTCGGAGTGCGAGCGCCACCAACGTTTCTGGGTCCGAGCGATGAGCCATTGATGATGTCAGGACTCGGTTGTCGCGGCTGCTTCGGCCTCTAGTTCTCGGGTGATAGCGAAAGCGTCAACTTCTTCGGCTGTGTCAACCCAGTCTTCGTACTGGATAACGCCAATCTCTCCAAACTTTTGGCGGAGCCAGCCGTCACCAGCATCGAGGAGACCCAATTTCTTGCAGTTAGGAACAATTTTAGTGAAAAGCAACTGCTGAAACTCTTGGCGAAGGGGATCGGCATACGCCAACGGAATCACCTTCTTCACATCGGCTCCCATACGTTCCCATACTTCTTGTTGAAGGAATCGGTCACGCATGCGTACAGCCGCCTCGAACGCAAACTCTTGACGATCTCGTAGCTCTGCCTGGGTCATGTCGCTGTAGACCTCTTTCAACGAAAGCACCCCAAAGGCAACGTGGCGGGCTTCATCACTCATGACATAACGCAATAGTTGTTTGAGGAGAGGCTCCTGACTCTGTTGGTAGATAAGACCAAAAGCAGCTAGTGCTAGGCCTTCGACCATAATTTGCATACCGAGGTAGGTCATGTCCCATCGGGAATCTTGGACGATGTCATCTAAGAGCATCCGCAGATGAACGTTGATGGGGTAGGTGTCCGACAGCTTCGTGTCTAGGTACTTGGCGAAGACTTCGACGTGTCGGGCTTCGTCTACGACCTGTGTAGCTGCATAATATTTTGCGTCCATCCAAGGCACGGTTTCGACGATTTTGGCCGTGCAAACCAGTGCGCCTTGCTCGCCGTGCATGAATTGGCTCAAAGCCCAGTTCTGGGATTCCATGTTGAACTTGACCCACTCGTTGCGACCCCATGATTCGACGCCAGTACCAGAAAGATCCATAACGTCTCCCGCGCTGCCATTCGTTTCATACTCTTCGACGGCGAGAGCCTCTTGATCGACTTCTGTTTCCCAAGGTAGGTCTGTTTCACCATTCCACTGCCCGGCCTTAGCTTTCTCGTACAGCTTGGCTAATTGCGGTCTGGCGCCTTTCTCATAGTCCCAGGAATAGATGCATTCAGCGTTGTCTTCAACGGAATGAATTACTTCATTCGGGTCTGTATTAGTCATCGAGAGGATGGCTTCGAAGTCGTTCGGATCCGTCCGACCGATTATCTCTTCTACCGTCGACATAAGACGCTCCTATTTAGCGGACTGCCAGAAAGTAACCCGAAGGTAACTTACAAATCAATATTTACCAGATCGAGACCTTCGAATTAGCCGATCAAACATCTTTTCCGACAAAATAACATTAAGCGCCGCAGCGAGCCGAGCATCGACGCCCACTAGGCGACGAAGCGGCGGATTGCGCCGAGCAACGCACTTCTCAATAACAACAGCTACTCGATCCGGACTCAACCCTGAGCTACTAGACCCCGTCAAATGCTCAACTGCTTTGTCAACAAAGTCGCCATATTCTCGTCGTCCTGCCACAGGAAGGTCACGGTCGATTTGTAAAGACGCCTCTCTGGCCTTGTCCCACAACGGAGTTCGGACAGCGCCTGGTTCAATCATTGTGATTCTCGGCCCCGTCGGACCAAGTTCTCTTCGCAAGGAAGAGCAAAGTCCCACCAGCGCGTGTTTGCTGGAGGCATACGGGCTGAGCAGCGGCACGCCAACTCGCGAGTTAATCGAACCAACGACGATAATTCGGGGATCATTCGATAGTCGAAGCATTGGCAGCGCACAGCGAATAGAGGAAGCAACACCGACGACATTGACATTGAACTGTCGTCGCCAGTCCACCGGAGTCACATATTCCAGTGGTCCTCCGACGACTACGCCAGCGTTCACCACCAACAAATCCAAACCAAGGCAACCACGACTGTCAGCAACTTCACCAAACGCCGTTTCGATTTGCTCGTCATCAGTGACGTCGATCCACAACGAGGACGCCCCATCAATTCGTTCTATGTGAGAAGAATCGTGCTGAGAACGAACACCGCCCCACACTTGCCAGCCATCAACTGCCAACCGCCGCACCGTGGCGTAGCCGATACCGGTGCTGGCACCTGTAACGACCGCTGCTCGATGAGTCACTGGCGAGGTTTCACTGTGTTATTCGACAACCACATCAACGAAGGAATCTCGGAGGGTGCGTTTTGAGAATTTTCCGGTGGAGGTTTTGGGCACCTCATCAATGATTTGAGTGGCGCTAGGCAACCACCATTTGGCCATGCGGGGCGTCAGGTAGTCGATTAACTCTTCATGGCTCAGTGATTCACCTTCTTTGAGAACGACACAAGCCATCGGCCGTTCCATCCATTTCTCCGACGTAACGGCAATGACAGCGGCCTCTGCCACCTTGGGGTGGCTCATGATTTCATTCTCTACTTCGGCCGAGCTAATCCACTCGCCTCCGGACTTAATCAGATCTTTTGTGCGGTCGACAAGACGGATGTAGCCGCGCTCGTCACAGATCGCGACGTCGCCAGTTCGCAACCATCCATCCTCAGTAAAGGAATCGGTGGAGTCGGGACGCTTGTAGTAACTCGCGGTTACGTACGGACCTCGAACCTGTAACTCACCACTTGTCTCTCCGTCCCACGGGAGTTGTTCCGTTGAGTCAGGTTCGCAGATCCGAAACTCCACCGTTGGAACGATCGTTCCAACCGAAGCGCGCAAATCAGCTTTACTGTCGGCATCAAGGTCCACCTCCGCGGATTTTATGTGCGCTATGGCAGCCAGCGGGCTGGTTTCCGTCATACCCCAAGCTTGCAGAATAGGTAGCCCGATTTTCTCACGGTATGCCTCCGACAACGATTTCGGTACCGCAGAGCCACCACAAGGGATAGCTCTCAAACTGGAGACGTCGCGACCATCAAGTTCTTCGAGCACCCCCATCCATATGGTCGGCACGCCGGCGGCGATGGTTACTCGTTCAGTTTCCATTAGTTCTGCTATCGGCCCGGGCTGCAACTTGGGACCAGGGTTTACAAGGGTGGCGCCCGCAGCTACCGCGGCGTGCTGTAATCCCCACGAGTTGACGTGAAACATAGGCACGACAGGCAAGATGACATCCGATTCGTTCACACCCAAGCAGTCGCTTGTCATCGTTGTAAGTGTGTGTATGTAGGTCGACCGATGGCTGTAAACAACGCCCTTGGGATTTCCGGTTGTTCCGCTCGTGTAACACATTGAGGCAGCCTGTCTCTCATCTCTAACTGCAAAATCGACTGGTGAAGCAGCTTCAATCAGATCCTCGTAACGAAGCACTCTCGAATCTTCGGGGATTTCTCCCTCTCCGTCATCCATGATGACTAAGTGTCTGACAGTCTCAAGTTGGTCAACTAAGGGCCATAGAAGTGCCATAAGCGAGCGGTCGACGAAGATGATTTCGTCTTCAGCGTGGTTTGCTACATAAACGATTTGATCCGCAAACAATCGAATATTGAGGGTGTGTAACACCCGATTGGTGCAAGGCACGGCGAAATAGAGCTCAAGGTGGCGAGCTGTGTTCCAAGCAAAAGTACCTACACGTCCGTGCTCACTGATACCTAAGTCGGTCATTGCCCCACCCAGTCGCCGCGTACGATCAGCCCATTCCCCATAGTTGCTTCGTTCGATACCCGTAGCGGTGGCAGTGATCAGTTCCTTGTGCGGAAACAGGCTTTCTGCTCGCCGGAAGAAGAAATCAAGAGTGAGCGGGGTGTCCATCATCGTCGATTGCATGCCACAGATCGTAGGAGAAGAGCTTGCTGGCGGCCACATCCCCGTATGGTGAAAGTGACAAATGACAGAATTCAACACATCCAATACAAAACTTGACCCTAAAGACCGTCGAAGGCTCAAACAGCTCGCAGTGGTTCCCCTTGCCTTCGCTTTGGCGGCCTATGTCGGACAGGTACTTACGAGCGCTCTTCTTTCTTCGCAACCACTGTTGTTGATGTCCTTCAATGCCACTGATCCCATCCTCCTGCTGGCTGCTCATCAGACTGAAGCCGTACCTTTTTTGATTGTCGGCACCGCTCGACTCTTTGCTCCTGACTTGTTTCTTCACCAGCTTGGCTGGGAATTTGGTCCAGCCACCAAGGACTATCTGAAATCCGAATTTGGCCCCCGCAGCGGTTTCATTCGAACCATCGCAGCCTTAGAACGTTGGTTTCCACGAGTGGGGTGGTTGTTGCTCTTTGCCATTCCGGGTTATCCGATGTGTCTTTTAGCTGGTATCGCAAAAATGCGAAGGTTGCCCTTTATTGTGGTCAACCTTGCAGGAACGGTGTCTCGTCTTCTATTGATTTTTTGGGTGAGTTCAGTCTTCGAAGGTCCGCTCGGGGCGTCAGTGAGATTTATTGGTCGTTTCTCTTTGCCCTTCACATTTGCCATGGTCGCGTTAGTGATGCTGCAAAGCAGCCGCGGCAGAAAGAAAAACTCGGAGGGTTAGGCCACATCACACGCGATCAATGTCTTGCCATGTGGGCATGCCAGGTTGCGCGCCGGCCGAACTGACCGCTGCTGCACCTGCCCTAACCGCTATAGCGGCCGCAGCAATTGGGTCACCGGTTTCGATGAACGCCACGGCAAAAGCTCCGACGAATGCGTCACCGGCACCAGTCGGATCTATTACTTCGACCTCGGGGGCGTCTACTCGGGTTATTTCTTGGTTAACCCGAACTTCGCATCCGTCAGCGCCCAAGGTGGTTACGAGGATCGGGGCGCGACTATCACCAAGCCGCTTTGCTTCGTGTCGGTTGACCACAACTACATCAGCCAACGGAAGAACTTGCGACGCAACTTCGTTGAACGGCGCTGGATTGAATACAACAAGGGTCGAAGACGCCGCAGCAAGAACCGCGGCGGTTCGGGCAGCTTCTGCGGCCACTTCACCTTGCAGGAGTAATACATCTGCCGATGCGATCTCAGTGGCCGCTGCTTCTACTCTCTCTCGGTCAAGCTCACCGTTTGCTCCAGCAACCACGACAATTGAAACATCTTCAGGGTCGACGGTGATAAGCGCTAGCCCAGTCGAGGTGTTTACTTTCGACACGTGAGTTCGATTAACTCCCGCTGCGTCCAATTCAGCAAGTAAAAAATTTCCTCGTCCATCTCTGCCAACGCACCCAACCATGGTGACTTCTGCCTTTAAACGGGCAGCTGCGACAGCTTGATTAGCTCCCTTTCCGCCGGCGTATTCTTCAACGCGACTCCCATGAATCGTCTCGTCGAGCTGCGGACGCCGAGGAATCCAAGTGGTTATGTCATAGTTCAGGCTGCCTACGACAACGACGCGAACGGTCAATGTCTAAATCCCAAGGTAGGTATCGAGACCAATTGTCACGCCAGGATGTTCTGAAATGACTCTGCAAGCAAGGGTTATTCCGTTCATGAATGACCCCCTGTCTAGGCTGTCGTGGCGAAGGGTCAAGGTTTCACCATCAGTTCCGAACAAGACCTCTTGATGAGCGACCAGACCGCGTAACCGAACGGAGTGAACTGAGATACCACCCGGACCAGTACCCCCTCGCGAGCCCGGAATGATCTCCTGCTCCGTCGGGTCGTTCCCCCAATCACTGGATGCTTGCGCCATTCGTTCCAACGTTCTCATCGCCGTACCTGAGGGCGCATCAACTTTGTTGTCATGGTGCAGTTCTATAACCTCCGCTGTGGGGAAAAAA
>DCYM01000092.1:887-15410 GCA_002331465.1 Candidatus Neomicrothrix sp. UBA2110 | reverse complement strand
ACATACACCTGAAACCATTTTCGGCCATCGCTAACAGCGGCGATCTCCTCGATAGATCGCGTACCCATTGTCGATAAGGAGTAGGGAATGCCTGCGCGCTCCGCGGCGCGCGCCACTGCTAACTCTCCTTGGCTATGTGCGATCCGGTCGAATCCGGTGGGCGCGATCATGAGCGGCACGGGCACGTCGCCGCCGAACAGGGTGGTGGTGGTGTCGACCGACGTCACATCTCTTAGCACTCGGGGTCGAAAGTAGTAATCGCCATAGCCGGAAACGTTCGCGGCCGCTGTGACCTCATCTTGAGCAGCACCATCGATGTAATCGAAACAACCGGCGGGCATTCGCTTTTTTGCCATAGCTCTAAGGTCCCCGACATCGGCGACCTTAGATAACCGCCGAAGCGTCCGATCACGTTCATATCTCCGCAAACGAACAACCGAACGCAACGTACTGATCATCCCCACCAAGAGCCTCCGGTCTTCAATTGACTTCATCAACCCTAGAATCTGAGTCGGTGAGCCTGTACTACATGCAGAAGTTTCTGTTCGAACTAAACCGCGACGAAGAATTCCAAGCCCGGTACGCGGAGGATAGACGCGGCGCGCTCGTAAATTTCGATCTGACCGCGGAAGAGCAGCAAGCACTGATCGAACCCGACATCGGATTACTTTTTCACCTCGGCGTAAACGGACAAATCTTGATGCACTTTGCTGCCCTGCACTCAATCGAATGGCAGGACTATCTGCAACGCATGCGCGACGGGCTGGCCGTTCATGGTCCGGTGAGAGAGGGCGTGTACGCAGTGACCGGATACGAGGGAGTCGACGCGCACTCTACGCGCCTCGGCCAAACCAGCGACATCGAAGAGGGAGCCTAAAGATGCCTTTGGTTTTTGCAGGGGTCTGTAGCCACGCACCAGGAATTGTGGGTCGCGCCGATCAAGCCGATACAGCAGCTAAAAACCGCTTGTACGAAGCTTTTGAGGGCCTGCGGCATCGCCTTGAAGCCAGCAAACCCGATGCGCTCATTGTTGTGGCCGCGGAGCACTTCGCAAACTTTTTTATGAACAACATGCCTAGCTTTGCCATGGGCATGGCGGACTACTACGAAGGTCCGATCGAGAATCCTGAATGGTTAGGGATACCCAAAACGCGGATTCCTGGCAACCGGTCACTATCCGAACGCTTGATTCAAAAAGTCATGGAAACAGCCGACGTCAGCTATGCCGAAGAATGGAAGTTCGACCACGGAATAATGGTTCCGTTACATTTCTTGACCCCTAACTATGACCTTCCAATTATTCCAACGAACATCAACTGCCAAGGTCCCCCTCTCACTCCGTTACATCGAGCTTGGGCTTTTGGACAGGCGTTACGAGAGGCCGCTGACTCAGTTCCAGAACGCGTCGCTCTAATCGGCACCGGCGGCATAAGCCATTGGCCAGCGACTCCCGATAGCGGGAAAATCAACGAAAGCTGGGACCGCCAGTTCCTTGATGAATGGTCACGTTGTGACAAAGCGGCAATGCTGTCTTACGCCGATACTCAGTCGTACCTCGATGCCGGACAGGGGGCATTTGAAATTCGAACATTCATGACTGTGTCAGCAGCGACTGAGGGAGCTCCGGGAATTGTCCATTTCTACGAACCGATTCCGATTTTTGCTGTGGGTTGCACCATCGGGACGATAGATCTCGAAGCTCCCCCACTACGGTCAACTAACTAACCAACTCACTCATCCCATCAGAACAGACGAGAGAATGAGCATCATGCCAACAACCCAGGAACTCCTAAAGCGCTACCGCGCTGTGATGCCTTCATTCGTCAATCCTCTTTACGAGACGCCCATCTCCATAGACCATGGTCAAGGTGGATATGTGTGGGATCTAGAGGGCAACAAATACCTAGATTTTTTCGGTGGCATATTGACGACCATGATCGGACACTCGGTTCCCGAGGTCGTGTCAGCAGTGCAAGAACAGGCCCAGAAAGTCATGCACACCTCGACCCTTTATCTCAACGAGCAGGTCGTGTCTTTCGCTGAAGAAGTGGCTGCTGTTTCTGGCATTCCAGATGCACGAGTGCTCTTCACCACTTCTGGTTCTGAGGCCAACGACACCGCCATCTTGATTGCTACGAACTATCGGCGATCAAACCAACTTCTCGCTATGCGGAACAGCTACCACGGGCGTTCTCTTACAACCCAAGCCGTCACCTCTCATCGCAGTTGGTTAACCAGCAGCTACAGCGGGCTAGACGTGCATTTTGTCCAAGGCCCCTATCGTCTCCGAAGTCCGTTCCGAGAACTTGATGATGAAGCTTTTACGCAAGCGTGTGTCTCTGACTTAGTTCAGCTTCTCGACATGACAGACGCTGGCGGGTTTGCGGCACTTATTGCTGAACCAATTCAAGGAGTCGGAGGATTTGCAACCCCTCCCGATGGGTTTTTTGGTGCTATGCACAAAGTGTTGTCGGCCAACGAAATTCTCTTCATTAGTGACGAAGTGCAGACCGGCTGGGGGCGCACCGGCGACCATTTTTGGGGGTACGAAGCGCACGGAATAGTGCCCGACATACTCACCTTCGCCAAAGGTGTTGGTAATGGCATCACGCTTGCCGGCTGTGTCGCACGCGCCGAAGTTATGAACGTTCTTGATCGCACCTCCTTCACCACCTTTGGCGGGAATCCACTTTCCGTAGCGGCGGGTCGGGCGACCCTTAGGTACGTGAAAGAAAACAACCTGCAAGCGAACGCTGCCCGGCGCGGTACACAGATGGTCGAGTTACTTCAAGGCGAATGCGAAGCAACAGACTGGATTGGCGAGTTACGCGGAAAAGGCCTCATGCAAGCCATCGAGTGTGTTCAGCCAGGAGGTATCGAGCCAAACACCACCGCTGCTAGCCGCTTGATCGAAGCGTGCAAAGATAACGGGCTACTAGTAGGGAAAGGTGGGCTGTACGGAAACGTGATCCGCCTCACCCCCATGCTGAACGTGACTGAAGCCGAGATGGAGGAAGGCTGCGAGATAATTGTTTCAGCCATCCACTCGGTCAATGGTTGAGCGTCTCTGCGTAAGCACGAACCATGGATTCGAGATCTAGGTCAGCGGGCAGTCCCAATCTGCGGCCTCGCGTGTCATCTAAGACGGCAGGCCAACTTCGCACTAGAGCATCAATCTCAGCGTCATGTACAAGTTCCACTAGCGACCGCGCTTCGGCGCCGCCTACTTTTTCCAACACCGCCAACATTTCCGAGACGGTCGCGCTTAATCCCGGAACCCCTACCGCTCGGTCGTGACCAAGATCATCACCGTGGACTTCAGCCAACATCTGGATACAAGTGGCTGTGTTTTGGGCCGACCCCAACACCATCACCGTCTCCTCGCCTACGGGTACCACGCTCGCTAGGCCAGCCAACGGCTCTCGGAACATCCCCGAGGCGAACCCTGAAGCCGCCGCGTTCGGGGCACCAGACCTGACAATAACTGTCGGCAGCCTTGCAGAACGGCCATCAATGTGACCTTTTCGAGTCGCGTCATTGATCAGCAATTCACCGATAGCTTTCGTCGTTCCATAGGTACCTGACGGTGTCTGCTTCACGACATCGCCAACCTCGCTTCCTGCGGTGAAACCCCCAAATACGGCCAAGGTGCTAGCGAAGACGACTTTGTGAAGATGACCGGAATGTCGACACGCTTCGAGAAGTCGCAGCATGCCGCCGAGGTTTTGGTCAACCGCGTGTTCCCAATCCGCTTCAGCCCCCGCGCTCACGACTGACGCCAAGTGGAAGATGGTGCACGGTTCATCATTGAGCAACGCAGGAAGGATGTCGTCGTGGGCGAGATCGCCCTGGATGACCCGACATCCAGGGATGTCGACGTCGGCGATCTCGACGACCACAATGTCGTCCGCTCCATCAGCCTGGAGACCCTCAATGAGCAGCCGCCCAAGAAAGCCAGCCCCTCCTGTCACAATTACTCGCATATCTAGCCTTCCTGACCGGACCTCAGTCCCGGACTACCGATCCAGATCTCGCTATTTCATTCGCTGTGCTGCCGTTTATGAAAATTCAATCGACACTTTAAGTGCCTGCGCATCATGGGGCTCATGCGCTAGATGCATTGCTTCATCAATCTCTTCTATTGGAAAAACATGGCTGAGTAACGGTGATACATCGATTTCACCAGTGGAAATTAGACGGAGCGCTTCTCGAAAAGAACTCGCCCCGTCTTCATCTTGCGCACCATAGGTACTGGCTGCATGAAGGCGTTTTCGGAAAAACTTGTGGAACCGCATATCAATATCGGCGTCCACGCTCGGAAGCCCGAACCACATAATCCCTCCATCCATCCGCACGTGGTCTACGGACTCTCGAAAAGTCTCTGCTCGCCCAACAGCTTCGACCAGGTAGTCCACTCCATTTCCGCCGGTGACATCTCCAACGACGGCATGGAGGCTGTCAGTTTGCGCATTCACGCATACGTCAGCGCCGTATTGACTTGAGACTGATAACCGAGCGTCCGACAAGTCAGAGACAACAATTTGGGCCGCGCCTGCCCTCTTCAACAAATATGTCCAAAACAAACCAGCAGATCCCTGACCCATTACCGCAACGGTCTCACCCAAAATATCGCGTGGATGTTTTCGCATTGCATAGATGACGGTGCCGAGTTGTTGAGCCATGAGTAGGTGCGCTCGTGGCAGGTCGGACTCAGGTAGCGGCACGCAGTAGTTTTCGCCAACGCGCTGATATTCGTTAAAACATTCTCCTACAACCGGGTTGGGGAAAGTCAAGACGTGTTGGCCCTCTTCTAGCCCAGCAGCTTTAGATTCAACGATCTGACCGATCCCTTCGTGCCCTGGGTATCCGTGCGGGCAAGGGAAGGCATGGTTCAGCCCCGCTCCCATCATCACAACATGCAAATCGCTACCGCATATCGAAGCCATCTCACTCTTGATCAACACTTGGCCATCCGCTACAGGGGGAATGTCAATCTCCTCACACACCATCCGACCTACATCGATCATTCTCGTCGCCCGCATTTTTCCCATGCCGAGACTCTAGGTGCTCGACCTTCAGAGCCATTCCTGCGTCATCTCGACAGTGAATACCAGCTCATGAATTGATAGCCCTCTCGGGTCGCATCAAAATCGTCAGTTGAGTATCCCAGACGATCTTCAACCGCCTTCGCGAATGGCGATCCCGGCCATGTGTGACCGCCGCCTTCTACTGCCCAAAATCGCACTTCGACTCCGTCTTTGCAGGACGAATAGACGGTGAGTCGAGTCTCTCGGCCAACCGGTTTTTCGCGAGTGAATTGGCACTCAAACTCATTGGCGAACTTCTTCATTTGTTCAGGCATCACCAGCTCGAAGAGAGGATCTTGTCCTAAAACCGATACTCCGCCCCCGCCAAACGGCACAACGACATCATCAGTCCCATGTATCGCTCCAACGCCCATGGCGCGACTCGCTTGACAATCATCGGGGAACATGACCGCCGCAACAGAGAAAATGGCTGCAATCCGTTCGTTCAGCCGACATGCAAGTAGCGAACTAAAATATCCCCCGTTTGACATGCCCGTTGCGTAAACGCGATCTAAGTCGATGCACACCATTGTCGCTACCAAATCGATGAGATCCGCTGCCATCTGAACATCATCTCTTCCTGCAAACTTTTTTATCGCCCAATTAGTTTGATTGAGAGTGTTCGATCCGACGATACCGGTCGGAGCGACGACCACGAACCCTTCCTCTTCCGCGAGTTCGGCGTAACCGCTGAAGGCCATCTGTTGCGGTCCGTTAGAACCAAGTCCGTGCCAATTGGTCACTAGGGGAACTGCCTCCTTGTTGTGAGTAAAGGGGCGGTAGAGCTCAAAGGCGTAAGTATTTCCCCCGGAGGAGATTTCCCCGTTGGTGTACCCATGACCAACCTCGCTGGAGAGGCAAGGATCGCTGGGAGACCCATTTTTGCCGTCTGTCAGTGAGGAGTTAGTCGCGGCATCAACAATCGGTAATGTGACTGTCCTTCGATCCTCTTCATATTCCGTCGTGGACGTCACCGTTACGGCAACCGGTCCAGAGGAAATGACTCGATCACCGTCGGAGTTCCCACAGCCAAGTAAGAAAAAGAAAAAAACAGAAATCGCCCAACGGCTAAGCATGAACGCTCACTAACTGGCATCGTGGCGGAGAATGGAAAATAGTAGCTCCTCGGGGATCTTTCGCGGTTGGGTGGTCCTAGCGGGCCTTTTCGTGACCATGACCGTCACCTCAGGGCTGGGGTTTTACGCTCAGGGAGTTTTTTTAGACGCCCTTGTAGTTGAGCAAGGATTCAGTGTTGGTGTCGCCGGGGCAGGCACGGGGATCTTTTTCGCCAGCTCCGGGATAGCCGGCTACTACGCGGGTCGACTACTAGCCACTTTCGACGCGCGACTGGTAATGACAGTCGGGTCGCTCATCGGAGCCGCTGGGTTGGCACTCTTAGGCCAAGTTCGAAACGAAATCCAAATGGTCATCGTAATGATCATCTTTGGCACGGGTTTTGCGCTGACAAGTCTGGTACCAAGTTCCGCAATTGTTACCCGCTGGTTCGTTCGTAAACGATCAGTGGCTCTGTCCATTGCGTCTTCTGGGCTCTCACTTGGGGGAATAGTTCTCAGCCCAATTGTCGCGACCGTCGTTGATGCTGACTCAATGATCTATTGGGCTCCCCGTCTAGCCATCGGATTCCTTGTTGGAATGCTGCCCGCGGTTCTATTTTTGGTTCGTGGTGCTCCGGAACCTATGGGGCTCCGGCCCGATGGCGACCCGCCGCTCGCTTCTGGTGAGCTTCCCAAAGCGCCCGACGGAGTTGACTTTAAGACAGCCGTGCGATCTCGGTATTTCGTCCTGATCTCAGTGACGTTCATCATCTGTATGGCGGCCCAGGTGGGAGCCATCCAACACACCTTCAAGATGACGAAAGATCGCATCGATATTGACACCGCTCGCGCCGTGTTGATGGTTTTGAGCGCGACCAGTGTGATAGCCAGAATTCTCGGTGGGATAGCCGCCCTCAAGATGTCTCTCACCCGTCTCACGGTGGGCCTGATGGTGGTGCAGTCATCTGGCATCGGCATCTTGGCACTCGCTGACTCCAAACCGATGATCATGGTCGGAGCAGTAGTGCTGGGCATGGCGATGGGAAATCTGCTCATGTTTCATCCGCTTTTGCTGGCAGACGCTTTTGGTGTAAAGGATTACCCACGCATTTACGGCATGGGTTCGCTGGTCATGGTTCTGGGGGTTGGTATTGGCCCCTTCTTAGTTGGAGTAATTCGTGACCTAGCCAGCTATCGGGTGGCGTTTGGCGTCATCACTGTTTTCGCGATGGTCGCAATTATTTTCTTGGTTGCCGCGGGCACACCTCCAATATATGGAGCCGTCGAGGTGGACCAGCTTGCACCTGCTGCGCCTCAAGCGAAGAGTCACGGGGTCATGACATTGACTCCCCCAAATCGGATTCCATCTCCGCCTCCCCCACCTAAACGCAGGGTCGCAGTCATCGATCGCGGTCTGGTAATGGGTGCGGAGGATTTCCCAATTCCAAATCCGGCCAATCGAGAAATACCACTAAAGACCGCTGAGTAAAAGGGCGCTGTGACCACCAGACGCGACTAGGAAGTCTGCTGGTGGTCTAAGGCCGATTACCATTTTCTCCATCGGATTACCAACGAAACCTGTTCTACGGTGCAGGCCACACGAAGCTAGGAACTATTAATGAGTATCGACTTCAGCCTCTCGCCCGAACTCGAGGAGATGCGCCTACGGGTAAGAGACTTCATAGAGCGGGAAGTTAAACCGGTTGAAGAAGTAATTGAACGAGAAAAGCTCGCCGAACAAGATCGAAGCGGATACGTATCGAAGTTAATTGAGATGCGTAAAAAGGCTTTCGCCGAGGGCCTTTGGTTACCGCACATGCCTGAGCAATGGGGGGGTATGGGTCTCGGACATGTCCAATTGGCGATGGTTCAGGCGGAGGCCGCCAAGTCTCACTACGGGCCGTGGGTTCTCAACTGCCAAGCCCCCGATGAAGGAAATATGCACACGCTGTTGCATTGGGGCACTGAAGAGCAGCTAGAGAAATACCTGAAACCACTGTGTGAGGGGCGAGCGACGTCGTGTTTCGCCATGACTGAACCAGAAGTAGCCGGGTCCGACCCAACCTTGATTCAAACCAATGGTTACCAAGATGGGGACGAATGGGTAATCAACGGACATAAGTGGTTTATCTCCAACGCTCATCGCGCAAGTTTCGCGATCTTGGTCGTACGGACCGAAGAAAACCCCGAAATTCCTCAGGCGGGTAATTCAGCATTCATCGTCGACCTCCCACACGAGGGATGGAACGAAGTGCGCGAAGTGGAAACGATGCATGGCAGCACCGGTCACAGCGAAATTCTCATTGAAGATCTTCGTGTCCATAGCAATCAGATGCTTGGGGGGCGCGGGCAAGGACATCTACTTGGCCAGTATCGACTAGGTCCGGCGCGCCTAGCGCATTGCATGCGATGGATAGCTCAGGCAGAAATCGCTCTGGACATGATGGTTGATCGCTCGTTGAATCGTTTTTCGCATGGGTCGCTGTTAGCAGAAAAACAAGGTATCCAGTGGATGATTGCGGACAGCACCATGGAGCTGTACCAAGCGAAACTCATGGTGTTGCACGCGGCATACAAGATCGACCGGCAAGACGACTTTAAGGCTGAAGTATCGATGGCAAAGCACTTCGTCGCCAACATGCTCGGTCGGGTGATCGATCGTTCGATACAAGTTCACGGCGCCCTTGGATATTCAACTGATACCCCATTGGCTCATATGTATCAGCATGCTCGTTGGGCGCGATTCGCCGATGGTGCCGACGAGGTGCACCAGATGAGAATCGCACAGCGAACCATCGCTGCGTGGACCGATCAAGGATCGACGCGCGCCGCCACAGGCGACCTGCCGATCTAGGCCTTTATAGAGCCGAGCCGATGACGGCAGCCGCAGCTGCGGAACCGGACCCTCCCATCGGAGCGCCCATTTTAGTAAGGGCAGCTTCAATCGTGCCAAGCGTTCCAAGAATCATCGGTGGGTTGAGATGCCCCATGTGGCCGATGCGTATGGCTCGATCAGCGAACTCAGCGAGACCAATACCGAGGGTTACCCCACAATCTTGTTCGGCGATTCGACGAAGTTCGCTTGCATCGACATCACCTGTGAGGACAGTAGTAACGGAATTCGATCGGAATTCGGGTTCAGTGACGTTAAACGAAAACCCATCTTCAGCTTTCCAGGCTTGGACGGCCGATCTGACCGCATCTGCAAGGATTCTGTGCCTATTCCACACACTTTCGAGTCCTTCTTCGAACAGCATGTCGAGAGCCTCGCGCATCCCCCACAAATGTTGGATCGGTGGGGTTCCGCAGTAAATTTTGTAATGCTCATCAGGGTTAGTTCTCGGACCCCAATCGAAATAGCCGGTTCGTAGATCAGCGCTTTTGTGCGCTACAAGCGCTTTTTCACTTGGGAAGACAAACCCAAGTCCGGGTGGCACCATCAATCCTTTTTGAGTAGCTGCAACTGTGATGTCCACTCCCCAGTCGTCATGTTCATATGGCTCACAGCCGAGGGACGCTATGCAGTCAACCATTAGCAGTGCAGGGTGTGCGGCCGCATCGATAGCAGCTCGGATAGCTGGGATATCGTTACGGACCGAGGTCGCGGTATCGACTTGGACAACCATGACTGCCGTTATCTCTCGCGAAAGGTCGGCCTTTAGGCGCTGTTCGACGGCCGCGGGATCGACCGGATCCGCGTCGATTCCAGGCAAAATCTCCGTCTTCACTCCCGAGGTTTCCGCCATCTCACCCCATCCAACCGCAAAGCGCCCAGACTCAAGGATTAGCACCTTGTCGCCTCGAGACAAGGTGTTACTGATAGCCATCTCCCATGCGCCGTGGCCATTCGAAACAGTGATGTAAACCGGTTGTTCAGTCCGCGCTATTTTCCGCAGATCGTCTTGCACACTGTAGGAAATTTCGACTAATTCTCCTTCATAGATGTTCGGCATCGGGCGGTGCATCGCTGCAAGCACACGATCCGGGATCACTGATGGACCCGGAATGGACACCATCGGTCGACCATAACTCAGTGACATTTCATTACCCCAACTACGAAGTGATCATTCAGCGCGTTCTGGAAGGGTACCTCCGCATTAGGCGCGTCTATCAAGATCCGTTGCGGCAACGTGGACGTGGGCCGCGTCGTAGGCTGTGAGAGTTCCATGGAGGAACGGGTACCGAAGGGGACGCACGTGACTGATGCACTGATTCACGCTTTCAGCCTGTCTAGCAAGTCGGAGGCTGATTTCATCAACATCGTCAGCGCTAAAGATTGCACCTTGGTAGATGACAAAGGGAAGCAATACCTCGATGGGATGGCGAGCCTGTGGCTATGTCAGATTGGTCACGGCAACGCCAAGGTGATTAACGCGATCAAGCACCAGCTTGATCAGTTGCAGACCTACAACACTTTTGATCCGTTCACCAACGAGCCCGCAGCGCAAGCAGCCGAGGCCATACGGCGTGTATCTCCACATCCCGAGGGAAAAGTTTTTCTGGGATGTTCCGGTTCTGAAGCTGTGGACACTGTTCTGAAGCTGGCGCGAATGTTCCACCAACGTCGAGGTGACTCTGACCGTCAAATCATCGTTCGGAGGACCGGCGGTTACCACGGTGTCAATTTTGGAGGAACCAGCGTTCAGGGAATCGAATCGAATCGCGTCGGCTGGGGCGATCTCCTCCCACATGTAATCGAGATCCCAAATGATGATATAGAAGAGGCAGCTTCGCTGTTTGCCCAACATGGATCAAGGATTGCCGCTGTCATTTGTGAGCCTGTACAAGGCGCAGGTGGGGTGCTTATGCCACCAGACGGCTATCTCGAGGGGCTTCGTCGTTTGTGCGATCAGCACGGTGCCCTATTGATATTTGATGAGGTGATTTGCGGATTCGGCAGGACGGGGCAGTGGTTCGCGAGTCAAACATTTGATGTGACGCCCGACATGTTGACATTCGCTAAAGGAGTCACATCCGGTTATCTACCCTTGTCAGGCGTGATTATTTCTCAGGCACTGGCCGACGAGTTAGTCAGTGATGAAACCGCGAAACTCATGCACGGATATACCTATTCAGGTCATCCCACCGCCGCTGCCGCTGCTGTTGCCAACATCCAAGTAATTGAAGATGAGGGGCTAGTCAACGCAGCCCAACGGATCGGGCAAAGAATGAGCGAAGGCTTCACGGCATTACTCGGCGACGGCATGATTCAAAGCTTTCGGGGAATCGGTGGAATCTGGGCCTGTGAGATCGGGGGCGACGCTATTCCCACTAGGGATGCGATGATTAACAACGGCGTGGTGTGTAGAGGAATTGGCGAAGCAATCGCGTTTTGTCCCCCGCTAATAATTACAGACAATGAGATCGGCACGATTTTCGACACATTGAGCGACGTTCTCAAGCAGCGGTCCGACACGTAACCAAACTGCCCTAACTACGAATTACGGCGGTCCGTCTGCAATTCGTTCATGATGATGAATCACTTCGTCGATCACGAATCGCAAGAATTTTTCTGAGAATTCTGGGTCTAGCCCTGCTTCTTCAGCGAGTTTTCGTAACCGCTTGATTTGTTCTTGTTCGCGCTCCGGATCAGCTGGTGGCATCGCCGATTCAGCTTTGTACTGACCAACGGCCTGGGTAATACGAAAACGTTCCGCGAGCATGTGGATGAGGGCAGCGTCAATATTGTCGATGCTGCGTCGAAACTGGGACAGTTGGTTGTTGCTCATCGGTAACTTTTCTAGTCGCTGCAGCGACGTTGGGCATTTGTTTAATCGATATCAAGCGTTAAGTAGCTAAAGCCATCAACCTAGTGCTAGGCCATGGCCGTGACCGAAACCACTATTCGCTTCGCTACTGCGGACGACGCCCACACCATTTGCGGCTTGATTCAAGGCTTAGCCGAATACGAGCGAGAGCCCGACGCAGTGGAGGCGACTCCAGAAAGCATCGGTGCACAGCTGAGCTTAAACCAGCCACCGTTCGAGTGTCTTCTAGCTGAAGTAACCGGCGAAGTTCGAGGCTTTGCTCTGTTCTTTCACAACTATTCCACTTGGCGAGGTAGACCAGGAATTTACCTTGAAGACCTCTTCGTGCCAGAGCAGCACCGTGGCGTCGGCATCGGAAAACTGTTGCTCGCGACGCTGGCACGAATTGCGGAGGAGCGCGACTGTCCCAGGCTGGAGTGGCAAGTACTCGATTGGAACCAAACAGCAATCGACTTCTACCAAATCCTTGGCGCAAAGATCATGAATAGCTGGCTACCTTGTCGACTCCAGGGACCCGAACTCAGCACGTTGGCAACAAGAGGAGCTACCGTCACTTAATTATGAGTGACGATTACAACCTCAGAGGAAAGACCGCGGTCGTTGGGGTCGGCGAAACGACCTATTACAAACATGGCCAATCTTCCGATCCTGAGTTCGTTTTAGTGTTGAAAGCAATTCTCGCCGCGTGTGAGGATGCCGGGATCAATCCTAAGGAAATCGACGGTTTTTGTTCCTATTCCAACGATCGGAATGACCCGCCGCGACTAGCGAACGCTTTAGGACTTCCGGAACTTCGTTACTCAAATATGCAGTGGACAAGCGGAGGAGGAGGCGCAGCGGCAGCGGTACAAAATGCTGCTGGTGCAATTACGGCTGGATCGGCCGATGTCGTGGTCGCCTATCGCGGTCTAGCTCAAGGTCAGTTCGGAAGGTTCGGACGTAGCGGAGGCTCCCGCCCAGTTAGCGGAGGCGCTGCCTACACCTTGCCTTACGGCATGATGAGCGCAGCTCAGATGTACGCGATGCGCACAACTCGCTTCATGCATGAACACGGCGTCGGAAGAAACGCCATGCGCTCAATTGCTATGGCCTGCTATCACCACGCCCAGAACAACCCCCGCGCCGTGATGAACGGACGCACTCTCGACGCGGAAACCTACGACGCATCACGGTGGATCACCGAGCCCTACCGATTGTTCGATTGTTGTCTTGAAAACGATGGGGCCGCCGCCATGATCATCACCAGAAGCGACCGAGCGATGGACCTACCAAAGGTGCCAGCACTCGTGCTAGGTGCTCAACAAAGTGGCGGCCATCGATCTGGAGCAACGGCAGAAAATGCTACGGATTACGTCACATCAAGTTTCAAGCCCGCAGCGAAATATCTATATGAGCAGGCCGGAGTGACACCACAAGATATTGATGTCGTCCAGAGTTACGAGAACTTCACCGGTGGGGTGGTGATGAGTTTGATCGAACACGGACTCTGTACCTACGAAAACGCCGACGAGGTACTCACTTTCGAAAACTTACGTGCAGACGGCGGCAATCTTCCCCTCAACACCAGTGGAGGAAACCTCGCGGAGTGCTACATGCACGGCCTCGGGCTTCAGGTTGAAGCGGTCCGACAAGTACGCGGTGAGTCTTGCAATCAAGTTCCAGACGTCAAAGTGGCTTTAGCTAATGCCGGTCCGATGGTCGCCGTGGCTTCGACAGCAATTTATGGAACTCAGGAGGCACTGGGATGAACAAATCCACATCAGAACCTCATTTGCCGGGTCTCAGGCAGCCAGCTCCTGCCACCGACGGTCTTGACGTCCCATTTTGGGAAGGTACGCGGGCTCATGAACTACGTGTTCAACGCTGCAGCAACTGCAAAGTTCACCAGTGGGGGCCCGAGTGGATGTGTCACGCGTGCAACTCGATGGAACTTGACTGGGTAAACATCGATCCGGTCGGCCGAATTTATAGTTGGCAGCGTCCTCACCACCCGGTCCACAGAGCTCTCACCGATCGAGGTCCTTACATCATCGTTTTGGTCGAGTTACCTCAGGCGGACAACATTCGAATGGTCGGAAATTTGCTAGGTGATCCCCTACAGGAGATTGAGATTGGGGCACCTGTCTCAGTCATTTTCGAAGACCACGATGATGGAGACCCCGGATTCACTCTCGTTCAATGGGAAGTGACTTCAGCGAGTTGACCATGAACGCGTTGTGGCGGCTGATTCGATAACCAGCCGCCACAAAGTTCGTTATTTTTTCGGTACCGCCAAGCTCTAGCCAGTTATGGCATCAAGTGTTTCTTCACTCGGCGCGAAATAGAAGGACCCTGACGCAGGATTCGTATAATCGGTCATAGCGTCGCGAACACCATTGGCGTCATCTAGGCCATACATCCTGCGCAACCGCTCTCGCAGCGGGGCCTGATCTTTGCAAAATGCCATGAAATACAGCCCGACCGTTCCATCGTGGAACGCATACGGAGTCGAACGCCGTGCTATTTCGTTTCGTTTAGCAGAGCCTTCGTTACCGTGATTTCCGTCTTCACGCAGTTCGACATGGCTGAGATGGCTGTATGGCTCTTGGGTTTCGGTCTTTTCGATACCCGGGA
>DCYM01000092.1:0-489 GCA_002331465.1 Candidatus Neomicrothrix sp. UBA2110 | reverse complement strand
CACCCAACGTTGAGCGATGATGTGACTTCCGCCTGCGCCAGCGTCTCCATCAGCGACGATCGCAACTGCCGGCTGGTCCTCGTCGGCGGGGTTGCCGGTGCCGTCCTTAAACCCAGTCATATCGAGAGAGTCGCCGTAGATGAATGTGGGCGTTTCACGGGCAACAGCCATGTGGCCTGCGAGCGCCGTACGCGCGTCGTATTGGGCTTTCCAAATTTTGCCTTTGTCATCGTGGTTGAGCCACAAAAGAAGTTCTTCTTGGGTGCCTTTGGCTTGCCGGCCCGAACCATCGTCGGACTCAACCGTGACATACGGTTGGAAGTCCTCAGGGACATCGTCAGTCAGGTCAGGCAAAAGCCCGGGCCCAATGCCGAGTGTGAGGTTGATGTCCTCAGCAGCGCATGCGGCTCGAAGATCTCCTAATACTGACTTGATAACACCTAGGTCCGCCCCTTCGGTGCGGCTGAGGTGCACATACCACTGGTTTTG
>DCYM01000253.1 GCA_002331465.1 Candidatus Neomicrothrix sp. UBA2110 | reverse complement strand
CACTGAACATTTCTCATCAAAATCAGTAATCGTTAATGATCTCCCTGTCAGTGATATCGGCAGTTTCCGCAGCCCTCCAATCACGTCCGATCCTCCTGAACACCAAGATCATCGCCGCGCACTGTTACCTGCCTTTTCTCCGAAGGCAATCGAAAAATGGATCCCCATCACGCGCCAAATATGCAACGAATTACTTGACGAATTTGCCGATTCCGGGTCCTGTGACGCCAGCGCGGACTACGCCCAGCACATACCAGTCAAGGTCATTGCTCGCATGATCGGCATCCCAGAGGAAGACGGTGATCTTTTTCGTAAATGGATCCAAGAGTTACTTGAAATCGGACCTACTGACCTAAATGTCGCTCAAGCGGCAACTAAAGAGGTTTTCGACTACTTCCGTGAGTACGTGAAGGCACGTCGCGCAGACCCGCGTGACGATATCGTCACCTACTTTCTCGAAGCCGAAGTCGACGACAAACCGATGGATGATAATCAGATCATGGGAGGACTTTTTCTTCTTCTCCTGGCCGGGATCGACACCACTTGGAGTTCTATCGGTTCCTCCTTCTGGCATTTAGGACAACACCCAAAAGATCGTCAACGCCTAGCTCGCGATAGCACTTCCTTCGACCCGGCAGTCGAGGAATTTCTGCGCTTCTACTCCCCCGTAACGATGGCCAGAGTCATTACCGACGAGGTTGAGATCTCCGGTACAACCCTGTGTCCCGGACAGCGGGTACTGCTCCCCTTCGGAGCAGCGAATCGCGATACCGATTTCATGGAAGATGCAGATACTTTTCAAATCGACCGAGAAGTAAACCGTCATTCAGCATTCGGGTTGGGTATACACCGATGCCTCGGGTCCAACTTGGCTCGAATGGAAATCAAAGTTGCACTCGAGGAGTGGTTCCGTCGTATTCCTGAATTCGAACTAACCGACCTCAATGCGGTTACTTGGTCTAGTGGTCAAGTTCGCGGCCCTCGACATGTACCTCTGCAATGGTGATCTCCGCCAAAATTGCTTAGAAGAAAGACATATTCGATGAAGATCGGCTTGTTCACTCCGTTACGATCACCCGTCGCAACCCCCGAATTCCTGAAGGAATTCGGACAAAAGGCCGAGTCCATGGGGATTCATTCGTTTTGGTTGGGCGAACACGTCGTGTTATTCAACGACTACGAGTCGAAATACCCCGGTAGTTCCGATGGTGTGTTCCGGTTCCCTAACGGCAGTGGGTTGATGGACATGGTGAGCAGCATCGGTTTCTTGGCGGCCTGCACATCCACTCTCCGTCTAGGTACCGGTATCTGCATTCTTCCTCAAAACAACCCTGTGTATGCAGCCAAGGAATACGCGACGCTCGATTTCTTGTCCAACGGTCGTCTCGATTTCGGTGTGGGGGTTGGCTGGAGTTGGGAAGAATTTGAGGCCTGCGGCGCACCTTGGGAGAATCGAGGCAAACGATGTGACGAATACCTCGAGGTGATCAACACCCTCTGGAACGACGAAGTGAGTTCTTTCGAGGGCGATATGTATCAGTTACGAGAATGTCGGATGGATCCCAAACCGGTTCAGATGGGTGGAATTCCTATCTGCGTCGGAGGGCATTCTGATGCGGCACTTCGTCGCACGGCACGTTTTGGAAAAGGTTGGTATGGCATCAATCTTTCGCCTGAAGACAGCAAGGAAATGGTAAATCGCCTAGCTCGATTCATGGAAGCCGAGGGCCGCTCAATCGAAGAACTCGAAATTCATGTTGGCGCAGTGAACGACCGAATGGACGCGTCACTGGTCGATGCTTACGCCGAAGCCGGAGTTACCCAGTTACTAATTCCTTTTTTGCGTCAGGGAAGTAAACACCTTGATGCCAATTTGGAAATGATTGAACCGTTCATCGAAGCCGCACACAGTTCAACCTAACCATGCGAGAAGAATTAGTCAGTCGGCCCAGGTCCATTCTCTAGTTCTCGCGACGCCAAATCTCGAGTAGTGCTCTCAATTGGTTTCACTTCGGGTAATTCTTCCCCTGACACACCTAACTCATTGAACTTTCTCAGCGTAGGAAGCACTCGGCTCTCCACACTCCCTACCATTTCGTTATAGGCCTTGGTAGCGCTCTCTAGACCACGACCGGTTTTAGCCATCGCCGCCAGTGTCGTTCCCACCCGGCGATGCAACTCCCGTCCGTGCTCTTCAACCTTTTTTGCATTCTCAGCTAACAATGTGGTCTGCCAACCTCGAGCGACAGTCAAGAGCAAAGCCATAAGACTCATCGGTGAAGCAATGACCACCCGTTGGCGCATTGCTTCATCCATCAGTCCGGGCTCCGCGCGCAACGCGTCTGCGAGAAAAGATTCTCCTGGGACGAACATCACGACAAAGTCGGGTGCCTCATCGAATAACGCCCAATAACGCTTGTCCGCCAGGGCCTTCACATGAGTTTGCATCGCCCTCACGTGGCCCTTCATCTCAACTTCTCTAGCCCCTGGATCATCGATTTCTTGCATGCGAAGGTACGACGCCAATGGAACTTTGGAGTCCACTGCCAAGGCAGCGCCGTTGGGCAACCTCACGGTTAAATCGGGGCGAAGCGCACCGTCGTCACCGACCGAGGTGGTTTGCTCTGAGAAGTCGCAATATGACGCCATCCCCGAAAGATCAATGATATTTCGAAGCTGATTCTCACCCCAAGCGCCTCGAGCGGAAGGAGACTTCAACGCGCCGGCTAACGCACCCGTCCGGGCATTGAGTTCATTAATTTGTTGAGTGAGGCTCTCATTGAGTCGGTCAACAGAGCCTTTGTTGTTTTCGTAGGTTGATTTTAAATCGCCGACGGACGCTTTCAATTGGCCCATCTGCTCCGTAACCGGTTGCAGCAGATTCTTAGTTTGTTCTTCGAGAGTGCGAGCACGTTCGTCAATGAGTTGACCGGCCAGTTCCGTGTTGTTCTTCAACGCCTCCTGGGCAGCTTTACTCACTTGCGCATCAACGGCTTCTTTGACGGCGGTAACCAGCCCTTCGGCATCGATCCGGCTTCCGGGTTCCACACTAGAAATGTCGGCTGTTCGTTGACGTAGTTGGTTAGCGAGATAACCGAGCGCCACGGCCAAAACCACAACTGCTGATATCAAGACCATGTTCATCCGTTACATAGTGACAGCAGGAAGGGACAGCGGGAGGCGATCCCTCAATCAATCACCCCGGCCTGGCGAAGGAGTTCCAACTGTTTTCTCGTCACTCCTACCTCAGCAAGGATTTCATCCGTATGTTGGTTTGGACGAGGCGCCCCGTGCCGCACTCCGACAGGAGTGCGGCTGAACTTTGCCGCCGGGCCTGTCAACGGTGCCGAAGACCCATCGGCTAGTTCCGTCAGTTGCAACATGTCGCGTTCAAGAATATGGGGGTCACGTGCAGCATCCGCGAATGTGTTGACCAACGAAATCACGATGCCTGCTGCGTCAATAGCGGCAACAACTTCCTCTTTGCTTCGATCTCGACACCAGTCCGCTACCAAAGCGTTGACTTCGGATCGGTGGACCACACGATCTTCGTTAGTGAGATAGCGAGGATCAGTACCGAGTTCAGGACAACCAAGCACTTCGGTGAGCCGAATCCAATGAGAATCGAGGATAAGTGCAATAAACACATGGCCGTCTCGGCATTGGTAGCAGTTTGTCGGCGCGCAAACTCTTACTTGGCTACCCCACCGTTCGAGAGGATCGCCTGTCGCCCCCAAGGTCAGGTAACCGTTGGACTGGTAAAGAATCGAGTCGAGAAGAGAAACATCTACATGTTGGCCTTCACCCGTTGCATCGCGATGGCGAAGAGCGGACAACGCGGCAAGCGCCGCATGTAAACCTGCGAGGTCATCAGCAAGAAATGTCGGGGCCTTGGTCGGAGGTCCTTCAATGGATCCGTTCAGGGCCATCCATCCGCTGTGGGCCAGCGCGCCCGGGTCATATCCGGGTCGTTCCGACTCGGGTCCGAACTGCCCCCAGCCACTAAGCGAGACATACACAAGATCAGGTTTTATGTATCGGCATTGTTCGTATCCGACACCCCACCCTGCAAGTGTGCCTGGCTTGAAGTTTTCGATAACTACGTCAGCCGAAGACACAAGCGTTAAGAACGTCTCTGCACCCTCGGGCTTTCGAAGATCGATCGTCACACTTCTCTTATTTCGATTCACGGTTTCTTCTGCAAAAGATCGGGATGTTCCAGCAATCAAAGGTTTCCAAGACAACCCTTGATCTCCCGGCATCGCAACTCGAACAACGTCAGCGCCATAGTCCGCGAGCAGACATGCTGCCATAGGGCCGGCCCAGGCGGTGGTCGTGTCCAGAACTCGCATTCCTGC
>DCYM01000250.1:9767-12832 GCA_002331465.1 Candidatus Neomicrothrix sp. UBA2110 | reverse complement strand
TACCGCTGCGCCTACTACTACCGCACCGGCGGGACCTCTTGGTGAAGTGGAAATTCTTGTGGCGCCCGGCGGGGGATTCTTGGCGTCGGTGCCTAGCTCTGGGTTGTGGACGATGAATGTCGCTGGGGCGAATTGGGCGGGGCCACCGATCTACGTGTTGATATGTACCGCGACTGACGTGCCCACTTTGACGAGAACTGGCACCGCCACCTGTGATCTCAGCAACCTCAAAGTTGGAATGCCAGCCGACGGCGCCTTCTCATTATCTTTCGACCTTCGCATCCCTGAGGACGGCCTCTGTATAGCGGCAGGCGACCAGGGTCAGGTTGAAGCTGGAGGTGCTTGTATTTCCGTAGAAATAGCGGATTAGTCAGTGTCTCCCCCAACAACAGCTCTAGTTGAGGGCAGTTAGCTAGTAGCTCTTCGTTGTTGGGGAACGCGAACAAACCAATATGACCGGCGCGTGAACGTTGATGAACATTCAACAGGGCATGGGAGACCCGAGAATTCAACGCCCCGATTTATTTCTTGGCTAACTATGCGAGTCCTATTTAGTCGTGGCGCTATCGTGGCACCGTCAGGGGAGGGGACCCCCGGCGACGCTAGGGGGCAGTGGTGAGCGATCTTATTATTCGTGGCGGAACAGTAATTGACGGGACCGGGCAGCCCGGCGTGCGGGCTGACGTCATGATCCAAGATGGATTGATTACTGAGATCGGCAGTTTTAACGGTCGCCGAGCAGACCGAGAAATTGATGCGGAAGGGCATGTGGTAAGCCCAGGGTTCGTTGACGTCCACACCCATATGGATGCTCAGATCGCGTGGGACCCTCTCGGCGAAAGTTCATGCTTTCACGGAGTGACTACAGCAGTCATGGGTAATTGTGGCTTTACTTTGGCCCCAGTGCGCGCGAACGAACGGCACCTCGTAGTCCGAAATCTCGAACGGGCCGAGGACATTTCTGCGGATGCAATGGCTGCCGGTATCGACTGGTCCTGGGAGACCTATCCGGAATATCTTGACTTCGTTGATCGAACGCCAAAGGGCATCAACTATGCCGGGTATGTCGGTCACTCAGCCCTTCGCACCTGGGCTATGGGCGAACGAGCTTTTGAGCAAGAAGCCGACGACGACGACCTTGCCCGCATGGTGGGTCAGTTGCGAGATTCCATCCAAGCGGGCGCTATGGGCTTTACGACCTCAATCTCAGTCAACCACGCGACGTCAGATGACCGCCCAGTCGCTAGTCGGATGGCCGGATGGAACGAGATCGACGTGCTCGTCTCGGAGATGGGACGAATGGGCGTAGGAATCTTCGAGCTAGCTCATCACCATCACCTTCGATCGAGCGATCCCGAAAAACGTGAGGCTTACATCAGCCGTCTCGTCGACTTGGCAATCCGGACAGGAGTACCGATCACCTACGGCATGTTGGCGACAAATCAAGGCGATAATGGTTGGAAACCGGTAGTCGAACTATTGGACCGAATCAACAACGGTGGCGGCCGGTCATGGGCTCAGGTGCATACCCGATATTTCGGTGTTTTGCTCTCCTTCGCAACGAGGCTTCCGTTTGATTCGCTGCCGGTATGGGCCGATTTGAGAACCCGGTCATTGGAAGAGCAGAAGGCAGCTCTCCGGGATCCAATTACGCGAACCCGACTGATCGAAGAGGCAGTTCACGGTGACTACGGACGTTCAATAGGCGCCGAAGCTCGGAAGCCTGAATGGGAACACATCTATCCGATGGAGAACTCAGCGCTTCCACCTTTTCAGTCCATCGCCGATCTTGCATCCGAACGCAATGCAACCCCGATGGAAGTCTTCTTAGACGTAGCACTCGCACACGATCTCGATATTTTCTTCATTCAAGCTGCAGCGAACCAGGATCAAGACGTGGTCCTTGAGTTGATGCGTCATCCATACGCCATCCCAACCTTCAGCGACAGTGGCGCCCACGTCACGCAGATCATGGACTCGTCCTTGCAAAGTCACATGCTCGGTCACTGGGTACGTAATCAGGGTGCATTTAGCCTGGAAGAGGCCGTGCATCGAATGACCCAAGTCCCCGCGAGGGCCTGGGGGTTCGATGATCGTGGGGTGCTAGCCGAAGGTAAGGCAGCAGATATAAATGTGTTTGACCCTGAGACAGTCGCTCCCAACTTGCCTGAACTGCGGCACGATCTTCCAAGTGGCGCGCCGCGCCTTCGTCAGACTGCGACCGGATTCAGAGCCACCATCGTGAACGGCGGGGTATTGGTGGAAGACGGTGAGACCACTGGTTTGACTCCAGGCAGTCTCTTACGAGGCCCGCTGGCGCGCTGAACGCTTTATAAATCAGTTTGTATTTAATAGCTGACGTTTTCATGTCTCACAAATCTTTCGTTGTGGGCTGAAGACGGTGCCACTACACAGTCGAAGATGTCGTCGGCAATGACGATCGGCTCAGTGCCTTGGTTCTTCACGACTCTCGCGACCTAGCTAACAGATCGCCCCTGTTTGCCGCTCAGAGACTCGTTTTTGAACCACGGCCAGCGCGCTTCACTCTTGTAGAAAGTTGGTACTACCGGGAGATCTTTGGTCTGGTGAGACATCCCCTCAAAGATTAAGCGTTGCTGTTACACCCTCCGGGTTCAGATCAACGAAGCCGAGAATCGGGTGAATTCACCGAACTTGGAGGCATAAAACTACACATCCAGCCTGTCGCGTGCCGCGGCTGGGGACTCAGCGGCAGCACCTCGCTCAACTGCCTCTTTGCGATTTGGTTTGATGGCCACCCTTACCGCACCGGGAGATGGGTTTTGATCGGCGAAGTACATCGCAATTTTTTGGCGTTTAGCGAACTTGCCTCCGTTCAGGTCAAGCTCTCGCCGGTTGGTTCCTTTGGAAGGTTCGACGGTTCGATCGTTGACGAATTCGAGATCCCACCACCACTTCTTCAACAGGTTGATAGAACCATTCCCAACGCGATCATCCCAGCGAGCGATACTGCCGCGCAAAAACGGAAGGTGGATCGCAGCCCACAACCACATCCGCTGAGACAGTAAACCTTCGGTGTTGTACGG
>DCYM01000250.1:1209-9365 GCA_002331465.1 Candidatus Neomicrothrix sp. UBA2110 | reverse complement strand
TCTGCGTCCGGTTTCCACATCTCATAACCGTTAAACATGACCTTGTCCCCGAAGCTGATCGCGCCGCAAGGGCACTCTCGGGCGCACTTGGTGCACTTTTGGCAGAAATCCTGGAGGCCGAAGTCGATGTGACGGTCGGGGGTCACAGGCATGTCAGTCGTGACCACTACTGACTTGAACCGGGGGCCAACGAATGGGTTCAAGACCAACTCACCGATTCGACTCAACTCTCCGAGACCAGCATTGAGCACTAGCGGTATGTGAAGGACGTGTGAGAGGGCATTGGTCTGACTGCGGGCTGACCAGCCGAGGCCCCGTAGGTGCTCGGCAATGACACCTGCTATCTCGGCGCCTCTCATGTAAGCCCGCATTGACTGAGCACCCGAAATCCAGTCGTCACCTGAGGCGCCCTCCATGGTTTCGTAGCCTTGATCAAGAAGGATGACTATCGCATTTTGGTGGTAGGGCTCGATCGGTTCGCCATCAGCGTCGTGCGAATACCACGCATATCGAGGAACCGGGCAGATTCCGACCATGTCCCCACCGAGAAAATGGGCAAGTGCCTTGACAGCTGACGCGTTGACGTTGGGATCTTCAGTGCCCTGGGCCAGGTCCGTGGCGACTGGCCCGTCTTGGTGCGGGACCATAGAACGGATCATCGACACGTAAGCCCGCGCGGACGGGGTTTTGGTAGCGAAGACTTTGCGATCCTCGACAAACTTGGTCCCCAAGTCTCCATGTATGGGACGGTCAAAGAAACTTGCCCGTTGGGGCACTCTCGGGATCTCCTCATCGATTACTAAAGTGGTTGCGGCGTCAACTCGCTGGATGCGTTCCATGGGGTAACTACCCATGTGCAGAGGACGGTGCTCGCCTCGCAGCCTGCCCCACCCGGGCCTGGTGCCGCCGAACCCTAACCACCACAGTGGCCCGTGGGAGCGAATGCGATCGCCCCAAGAACGGGGGGCCAACGGGCCCTGCGGTGTCGCCTCAAGGTCAGTAGTCACTACTCCGATTCCGAAGCCGCGTTTCGACCAAGGGTTACGGAGCTCATCGTCGGAGATTTCCACGAGACCAGCTTGTAAAGCAACACGTCCTAAATTCAGGTCACTGGCCTGGGCAGTGTGCGCAGTGGCGTCGTATCCCAGATTGCGAATGTATCCAGCGGTGATCACTGCTAGCTCTGCGGCCCTCAGATCTGCGGCCGCTTGTTGACTCCCCACTAGCCAATCGTCGCCGGGGCGGCCCGATTCGACGCCGTGGGCAAAATCGATGAGCACGACCACAGCCCAACGATGGGTGGCCATTTCGGTAGTTGAGTTGCTGAACCATGCATCGCTGGGTACGAGACAGGTAGCGGCGGCGTCGGCGTCAAGGAAATAGCAGCCGGCGGTGAGGTTCGCCGAAACATCATCAGGCCCACCGGGAATAGGTGCCCGCTCCGGGGCAGGTTCTCCTCGGCGCGCAGCGTCGAACAGCGCTTGGTACCGTGCTAAGCCGTTCATTACTGATTGTGGGCCGGGAGTTGACTTTTCGCGGGGTAGACCCGGAGTCAACCTGGGCCACCGGTCGAGATGCGCGTCGGGAGCGAGACGGGGAAGCCGTTCCGCGCAATGTGGTCCTAGATGAACTGGTCGTCGCTTATTACTAAAAAGTCGCATGGTCCCCCGAAGTGAAGTTACTCATTCACGACAACTGATAGATCTTTAACGGCGGGGGGTCGCCGCGGCCGTGATTTCAACTTCAATGTCTCCGACCACCAGCGGCGCTCCCACTGTGGTCCGACATGGATACGGTGACTCGAACACGTCGAGGAATACCTCGTTCCACAAAGCGAAGTCGTCAACATTGGTGAGTTGGGCGTTGACCTTCACAACATGATCGAGGGAGAGACCAAAATCTTCGAGAATTAAACCAAAGTTTTCTAAAGTAATACGGGCTTGGGTTGCTAGGTCGCCATTGCTTACTTCGAACGTGTTCAAATCGATGGCGGTCATGCCGCTGAACAGGTACAAATCGCCGACCTGAATGGCAGTCGAGTTTTTGATATTGAACTTTTCCAACGCGGCTGACGCCGAAGCTGATGAATGAACGGTTGTCATGATCGACACAATAGGCGGAGGTAACTTAACCCCGACGAACACGTGGCCATGAAATGGCTCGAACGGTGAAACTGGAGTGTTCGGGGTTGAGTGTCAGAGTGGTTGAACTGAAGGTGAAACAGTGAACGAATCTAAGCATGGCGAAGAACAAGACCGCAACGCTGAATGGGAACAACTCAGGCAAGTGCACCTTGTCGCCGCCGACCACCGACCTGCCTCGTCGGCCGGCGGGGTTCATCACTTAGCTCTTCTGAGTTCCGACGTGGAACGCACGATCGACTTTTATCAGGGAGTTCTCGAATTCCCTCTCACCGAACTGTTCGAAAATCGGGACTCCCGAGGCTCGACTCATTTCTTTTTCGACGTTGGGAACGGTAACGCGCTGGCGTTTTTCGACTTTCCCGGTCTGAACCTCGACTCATATTCTGAGGTATTGGGATCGATGCATCACCTGGCTATCTCTGTGACACGCGACAAGCAAATTCACTTACGGTCGAAACTAGAAGCGGCTGGGGTTGAGATCACTTTCGAGCATGCGAACTCGATTTACTTCAACGGACCCGATGGCGAACGCCTGGAACTATTGGCCGATTCGTTGGGCGAAATGAACGGTAAACCGGTTCTGTAATGGCGCTTCAAACCTGGTGCTGTCGGCAGCGGTTAGGTGTTCGGTCATAAGGTGGAATCATGGCTGATGTACAAGACCCCTCCAGTTCTGATTCTTTGGTTGAAATCCAAGCGATGCTTGGCATTGCAGGAATCGAACCGACAGGGGCGGACCTTGCTTCGCTGGGGCGAATCTTCCCCGCATTGAGACGAAAAGTCGACCGGATGTACGACGTTGACACCGGCGACGGGGTAACAGCAGCGATCTTTCGAGCAGAGTCGGATTCTTGATCGTGGAAAGCAACTCGATTCAAAGGGCATCAAGCGACCTCCGCTCTGGGAAAATCACTAGCCGCGAGTTGGTAGAGCGAGCCTTACAGGCCTCGGACCGGCTCAACCCAATTCTGGGAACGTACCTGTGTCGCTTTGATGAGAGTGCCCTCGATGCCGCTGATCGGGCCGACAGTGAGCTCCGGTCCGGAATGGATCGGGGACCCTTACACGGCATCCCTTTGGGAATTAAGGACATCATCTCAACCGACGAAGGACCTACCTCGGCCCAATCATTAGCGCAAGATCCATCTTGGGGAGACCAGGGCGATGGGCCTCTACTCCAACGTCTTCGGGGCGCTGGTGCGGTGGTCATGGGGAAGACAACGACGATGGAGTACGCCATCGGGTTTCCCGATTTTGACAAACCTTTCCCGGTTCCGCGAAATCCCTGGAATGCTGACCGTTGGACTGGCGGTTCTAGCTCCGGCACAGCTAACGGCATATCGTCCGGTCAATTTTTCGGCGGATTGGGAACAGATACCGGTGGAAGCGTTCGATTGCCTGCCGCCTACTGTGGTATCAGCGGGTTTAAACAAACGTTTGGGTTGGTGCCAAAAAGCGGCTGTATCCCCTTAGGGCTCAGTTATGACCACATCGGTCCGATGGCGACCTCGGTGTGGGATTGTGCTGCGATGCTGACCGTCATGGCTGGCTTCGACCCTACTGATAGGACCACGGTGCGGAGGCCGCCCCTCGATTACGTCGCGACCCTCAACGAAGATAAGGCTGCAAAAAAGGCTGGTGTCGTAACGAACCGGTCGTTGATAGACGCGAGTTCTGAGCAAATGATGGCGGTCTTCGACGATGCGGTTAACGATATGCGGGTCGCGGGCGTAGAAATGGTGCCCTTTGAGGTCCCCCATTACGAAGCGATGCACGATGGCACATTTATAGCGTTACAAGCTGAAGCTTTCTCATGGCACCGCAATCAACTACGCGACAAATGGACCCAATACGGACGACCGGCCCGACTCACGATTGCCCAGGGTGCGCTTATCTCGGCCGGTGATCTCGTTCAGGTTGAGCGCGTCCGAGAAATTGCACGAAAAGCAGTACTGGCTCAGATGGACGAAGCTGGTGTTGAAGTGCTTTTGAGTCCCACTACTGGTTACGGAGCGACACCTTTCGAAGGAGCTGACCGAAAGGCGATTTCCTTGGCCGCAATTCACACTCCTGCATGGAACTCGACTGGATTTCCGGCCTTGTCAGTACCGATGGGATTTGACCAAGATGGGATGCCCTGTGGAATGCAGATAATCGGGAGACCATTTCAAGATGATGTCGTCTTACGATTAGGCCACCGGTACCAACAGCTCACCGACTGGCACACTCAAGTGCCGGCGCTGCACGCCGATTCGAGCTTGACAGAATAAAACCGTATTTTCCCGCGAGTGCTCATTGACTTACCAGGCTGGAACTTACGAATTTGTTCCGATCATTTTGCCTTCTTCATCGAGATAAATCGAATTCTTTGGTTCGGCAAACACAGCCTCTACTGCCGGGATGAACTCTGAAAGCTGCATTGAGTCGTAGCTGGGATCAAAAGCTGGTTGATCAAATTCTTGACAGAATTCGACTGTCAGGTCGTAGGCGCGATGACCGAGGAACTGATCCCTCATATCGCGGTCCAGCCCGAGGTGATGAAAAAAGTTGTAGCCCTGAAAGATGCCGTGTTTCTCGACCATCCAAAGATGATCGTCTGAGACAAATGGTTTAAGAACGGCTACCGCGATATCTGGGTGATTGTAAGAGCCCAGGGTGTCTCCGATGTCATGCAACAACGAACACACTACGTATTCCTCTGATTTGTTCGCCCGGTACGCGCGAGTCGCAGTTTGGACTGAGTGTTCCAAGCGGTCGACTGCAAACCCACCGCAATCACCATCCAACAGACATAGATGGTCGATTACTCGTTTGGCTACATCGTTGGCGAAAACCCGGTTGTGGGCTGCGATGATTTGCCAATCCAGAGGAGTTGCCTCGGTCATTGCACCGAATGTCGCGCTTTGCGTCAAAAGATCCTGGTCTTCAGCGAGATTCGTCACTATTGCCCCCTCATGTTTCGTGCTCTGTGAATTGTAATTCGTTAGCAACTACAACGGGGCTTTGGTGACCAGTAGCTTGACTGCAAAGCCCAATGCCACGACAAAATATTGCTCTGCTCGGTCTTCGAAGCTGACCTACGTCACACGTATTGGCTAAATTGTTGTTTGTGAGGCCAGAGGGGGCATAGCTATGACCGTTCAGCGGTTACATCATGTTGCGTATCGATGCACCGACGCGCGAGAAACAGTCGATTTTTATGAGACGTTTCTGGACCTTGAACTTGCCACCTCGATTGCCGAAAATGTTGTGCCGTCGACAGGGGAGCGATATCCACACATTCACATTTTCTTGGAGATGGCCGATGGCGGATCAGTAGCGTTTTTCGAGCTCCCAGAGTCGGAGAAAATGACACCTGATCCGAACACTCCAGATTGGGTGCAGCATCTCGCTTTAAAGGTAGAAAACCGTGATGCGTTGCTGGGTTACAAGCAACGTCTTGAACAGGGTGGCCATTCGGTGCTGGGACCGATCGATCACTCATTTTGTGAGTCAATCTATTTTCATGATCCCAGTGGTCATCGACTAGAGCTGACAACCGATATTGGTGATGAAGAGTTGCACCAGAAGCTTCGTTCATCGGCTCGTCCCATACTTGCCCATTGGGAACAGCACCGAGTCGCTCCCGACGTCGACCCTCTTCACGCAAATGCACGCAATGGTGCAGATTCCTAAGTCGCAGCGGTTTCGAGGCTTCAACAAAAAGCGGACAATTGAACGATGCAAACGGGCAGCCGGTTTGAGGGGGAAGAACTGATATGAAATCCGGGCACGCTATGAACCCTCTTCCCCTGATTGATGTGGCCCCGGTTTTAGCAGGCGCGCCCGGTGCTCTAGCCACCACCGCCAGCGAGGTTCGAGCAGCACTTGAACAGGTCGGATTCTTTTCCATCGTCGGCCATGGGATCGAGTGGACAAACGTTGAACGGATGTATGAATGGGCTACGAAGTATCACGCTTTATCAGATGACAAAAAGTTCGATCATCCGATGAGCGCAACCCAAATGGGATACATGGGGTTCGGTGGAGCGCAGCGCGAAAATCGACCCCACGCATTGAATGCCGCCTTTTTTATGGGACGGCCTGGCTCGGCACGTAACTGCTTTCCAACGAAGTCCGCCTTGCCTGGCTTTAGAGAAGCGGCGGAAGGGTATTACACACTCTTAGAGGGTCTGTGTCTTCGACTGCTCCCGCTGTATGCCGTCGCAGGTGGCATGCCCGCCGATTTTTTCGACAAATATTTCGACCCTGCTCTTGCAACACTGCGCGTAACTCATTACCCGCCTATAAAGGCGGCGCCTGATCAGTGGGGAATCGAACCACACAGCGATGCAGGCTTTATGACGTTGTTGCCAACAAACAAGATTGACGGATTATCAATCGAAGCTGCTGATGGCTGGTTCGGTGTCGCACAAGAACCTGAATCTTTCGTCGTAAATGCTGGGGACACACTCAGGGCGTGGAGCAATAACCGATTCCTTTCAACAAAGCATCGAGCGCTAAACAGCAGCGAGGACCATCGCTACGCGCTTCCCTTCTTCTTTGACCCCCGTCCCGACACGACTATCGAACCCATGTCAGGCTGCGTTGACGACCAACATCCCCAGGTTCGTGAGAGCTACCGCTATGGAGATTATTTGCGGGCTTTTATGCAGGAGGGCTACGCCCAAACTAAAGAGTCGTAGAACCAGTCACCGATCAATGGGCTGAAACTCTAAAGAGTCGTCGGGTTCAATGTCGATCAATTTGAGAAGCCATCGGTAGTCGGTTCTTTGAAAAACCGGGTTCACTTTGATCGCCTCTAGAACGTGGCGGTGGTAGCTCCATACATTCTGTCTTGTGAACCCTGGCGTAAGACGTGGAGCTCTGCTATCAGCGCTTCCCTTCCGGCTTCGGCTTCAGGGTCTTCGGGGTAATACGCTAATTCGCTAGCAGGGTCCCCGGCCACGCGGGTCCCGATCAGGTAGCGGGGTTTCGCGTAGTCGTAGGGGCGGGCGCGATGCAGAACTCGTCGGTTATCCCAAAGCAACGTGTCACCAACATTCCAGTTGTGACTGTAAACGCGGGACTCGTCGCTCACAACGTGCTCAAGAAGCGACGCAATGAGGCTTCGGCTTTCGTCTCGCCCGAGGCCAGGAATCCCGAACGCGTGACGACCAACAAAAAGATTAGGTCGGCCAGTGTCGGGGTGTACCTTCACGAGAGGTCTGAGATACGCCTCCCCGTGGTAGACGGTGCCGTATAGGCCGTTATCGTTGGTGTCGGGAAAGTCTCCTAAATCGTTGGCTTGTGAATAGTTCGTTGAATGAAACGCACTGAGCCCAGAAATGAGGTTTTTGGTGTCTTCGTCAAGTTCTTCATATCCAGCGCGCAAATCAGCTAGTTCAGTTTGACCGCCCTCTTCCGCGACGACCACTGCAGACAGCATCGCAACCTTGCTGGATATCGGTTTATAGGTCGAATCGGTATGCCAGGTTTCGTTTCCGACATTGGTGCGCATCAACTGTGACTGCAAATCGTAGATCTCACCGAACGTTCCGTCGTTGTGTTTTTTCTGGTTCGCCATGGGTAAACCACCAAATTCCAGTTCCCCGAAACGCTCTCCGAACGCAGTGCTTTCAGCTTCTGTTAGGTGTTGATCAGGAAAGAGAAGAAAACCTTTCTCCAGGAATGCTTCGACAAGAAGGCCAAATTCGGTCTCACTCAGATTTTTTAGATCAACACCGGTGACCGTTGCGCCGAATGCCTTCTCTGTCATTGGAGTGACCTGAACACCGCTCATCGAATTCCCCTTGGCTCAACAAAGCCTGTCCCTACAGCAAGGTTAGTCACATGAAGTTGTTGTCATCTACACACACTCGTAAAGGCGGCTCCATTATCTGATAGTTGCGCGCTGCAAGTTCCGTTTTGTTTCGCTTATCGATACAAGGCGGCGAGTTCGGCAACGGCGAACAGCACCGCACCAGTCGCAAATATGACACGAGACACTGCAAATGGCGCTTTCTCGTACTC
>DCYM01000250.1:0-849 GCA_002331465.1 Candidatus Neomicrothrix sp. UBA2110 | reverse complement strand
TCTAAAGAGCTGACAAGTAGTTAACGTCGCTATGAGCAGGCGAGAGTTACTGGAGCGTTGGTGCCTGCGACAAAGTTGACCTGATCACCTGCTGCAGGGAAATACGTAATAACGGTGCTGCCAGTCATAACGAACTCGCCCGCCCGGAGAGAACGGTTCCGACTGTTGAGGTGATTAGCGAGCCACGCAACGGCTTCGAATGGATGTCCCAAAGCATCACCCGTGCGGCCTGAGCCGAGTACCTCTCCGTTGACTTTAAGAACTGTCGGCGTCTCTACTAGATCTAGCTCTTTCCAATTCCCTATTGAGGCGCCGAGGACCACCCCAGCGTTCCAGGCGTTCTCGGACACTGAATCAAAAGGATTGAGTGCGTCGTAGTCGGCATCGCGATCTTCAATTAGTTCGAACGCCGGATAACAAGTCTCAACTACGTCGATGATGCTTTCTTTGGTGTGAGGTTCGACCCCGGGCTCTAAGTCCTTCCCAACGCGAACTGCGATCTCGCACTCAAGACCTAGATGCCTATGAGCGTTTAATGACACTTGTGAAGGCGATTCATGTACGCGACTGCGGAAAATAGCTCCTGATAAAGGGTGATCTACACCACAAAACTCTTGCATTGCTTTACTTGTCAAAGCGACTTTCCAACCCACGATTTGCTCGCCGCGGTTGAGCATGATGTCGATGAAAGCGTCCTGCACCAGGTAGGCGTTCTCAAGGCTGGCATCCTCGACAGTGTCTGCCATTGAGTAATGCTTTTCTTTTGATTCAAGCTGTCGGATAAAGGCATCCGCTAGTTCGATTTGTTGCTGTTGGTTCACAAGGGCCCTCCCCTTTTCAATGATTTTT
>DCYM01000053.1:2697-3895 GCA_002331465.1 Candidatus Neomicrothrix sp. UBA2110 | reverse complement strand
TGGAAGACACCATTTCGGTGCTGGACGAAGTAGGCATTCTCCGACCTGGAGCCGGATCGAACAACGCGGAGGCCTACGCCCCCAGAATTCTCACTCTCGACAATGGGGTTCGTGTCGCGTTTGTGTCTGCGACCGCCGTTGTGCCAGGTGGCTTCGCATCAGGTGCTGACCGCCCAGGAGTTGCTGACGCTAAGTGGGCAACCCCGCGGGTATTGGCCGCGGTTCGAGCAGCCGCGGCAGGAAATGACGTAGTAGTGGTGAGCTTGCATTGGGGGGTCGAGCGCGAACCTTGCCCGAATGAAGAGCAACGCACTCTCGCACAACAAATAATTGAAGCTGGAGCAGATCTCATTCTTGGGCACCACCCACACGTATTGCAACCGATCGAGACCTTGGATCGCAGTGTTATCGCGTATTCGCTAGGAAATTTTGCTTGGCATCCCCGTTACGGCATCACTGGCGACACCGGAGTATTGGAAGTTGTGTTCGACGGTTCGCGCATAGAGGGGTACCGATTTCACCCCCATGTGCTGAATTACATTGGCGGGGCTTCCCCAATAGCCAGTGGCGACCGTTACGATCGAATCACTGACATTGTCGAAGGTCGATGCGAACAATACGCTCCAGAGCCGACGCCCACCACTGAGGTTTCAACTGGCTCTGAAGGAGTTACGACAGCGCCACCGGCAAGCACGGATTGAAGTCACTGCAATTCGACTCGCGCGATTAGATCGGCCGGTTCAAAGTTCAGAACCTGCCCCAGGAATGAAAGCTCGGCCTCAAGAGCGTTGGCTATGGTCTCGGCTTTGCGAAATCCATGGCTCTCGCCATCGAAAAGTACATACGCATGTGGAATGCCGGCCCCAGCCAGAGCATTAACAAGTTGATCAGCCTGAGACGGTGGCACCACCGGATCTTCGGAACCTTGTAACACAATCATGGGAGTTGAAAGTCGCTCAGTGTGATGGATGGGTGAGCGTTCCCTGTAAATGTGCTCCTCATCTGGCCACGCTCCGACTAAAGAGTCGAGGTATCGAGCTTCAAATTTGTGGGTCTCTTGTGCTAGTGACGCCAGATCAGCGACTCCGTAGCGAGATATGCCCGCAGCAAAAATGTCGCTGCTACTTAGTGCACATAACGTCGTGAAACCACCCGCCGAACCGCCTTTTATAGCGAGACGAGAAGGATCGACAGCCCC
>DCYM01000053.1:0-2292 GCA_002331465.1 Candidatus Neomicrothrix sp. UBA2110 | reverse complement strand
GCGGTATGTCGTTCCAAAGCCGGTACTGCCTCGATAATTCACGTCGACTACAGCAATTCCGCGGCTAGTCCAATACTGAATACCGGCATCGAACGATGAGCGCGCTCCCGCTGTTGGGCCTCCGTGGCTCAGCACAAGCAGAGGTGGCGCACCAGACGATGAGAAACAACTGGAATTAGTGGGTGGGAAGTGGAACGCATGGGTTGGTTGTCCATGTGGATCACTGACGACAATCGGTTGGGGAACTGAAATATCTTCCGACGCGAGGGGAACTGCGTCTGAAACACTGAGTTGCTCTACCGAGCCTGCGCTATCTAAGGCGTAGACAGCGGCGCTCTTTTCCCAACTGGCAGCGATGGTGACGGCACGGCCATCAGCCAGGATGTCAAGGCCGTTGAATTCGGTGAACCCAGTGTCAAGTTCACGCAAATCTCCGTTGACAATTTGGCCTATGTGACCCACACCTCGGTCTGCCCAAGTACACCAAACGTGTTCAGCGCTCCAGGCGTATGTTCTTTGCCCAAAAACCCAAGAGGGAAGGCCGAACTCGAGATCAACGTCAACGATGGGTCGCGACCGTCGAGTGTTTACGTCAACTTCGTGTATGTTCCACCACCCCGTAGCGTCACTAATGACGTGAAGTAGCCCTTCTGGTGAGAAGCGGGGTTGCTGTAACGCTGGGCCGTCGAGGACCACCTGATGATCGACCCACCCTTCCTTGCTGCGACGAGCAACGTGTAATCGCACGTGATCCCAAGGCATGGAAGGGTGATCCCAGGACAAATACGCCAACGTGCGACCATCAGGTGACGTCGTTGGCGAAGAGTAAAAATCTGCACCTGAAACAATCTCGGTGACTGCGCCATCGACGCTGACTGTCGCCAAGAAATTTTGAGGTTGTGGGTCGTGTAGGTGGTGTTGCTCAACGACCCAAATAGTGTCGTCGCTGTCTACGATGATGGTTCCGTCGGAGAATCGTTGCGATTTGGGAGAACTCGGTTCGGCAGTTATTGGGCGGAGGTCATCATGGAGCAGCCATATGCGTTGATCTTCGAACCGCGAAACCAAGATTCCGTGATCGGTTGGTAGCCACCCACCACCGCCGTACTCGTGAACAAGGGTACGTATGTTCAGATCGGTTGGTCCCAACGTTTGAGACTCGGTCCCGTTGAACTTCACGAGGGCAGTCCGACCCAACTCTGCGGGCCGACCCTCTAACCAGAGAACGTCGTTGTCAAAAACTCGGGGCTCTGATCGACGAATCGCACCGCTCGCCAACTCGTGAGAACTGAGTTGCGACGGCCAACTGCCGTAGGGGCGATCTTTTTTCAAAACGGGCCTCAATTTTCTTTTTAGACGAGTGGTCGAACCGTAGCCGGGTATTAGCCTGAGCATCATGTGGGACGTCTTTGTCCCCGAACCGGCTCAAAACAGTCGATCCCACGTTCAACTTGGCGACGCATTTCTTTGTGGTCTACGCGGTTTGCGTCCCGGATCGCCCACCGATCCGCGGGCGTTCCGTGAACTGGGGGAGTACCCACCGACTCCCCCAGTTCACACCTTTTTCAGCAAGGGGCGAAGGTTCCGGTTCGAAAAGCTAGTCATCGCTCTTCAAGGTCAGCGACTATTCGTTCAACGTCAACTCTTGTTGATTCCAACCGGCTGCGGCACCACTCGATCAACTCTGAAGCACGTTGCAAGTCAACGGTCAACGAGTCGATGTTGACTTCATCGCTGTCTAGCTTCTGGAGAATCAATTCAAGTTCTTCCATAGCTGCTTGGAATGTCAGGTTTTCCTCAGTCATTTGTCTCCTCGATCTGACGAAGGTGTGACTCGGTAACTGTGCTCAGTATGAGCGAAGAAGAGGTTTCACTCGATATTGCACTTCCAGGCGGAACCGGGCCCTGGACAATTTCGCCGTTTTTGTTTCGGGTAATGGAAAAACCTCGAGCGAGAACTCGGTCAGGGTGAAGGGCTTGAGCCAGATCGCTAATGCGATCGATGCGTTGACTCTCCCGGTTGATGGCTATTTGAGCCAATCCCTGTAAGCGAACTTTTGTCGTCCCCAGCCGTTCCTCGTTGACATCCAACGTTCGCCGTGTTCGATCGTTAATGGTTCTCGCCGCCGAAGAAACCAGTGCCGTGGCCCGGTCATGGCGACTCATGGCAAGAGCGGCAAGTTTTTTGGAACCATCAGATAGACGTTGGTTAAAGGCTGCGACGCGTTGAACTAGGGCTGCGGCGCAAGCAGTGGGTGTTTTGAATGCTGTGTGTGCCACTTCGTCGACCAC
>DCYM01000025.1 GCA_002331465.1 Candidatus Neomicrothrix sp. UBA2110 | reverse complement strand
CCGCGCGAATTCAACTGGGTGATCGGAGTCATGCTCCTCAAACTCACCCTTTTGCTGTCGTTTACCGGGTACCTCCTTCCATGGGATCAGTTGTCCCTGTGGGCGGTAACGGTGGGTACCAACATGATGGGCTTTACGCCAGTGTTCGGAGACCAAGTGCGGTTTGTTCTTTTGGGAGGCAAGCAAATTGGCGCGGAAACATTGCTGCGCTGGTACGTCTTGCACGTTTTGATGCTTCCCTTTGTCCTCGTCATTTTCTTGGCGATTCACTTTTGGAGAGTTCGCAAAGACGGCGGCATCTCCGGTCCGCTCTAGGTCGAGGAGTACGAGCAGTTCCATGACCGAAATTCCTGAACATCTTTTAAAAAGAAGCCAAGAGGCGAAGGCCAAGGCTGACGGTGACGTCACTCCTGCTGCGGCCAATGCCGAACCCTCAGATGACGATGGCGAAACTATCCCCCGTTCACTACTAGAACAAAGTCAACAGGGCGGAGCGGCGGCACCTTCAGGCGGGGGCGTAGCAACTATTGCACCCCCAGCTATGGCTGGTCCGAGCGGTAACACTCATCGACTACTGACCGTCGTAAAGTCAGGTTCAATTCAGGACGTTAAAGCTAATCCAGGTGACAAAGTCCACGTATGGCCGCATCTTCTCGCAGCAGAATTCACCTCTGCGCTTTTTATAACGGCATTCGTCACGCTGTTCTCTATCTTCATCAATGCTCCGCTACTTGAGTTAGCAAACCACAACGCAACACCTAATCCCTCTAAAGCGCCATGGTATTTCTTAGGGCTGCAAGAACTCTTGACGATGTTCGACCCGATGATTGCGGGGGTCACCATTCCAGGCATCGTGTTGGTGTTGTTGGCATTTGCTCCCTACATTGACCGCAATCCTTCTAATGCACCTGAGGATCGCAAGTTCGCGATCTCAATCCAGACGATCCATCTGATGTTCTGGGCAGTGCTCGTCATAATTGGCTCCTTCTTTAGAGGCCAAGGTTTTAACTTCACCTATCCGTGGGACACCGGCCTCCACGGGATCTTTCACCTCTGAGGAGCAGCGCAGTGTCAAGCGGTATGGTCATCGCGATAGCTATCCCAGTGCTCGTCGTTCTCGCGGCGGTTGTCGGATTCACGTCTCTGCGTCGACGCGATGCCCAGGGTTTAGGGCATTTATCACGTGAGACCCGCAAACGAGACGCGGGGACTATGGCTGCTCCGCCCGTGAGTGATGAGGCGCGCGAACTTGAACGATCAGTAGCTCTTGCACGAGTGAGCACGGAAGTAGCGGTGCCCGAACCGACAACGCCAGAGGTCTGGACTCCACCCGACCCTGAAGAGGTTGGGGTTACTCGACGCCAGTTCCTAAATCGCGCGTCAATAACACTAATGACGATGGGGTTGTCGACATTCGGTGCCGCCAACATTGCATTCCTGTGGCCACGTCCCACAGCAGGGTTCGGTTCCAAGGTGAAGATCGGAACCATCTCCTCAGTAAATGAAGTCATCTCATCGGCATCCCCCGCTGCCAACTTCTCTTATTTCTCGGAAGCACAGACCTACCTGCAGCCCTATCCGATGGACGCTGCAACACAGCAAGCCGCAGAAGTGGTCTATTCGGGATCGGTGTTGCAGGGCATCAAGATGGGATACGTAGCGCTGTGGCAGAAATGCCCACATCTTGGGTGCAAAGTTCCGTCATGCTCGACATCGCAGTGGTTTGAGTGCCCCTGCCACGGTTCCCAATACAACCGTGTTGGGGAAAAAAAGGCGGGCCCGGCGCCGCGAGGGATGGACCGCTTCCCAGTGATCATCGATGGAGACAAAGTCATCATCGACACCGGTAGCCCTTCTCAAGGCCCACCTATTGGCACTGATACCACGGGCCAAGGTCTAGAAGGACCCCACTGCGCCTGATGAATAACGTCCTTGTTCCCCAAGCCGCGCTAACTGTGGCAGGAGTAAATAACCCGTGATTTATGCTGCCACCACCGAGCGTTCGATTGCCATGGTTCTCTTGTCCATTGTGGTCGTTGGCTGGGCGATCTATGTCTTCGTTAACATCCGGCGAAGCAAATCTGAGGTCGGTAGCGAAATCGAACTCGCCCCCAACCGCGGGTCTTTACCAAATGATGAAGCCCTTGAAGGAAATCGTCTAGAACGAGTCCAGGCTTTCGGCGTTCTGATGCTTTTAATCATTGCATTGGCACTACCGATCTATTGGCTTCGCGAAGGTGGACGGCGCGCCGGTGCCGAGCAAGGCTTCGGTGAACGAGCGGCAGCAGCCGGGGAACGGCTTGCAGAAGAACTGGAATGTGTGGTTTGCCATGGAGCTGATCTAGGTGGAGCCAACTACGCGCCAGTAGTTCTTGATATAGGGAATCAGTTCAGTGACGAAGACACATACGTCGTTAAGACAACGTGGCGTGCACCTGCACTGGACACCGTTTTTGCTCGCTTTGATACTGACGCCGAAACACTCGCCGAAGTCGACGAAGTACGACAGATCTTGAATTATGGGCGGGGGGTCATGCCTGCGTGGGGCCTGCCTGGTGGCGGACCAATGACCGCGCAAGAAGTTGACAACATTATTGCGTGGCTCTGGCGAGAACGGATCTCCGATGAAGAAGCTCGCGACAGAGCTTTTTCAGCTAAGCAGACATCAACAGCCGCGCACCCAGAAAAAACTGAAGGTCAAGTGCTTTTCGAACTTCATTGTGCTCGGTGTCACACCCCGCGCTGGCCGGCACGTGGATCCACCCAGTTGCCCAACAATGGTGGTGCAGTTGAAGTGATCCCAGGTCCACCTGGATCAGGTCGTTACGGACCTGCGTTGAACGTGGTTAGCCTTGAGCGGCTGTTCCCCGATATCGAAGATCAAATTTCATTTATTACCCTCGGCGCTGCTGACAACGTTGCATATGGCGAGTTCGCGAGGTTAGGGAACTACGGAATGCCAGGCTTTGGACGGGTGCTATCTCAAGAAGAAATCCGTGCCATCGCAGAATATGAACGAAGTCTTGATCCTGCTGAACAATCGACAGTTCAGTTCACAGAACTGCATACAACGAAGGACGACAAATGAGTCTGTTGGCCCTTGTCAGCTGGGACCCAGTCCTCACTGGTTACTTAGCAGTTCTCCTTGCCGTCCTGACCCTTTGCGGCGGGGTATACCTGCTGTTAGCAACCAACCTCGGTGTCAGACTTGGATTCCTAGTCGCGTGGACAGGATTTTGGGGTTGGACTTTGATAATGGGAATCATCTGGTGGTTCTTCGGAATCGGTTGGGTAGGCCATGGCCCCGCCTGGGAAGTGACCCACGTCAGCACCAACCCCAAAGCCGTACCGATTGAGTTGGTCCAAGAATTGGGCAATGACGTAGCGGACTCTCCCGGAGCAGGTTGGGAAGTAGTGATTGAGGCTGATGCCCGAGCAACTGCCGACGCCGCCGTCGTCTGTAGCGACATAGATCCTCGCCGTTTAGAAGCTGTCAATACATGCCTCTTCAGCGCAGCGACCGACTACCAGGTGCATCGGGTGATGCGCGTGGGCGGCGAACGCTATCGTCCCCTCGGGATTCCCGATAATACGATAACTCAGTACTTCATTCCCAGCCGAGGGCGCCCTCACTATGCGGCAGTTCAACTGCAGCCGTACAAGCCCTCACTAGACGTTGATCCCAACAAACTGGGAGATGATGGCAAAGTTGTCCTACCTATCGTCGAACTTGATACAGCCGCGCCTATGTACACCGTCGTTATGGTTCGGGACCAAGGAAATTTGAGGCTTCGACCTGCGCTCGTAGCGATCTTCTCGGGTTTGGTGTTTGGTTTAGGGTGCTACCACCTGCACCGGCGAGATCAAGCTCTATGGGCCGTCCGGGACGCGGCAGGAAGCTGAATCAAGGGGAAGGGGAGAATTGAGATGGAGCAGTATCTCCCCGTTCTGACCCTTGGCGTACTCGGGGTCCTGTTCGTTCTATTGAGCATTATCGCTTCTCGACTACTAGCCCCGGAACGCAGCACGTTGGCAAAAAGATCTGCCTATGAATGTGGAATTGTTGATCAAGTACCTATACCTGAGCGGTTCCCAGTCAAGTTCTACCTGGTCGCGATGCTTTTCATCATGTTCGACATCGAGATCATTTTTCTCTACCCCTGGGCAGTGGCAAACGACGAACTAGGGCTCTTTGGTCTTGTAGCAATGACAATTTTTGCTGGCATTTTTTTCCTCTCTTTCATCTACGAACTGGCAAAGGGCGGCCTCAACTGGGGCCCTGGCCGTCGACTGCTAACTCCAGCGACTAGTCCCGAACGGACTACCAACTCGACGATTCGCAAAGTTGGCCTTGAGGGGCGACTTGATCTCGAGGTTGGCGCCAACGATTCAGAGGTGGCGTAATGGCAGACCTATCCGATATCAAACACAAGCTCGGTCTTGGTGATGACGGCCTCGCCGGACTTGGACACAACATCATCACCGCACCCATTGAAGAACTGGTGAAATGGGCGCGTCGTCGAAGTCTGATGCCAGCCACGTTTGGTCTCGCATGCTGCGCGATTGAGATGATGGCTACCGGAACTGCCCATTACGACATGGCGCGTTATGGAATGGAAACCTTCCGTGCATCACCACGTCAAGCTGATCTGATGATTGTTGCGGGTCGAGTCAGCCAAAAAATGGCCCCGGTACTACGCCAAATATACGACCAAATGATGGAACCCAAGTGGGTGATCAGTATGGGCGTATGCGCGTCAAGCGGAGGCATGTTTAATAATTACGCAATTGTCCAAGGCGTTGACCAAATTGTCCCAGTCGATATATATGCACCAGGTTGCCCTCCGGGCCCGGAGACGTTGCTCCATGCGATTCTCGCCCTACATGAAAAGATTCGCACTGGTGAGCTCACTCAACGACGAGACACAACTGGTAGAGGGGCGGAGATAGCGCTCGGACCTGAACACGCACCGGATGCCCAACCCGAACCGGTCATCATTCGGACCGGGAGTCTTTATGAGTGACTCCCCACCCCCGGTAGATGACACGACGGAAACTGTAGAAAAACTCTACGACGTCGCCGTTACCAACAGCAAGGGTCAAACAGTCCTTCACCCCTCTAGGGATAGCTACCACGACCTAATCCAACTTTTGGTCGAAGAGGGCTACGAGGTTTGTGTAGATCTGTGCGGTGCGGATTACTTGGGAAACGCCACTCGGATGTTGCCGATGACAATTGAGCCTGAACGCTTCGAGTTGGTTGTCAACCTGTTGGATGTCCATGCACCACGACGACTTCGGATCAGAGTGCAGGTACCAGAGTCGGATCTTGTGGTCAGAACGATCAGCGACGTTCACCCTGGTGCCGAAGCGATGGAACGAGAAACAAACGACATGTTCGGTGTTTGTTTTGAAGGCCACCCTGACCCAACTCCGATTCTGCTTCCCGATGGATGGAAAGGCCACCCGCTGCGCAAAGATTTCGCGATGGGCAGCATCCCGGTCCAGTTCAAGGCGGTCGAGGGTCGATGACCAAGCTGGACCACCTTCGAAACCGAGATGCTGTCCTCAGAATGTCTGAGAGTGAAGCGGAAGAACGAGCCGCTGTTGTCGATCCTGACGACGAACGAATGATTATCAACATGGGCCCCCAGCACCCGTCAACCCATGGAGTGTTGCGGGTGACCTTGGAGTTGCAAGGGGAGACGGTCCTGCGTTCTAAGCCGATCATTGGTTACTTGCACACTGGGATGGAAAAAACCGCGGAAGACCTCACATTTTTACAGGGGCCTACCAACGTCACGCGAATGGATTACGCGTCTCCGTTGTTCAACGAATTGACCTTTTCGTTAGCTGTAGAAGCCTTGCTTGAAATCGAACTTCCGGACCGGTCCACATGGATCCGCATGTTGATGTGCGAGTTAAATCGCATGTCGTCGCACCTTCTTTTCTTGGCGACCAATGGCATGGATCTAGGAGCTGTCGGAATGATGATCTACGGGTGGCGTGAACGAGAAGAAATACTCCGTTTTTTTGAGAAGGTGACAGGCCTTCGTATGAATCACAACTACATCCGACCTGGAGGAGTTGCAGCGGACCTTCACGATGGGTGGCGACAAGATGTTCAAAGCATTCTAGAAATTCTCCCCGAACGCCTGGAGCAGTTCGATGTGCTCATGACCGGTCAACCGATTTGGCGTCAACGTACCCAAGGGATAGGTGTCATTACTACCGACGAAGCCCTGGCTCTGGGTGCCACCGGACCGATACTACGTTCCACTGGCTACGCCTGGGATCTCCGACGAGACATGCCTTATTTGGCATACGACCAAGTTGAGTTCGACGTTGTGGTGGGGACGTACGGCGATACTTTCGACCGCTACGCGATACGACTCAATGAAATACGGGAGTCAATGCGCATAGTAGAGCAGTGTGTAGAACTGATGCCCGAGGGCCCGTATCGCGTTGAGGATCGTAAAGTCACTCCACCACCGCGAGCGCGTATCGATGAGTCGATGGAAGCACT
>DCYM01000111.1:4461-7589 GCA_002331465.1 Candidatus Neomicrothrix sp. UBA2110 | reverse complement strand
CTTCACCCTTGGGGTGGTACTGCCAGCGATTCGCGCTGACTTGGGATTATCAAACACGATTGCGGGTTCACTGGCGACAGCAAACGTCGGTGCTTATTTGGTTGGCACCCTCGCTGTCGCTATAGCTGCTCCGCGAATACGCATGCTGGCCATTATGAGAATTGGTCTTTTGATAGCGGTGGGAGGTCTCGCTCTAGCAGCTGTCTCCCCTAATGCGCCCGTCTTAGCAGTCGCCATGTTCTTGTCAGGATTCGGCGGCGCATGGGTGTGGATTCCTACCCCAGTCATTGCCAGCGACGCCTTTCCTCCGGAAAAACGAGGAGTGGTAATCGCCCTGCTCTCCTCAGGTATGGGCTTAAGCATCGTTTTTACTAGTCAACTGGCGGCGTGGGTCCGCGGAGTTTCTGGCGACGAAGGTTGGCGCACCGTCTATCTCATTCAGGCAGTGATTGGAGTTGTTACAGCTCTCGCAACCATCGCGGTGGTCCAGCATTCGCAGGGGCAACTTTCGGCAAAGGGCGGAATCGGGGGATTTGATGCGTTGCGTCGCGTTCCCGGCTGGAAACCCGTAACGATGATGTACACAACATTTGGGTTTATGTACTTGCTCGTTCTCGCGTTCTTGACCAGCCGATTAGAAGACGACAGCGGGTGGAGTTCCAATGATGCGTCCCTAGCTTTTACGTTGGTAGGTGTCGCCATGATCTTTGGCGGACCGATCATGGCAAAAGCCGTCACCGTATTTGGGATGCGGGCAAGCCTCGCGAGCGCATTCGCTCTATGGAGTTTGGTAGTCATCACCATCCTCCCTGGCTGGTTCATTCCCACACTTACCTCAGCAACGTTTTTGGGACTGATTTTCGCGTCGATTCCGGTGACTTTGACCATGTATTTCGTTCAACACGCCGCACCGGAGGATTACGGTCCGGGCTTCAGCGCAGCAACTCTTGCTTTTGGGGTAGCCCAAATGATTTCGCCACAAATCGGTGGAGCGGTCGCCGATTGGACGTCGACTTTTACTTGGGTCCTTGTCCTGTCGGCCGGATGCGCCACAGTTGGAATCTTTGGAGCGCTAGGCCTTCCGAGATCGGGTGTGCGTGGCCCCCAAGAGCCTCTTCCTTTTCCTAGGCATCAGCCTCTGGTAGCCGCTTCGGTGTTCTCCATACGGCCACGTTGAACGTCTACGCCGACCAGCAGTTCCGCATAGATTCATAATATGAATGATTCTTTCTCTGAGTCGGGTTTCGATCTGGACCAAGTCGATCGTCTACTAACCACCACTCGAGCCGTCCGTAAACGTTTGGATCTGAAACGCGACGTGAGCGATGACCTAATTTTCGAGTGCATTGATCTCGCTGAGCAAGCACCAACAGGTGGCAACGACGCGAGTAGACGATGGATGGTGATTCGAGACCAAGACACTAAAGACGAACTGGGACGCTTGTACGCCGAGGTAGGCACACTTTTCATTAATGCTCGGGGGCGATTAGACGGCACCGGTCACCCCAAAGAGCGAGTGGTGAGTTCCAGCGCGTATCTAGTGGAGAATTTTTCTAAAGCTCCTGTCCTGGTGATGTGCGCCATCTGGGGGATTCATGACAACAGCGGACAGCCCGGGTTGTTTGACAGTGCCATCCCGTCAGCATGGAGTTTCAATCTTGCTTTGCGTTCACGAGGGTTAGGCACCGCGTACGCCACCATGCTCAACAACAAAGCCGCTGAGGTAACCAAGCTTCTTGGTATTCCGCCCGGCGTAACGACCTTGGTGTGTTTTCCTGTGGCCTACACCATCGGTCATGAGTTTTCGGCTGCTCCTCGACGTCCAGCATCTGAGATCACCTATTTCGATCAATGGGGTTTTACTCGCAAACAACCGAGTCCGGACGGAAGAGCGAGGGTCGTGGATGGTCCGGGCGTCGTTGTCGAAATCGACACCGATGCTCGCCCCAAGACCGTTTGGGAGGTTATTTCTGACATCAACACACCGGCCCGTTTCTCAGAAGAGTTAGTGCAGGCTGAGTGGACGACGAATGGAGACCGTGGCGTTGGTTCCACTTTTCGAGGAAGCAATTCAATTCCTGGTGTTCACGACTGGGACACCAATTGCATCGTCACAGCATGGAAGGATCGGGAAACGTTTGAGTGGCGCACCACCGACCCAGAAAATCCGGGCGCAATCTGGCGCTTTGATCTCGTCGAACAAGGAGGCGGAAGCCGCCTTCGTTTTTCTATGACTATCGGCACAGAAAACAACAGCACCGCTCCCCGAGCATTAAAAGACCCTGCCCGAGAGGGCGAGATACTTCACGAGCGACGACTCATCCACAAAGCCAATATGCAACGAGTCGTTGAAGGCGTGAAAGGTCTTGTGGATGAATGAACTATCGACGGTCAATAATCACGTGTTCTTTGGCTAGAAACATGGTCGACCTTGAGAAATCAATAAAATTTGCTTCGTCCTCGTAGGCGCGTTTCGATGCTGCACGGTTTTCTGGAGTGGGGTTCCCCATAGAACTCCGATCCATCCAAACTTCAGCATGACCGAGGTAGGGCTCCGTTTCCGATCCCCTGGAACGATTGATCGCAGCAGTCAGACCCGGCTCATCACGATGGACTTGCTGATAACGCACAATTCCCGAGCCATGAGCCTGCCGCCGAATCACTGGTCCGTGGTGGGTTCGCCAGTACCACTGAGCTTCATCGAACGTTAATGAATCCAGGTGACGGAGCGGGAAATACAACTTCACGAGGCTGGAGCGTACGGTGGCCACAATGTTCTCGGGAGTCGGGTTGACTTGCGGGTATTCGTAGTTGAACCAGGCAACGGATCGCTGGAGATCCATGAAGTTTTTCTCGTCGTCCCGAAGAATCTGATCAACTTCACGGCCCTCACCAGAACGGATCGCCTCAACCATCGCTTCTTTCGACTCCCACCAGACTTCTACAACACCGTCATAGGGTTCTTCCATTTCGCCACGTCGACCGGGCAACCGGGAATGGTCATCATCTGTGGTGTGAACTTGGACATATCGAAGCATCCCCAGAGTTCCAGAATGGCCGGCGACGAGAGACCCGTGTTCTTCAAGCCAGTAACGCTGCATTTCCTCACGCGACATGCCTTCTTTTCG
>DCYM01000111.1:0-4051 GCA_002331465.1 Candidatus Neomicrothrix sp. UBA2110 | reverse complement strand
AGAATTTGGATGCTTCGGTCGCCGCAAAAAGTAGGGCAGTTTATTTTCGCCAGCTTTCAAGATCCACATCCGGTGAAACGACGATGAAAACTTGCCTACGCGGAGTTTCCACACCGCGACTGATGTGACCTTGGCCGGTGGTGTCATCGGCAAGCAAAATATCCCCCTCCCCGAAACGACGTTTGGATCCGTCTCCAGTTTCAATTTCGACCGATCCACTCAAATGAATAACAAATTGGCGCCGCGGCGCACAGTGAAAGTCATAGACGTCGTCGTCGCCTTCTGTGTGGGTCGTCCGAAAAAAAGATTCGGAGCCTGCTACTAACGCACTGATCTCACCACGCGGAGGACCGAAATCCGTACTCGGGATCTCGAGTTCTTCAAAATGGGATTGGCCGTCATCGCCAGTAAAGATTCTTGTGATCTGCATACCTGAAGTCTGCCCCGTATTTGGCAACGATTCACGATTCTGTTGAGGGCGGCGACTTTCAGCGGTTGCTCCATACCCTCGGAGGTACGCGAACCCTCGTCAACAACCGGGTGCTTCACCGATGCATCAAAGCAGGATTACCCTCGTTCTAAAATACCGATCCAACAATCGGCAGCCGATGCGAATTGCAAAGTTCTAGAAGGACGAGCCTCGAATTCGACAGAGACGAGGCATCGGATGCGTGGCACGAAGTCCTTACTACCAAACCAGTATCTCAGATCGCGTGTGCCCCTTAGAAGGGTTTGTGTGTGCGGTAGAAAGCCTTCAATGAAGCCGACGTTTGGGCCGGTAGGTTGTGATGCGGGCGCCGGTGGCGGAACTGGCAGACGCGCCGGCTTTAGGTGCCGGTGTCTTAGGACGTGTGGGTTCGAGTCCCACCCGGCGCACCACGCACCTTCAACTGGCTACCCGCTCAGCCATTCCATACCTCGTCAAACCAGTCACTCACCGATGTGGCGAGTAACGGAAACCCGTCATCTTCAACAGCTCCGCACGTGACGCATTCGATTCCCGCTTCTGCGCCTCGCCGCCACGAAAGAACCGTGTGAGTTTCGTGTTCGACGTACAGGCCGCTAATCGTGGGGTCAGCAGTAGGTCCGGTGTCCACGTCGTACAACTGGATCCAGTCATCACAGCTTCTGCATCTCAACCCAATTCTGTTTTCATCCCATGCCTCATATCCCCACTCGATGGCCAGGTCATGTCCGTGATGCATTGACCATTCGTCACCTAGATTTAAGAGTTGTCCACCTTTCTCAAGGTGGTTGAGGTAACGAAGTCTCCAGTCGCGACCATGGGTGAGGCGGGCTACTACACCTGACTCCACTTCAGTTTGGGACTGCTCAGTTCCAGAACGAACGAGTCCGTTAAGGATTTCTTCCGTCAGCCGTATGGACTCTCTCAGCATGTCCAATCTGTTGTCGTCAGGGTCCATCTACATTGACCTCCAACGACAGATCTACCACTAAGTCGCAAAGAATCGTGTCCGAGGACAATAACGTTTCAGAATTTCGGGACACTTCCCTCATTCACGGTGCACAATGTCGTCGATGCTTTCTCCCTACAGAATTCTTGATCTCACCGATGAACGAGCCAACCTGACCGGGCTTTTACTGGCTCAACTCGGAGCTGAAGTCATCGCGGTCGAGCCGGTCGATGGAAATCATTCTCGGCACATCGGGCCTTTTGTGAACGACGAGCCAAGCATCCATTCGTCTTTAACTCATTGGGCCTGGAACCGTGGCAAAAAATCTGTCACGGGTGACGTATCGGACATCCAACGCCTCGCCCGAACAGCTGATGTCATTGTCGATTGCGGGGTGTTCAAGAATCTTGACTTGGCCGCATTACGAGCAGAGAACCCTTCGTTAATAACAATTACTCTTTCCGCTTTCGGTTCTACGGGACCCAAAAGCGATTGGCTCGCTACAGATTTGACGCTGCTAGCAAGCGGCGGTCAGTTAGGACTCACCGGTGATCCTGATCGGGCGCCATTGCAGGTAGGCGCTGTCCCTCAGGGATGGCTACACGGGGCATTGGAGGCAGCTGAAGCGACGACAATCGCTCTAGTTGAGCGAAGCAAGTCCGGCTGGGGGCAACACATAGATGTCTCAGCACAACAGGCCGTCACGCAATGCACTCAAACCATGCTGATGACCACAGCGGTCGGTGCTCCCCGTGTGGCGCGCGCAGGTGGGGGAATCAAAGCTGGTGAATACGTTCTCCGAACGGTGTACCCGGCATCCGACGGTTATGTGTCGATCAATTTCATGTTTGGGGAAATGATTGGTCCCTACAGCCAGCGGCTCATGGGGTGGGTGTTTGACGAAGGTTTCTGCGACGAGGCAACTCGAGATCAAAACTGGATTGATTTCTTCACGCTGATTTACACGGGTCAAGCCGACCCTGAAGGTCTGAATCGGGCCCAAGACTCAATCGCTGCTTTTTCCTCTACCAAAACAAAAGCCGAACTCATGGCGGGCAACGAAGAACGTCGGTTGCTCATTGCCCCAATCGCAACGACAAAAGATATTGTCGAGTCAGAACATCTCGGCGCGCGAGAGTTCTTCGAAGACGTGCCAGAAGTCGGATGCGTTTTCCCCGGACGGTTCGCTAAATCCACTGTGCCGCTCACCTATCTTGGGCCACCTTCACAGCTCGGGCAACATACAGACGAAGTGATCGGGAACCTTGAAAGACGACCCGTTGCTCCTCCCCTAGTCGAACCCGCGCCCACTCGTCGACCACTAGAAGGTCTCAAGGTTCTTGATTTCACTTGGGCTATCGCCGCGCCCATGGCAACCCGAAGTCTTGCGGACCACGGCGCCACCGTTGTCAGAATCGAATCCGAAGGGCGGATGGATGTGATCCGTAATGCCGGACCATTCGTTAACGACGAAACCCATCCCGACAACACGGCGCAATATCACTCCGCTAACGCCGGCAAATACCTATTAAGCCTTGATCTTTCAAATGAAGCAGCGATGGCAGTCGTTTGGGATCTCGTTGAATGGGCCGATGTCGTCATCGAAGCATTCACACCCAAAGCGATGGCGAATTGGGGGCTCGATTACCAGTCAATTAAAAAGCGGAAACCAGACATTGTGATGCTTTCGAGCTGTCTGATGGGGCAAACCGGCCCAATGAACATGTACCCAGGGTTCGGCAACTTAGCTGGAGCTCTTAGCGGGTTTTATGAAATCACAGGATGGCCAGACCGTGCTCCCGCCGGACCGTTTCTTGCTTACACCGATTACACCGCCCCCCGTTTCACCGCTACTGCCCTTCTGGCTGCTGTCGATCACCGCAACAGAACTGGTGAAGGTGCCTACATCGACCTCAGCCAACACGAATCAGCCCTGCATCTACTTGGACCAGCCCTGTTGGATCAGGCGGTCAATGGTCGAACAGCGACGCGATCGGGAAACATTAGCGATCGCTACGCGGTACACGGCGTGTACCCGACGGTTGGTGACGACAAATGGGTCGCGATCGTCTGCCAAGACGAGGCTGCACAAGAAGAACTGAGCGAACTCATTGGGTCGACACAATTAGACGATTCCACGATTGCAGAGTGGGCTTCATCCCAGGATCGGTTCGAGTTACAAGAGTTGCTGCAATCGCGCGGGATAGCTGCCCATGTTGTAGCTGATTCTGAGGACGCGTTGGCCGACCCTCAACTCACTCATAGGAATCATTTTCGATGGGTGCCCCAGGCGTACTCGGGTGAAACCTGCATCGAAGGTTCCCACTATCAAATGAGTCGAACTCCCTCCGAGGCGTTATGGGGTGGGCCGCCAATCGGAGAACACACCTTCGAGGTATTGAGCGAGATGCTGGGTTACAGCAGCGATAAAATTGCAGACCTTGCGGCGGCCGAGGCGTTGTACTGAGACAGTTTTAGCGGCCAGCGAACATCACAAGTCAATATCGACGTGTACCTCGTCAAGAGCAAGGGGATAGCTGAAAGTCACCTTTCAGAGAAGTGGTGCTACTAGCAAAGTGTCGCTCAGGGAAGCGAAGTAAGTCATTCGGTGCAAAAATCATTGAAAAGGGGAGGGC
>DCYM01000231.1 GCA_002331465.1 Candidatus Neomicrothrix sp. UBA2110 | reverse complement strand
CTGTCGCCACGCTGGATGTGCTCTTACTGGCGGAGAAATAGCTGAGCATCCAGACAGTATGGGCGAAAATGAATTCGACCTGTCTGGCTTCGCTGTCGGAGTCGCGGAGCGAGCACGCATCCCCTCTAAATCTTCTGTCAGCGAAGATGACGTGTTAGTAGGTCTTGCATCACCTGGGTTGCGATGCAACGGCTACAGCCTCGCTCGCAGAGTTTTTTTAGATGGGCGCCCACTCGATCAACCAGCTTGGGCTGGCGCCAATACTTCTCTCGGCGAAGAGCTGCTCCGACCGTCGGTAATTTACGCACCTGCGGTATTAGAAGTGTTTGCTGAATTAGACGTACACGCAGCAGCTCACATAACGGGTGGAGGGCTCCCTGGAAACCTCGCGCGAATAATTGAAACCAACGTTGCAATACGCGTCGACCCCACCAAATGGCGTACACCCGAGATCTTCGATCGGATTGCTACTGAAGGACCGGTCTCGGAAGACGAAATGAGAAAAGTATTTAATCTAGGAATCGGCATGGTCCTTGTCGTGCCAGCTGACCAAGCAAATGAGACCATTGAAATTGTTGCCCGAAACGGGCATGAAGCCTGGGTGATAGGAGACGTCATGGCAGGTACCGGCCAAGTGGGATGGTCCAACGAATGACAGAACTAGACCCATCCCGGAAAAATCTGAAAGATCATCTCCTTACCCACGCGGTACGTACTGGTGACTTTGTTTTGAAGTCGGGCCGCAAGAGCAATTGGTTTATTGACGGTAAACAAACCGCCTGTCACCCGCAAGGAATCAAATTGGTTGCTGACATCATCCTTAGCGAAATCGAAGGAATAGACGCCATTGGTGGTTTGACAATGGGAGCCGACCCAGTTGCCTACGGAGTAGCCGCGATAGCAGCAGATCGGGGACAGCCACTCCGCTCGTTCAGTATTCGTAAAGAAGCTAAAGACCACGGAGTCGAAGGCAGAATCGCCGGCGCCCTATATAAAGGCGACCGAGTAGCAATTATGGAAGACGTTGTAACTCGGGGCGTATCACCACTCGAGGCAGCTGAAGTTGTTCGAGCCTTTGGGGCTGAACCGGTCATGATTATCGCAATCGTGGACCGCGGGGGAACCTGTGAGGCGATGGCCAAACAAGCCGAATTAAAGTTCTTCCCCCTGCTAACAGCACCTGATTTGGGTTTTGAATACGAAGGTCCTTAAAAATAAATGACGTAACCTCATTTGGTCCCAGCTTCCTCTCCCGCCACAATAGAGCGCTCCCCTCTGCGCCAGGAGACTCAATGTCGCGTCCAACAGCTGCCTTCTCTGCCACATTAGAAGTAGAGCTTGCTCACGAACCAGGCACCCTTGGGCGGCTGTGCACCGCCATTGGCGATGTCGGGGGAAATATTCGTAGTTTGCGCGGATTCACCGTGACCGCTGGTTCCTTACGCGAAGAAGTCGTCGTAGATGCCGCTAGCGAAGCTCACGTTGAAGAAATATGTGCCGCTGTCGACGGATTAAATGGCATCAAAGTGATCAGTGCCGTTGATAGAACCTTCAAGATGCACGAAGGTGGCAAATTAGAGACCATCAGTCGCATCCCCTTGCGGGACGCAGATGACTTGTCAATGGCTTACACCCCTGGGGTAGCCCGGGTATGTATGGCTATTCACGCCGATGAAGCCCTGTCTCACGAACTCACGATAAGAAAAAACACAGTCGCCATTGTTAGCGACGGCACGGCCGTACTTGGCCTTGGAGATATAGGACCGGCCGCCGCTATGCCGGTAATGGAAGGCAAAGCCCTTCTTTTTAAAGAATTTGCAGGAGTGGATGCGTTCCCCATCTGCCTGGACGTCGAGACACCTGAACAAATTATTGAGACGGTAGTTCGGTTAGCACCCACCTTCGGTGGCATAAATCTTGAGGACATTGCTGCGCCGGGAGCGTTCGAAGTTGAAGCAGCCCTGAGAGAAGCACTCGACATCCCCGTGTTTCACGACGACCAACACGGCACTGCAGTAGTTGCTCTAGCGGCCTTGGAGAACGCGGTTCGTATCACAGGCAAAGATCTCAACAATCTTCGATGTGTCATTTTGGGTGCCGGAGCAGCGGGGGTTGCCTGCGCAAAGATCCTGTTGGGAAGAGGTATTGGAGACGTTGTCGTATGTGACAGGCAAGGCGTAATTTATCCCGGTCGTGCTGGACTTAACTCGGCTAAGGAATGGTTGGCGCACAATACGAACACGGATGGCGTTACGGGGTCTGTCGCTGACGCGATGGTCGGAGCGGACGTGTTCATGGGATTGAGCGGCCCGGGGCTCGTCACGCGAGATGACGTAGCGGCGATGGCGGATAAGCCCATCGTTTTTGCGATGGCGAATCCGGACCCAGAAATTCTCCCTGAAGCAATTTCCGACATCGCTGCAATTGTTGCCACTGGCCGCAGTGACTATCCAAACCAGATCAACAACGTTTTGGCCTTCCCTGGGATCTTTCGCGGAGCGTTTGATGCCAGAGCGAGCGATATCACTGAAAATATGAAGATAGCTGCGGCTGGGGCAATCGCCGCCGCTATTTCAAGTGATGACCTGGGGCCAGATCTCATCATCCCTACTGCTTTTGATCGGTCAGTAGTGCCCGCGGTTTCCGAGGCAGTCGCCGCTGCAGCTATTGAAGATGGTGTCACCCGCCAATAAACGGGTGCACAGCAGCTCATATCTCAAATGGGGAAGCGGCCCTACGCGTGAGCGTATTCCATTAGTAGTCGCGCAGTGGGCGCCGTAGCTGTGCCCCAAAATGCCTGAAAGCCAGGGGCTATTAACCCCTGACTCCCTAGGGTGGTCGGGACCGGCGTCGATCCGGTGACCTCACGCTTTTCAGGCGCGCGCTCTGCCGACTGAGCTACCCGACCGCGGTCCCGACGGGATTTGAACCCGCGACCTCCGGCTTGACAGGCCGGCGTGAACTCCAGACTTCACCACGGGACCAACCGTGCTTGCTAACGGATACCCGTGCAGCAAGAAGTTGAAGTCTGGCGTGAGCAGTGTCGTATTGCAACCCGACAGACAGTATTCACCGAACCTTGATGTGGCGAAACTCTTCTCGAATTTCATTCGCTTGCGGTGGTCGCATCAACAACTCGATGGCGTTCCATAGGGTCCGTGACACCGGGTCAAACAAGATCGGGAATATCAGACCCGCTGGAGCCGCCAACAGAAGAAGAGTGGAGGTTGAAGCGTCGGTTCCAATTATCACCAATGCGAGGGCTACCACGGTTAACACCAACGCCGAACTCGTCATGGTGTTTACCGCTACTGCCCCTAGCGAGTGCCCGTCCATGCGTTCAAAATGGAGACCGCAGCGCGGACAGTCATCAACCATTGCGAACATCCCCCACTTCCGAAATAACGTTCGACTGCCGCACACTCCACAGGCGAGAGTCAGCCCACGCAACAAGACCTTCATGTTGCCTTAATCGCCCTTCTTAGCCGACGCGCAAGATTGCCCCGTTGACCCACGCGAACGTGCTCAAAACCGCGCCAGGTTGCAAGGGAACGAAGTTCGTTAGCTAGAGCTTCAACTCCAAGATCGTCGAGACCTTCCGGCTCAACGTAGGCGCCGGGGACATGCAGCACTTTTGTTTTCAGTTCTGCTCTCACGTCGACTCTGGCGGACAAATTGTTTTCGTACAGAAACGGCATGACGTAGTACCCATGCACGCGCTTCTCGGAGGGGACGTAGATCTCTAATCGATACTCAAAGCCAAATAGTCGAGCCGCTCTAGGGCGAAACCACACGATGGGGTCGAAGGGGCTAAGGAGCACAGAGCGCGAAACCACATGACCAGATTTGGTGTCAGCGGCCATGTAGCCGGGACGATCCCAACCCTGAACTTCAACAGGTATGAGCTCCTTGTTCTCTACTAACTCCTTAACCCGCTCTTTACCCTCTTTTTTGGGGAGGCGGTGATAATCGACAAGATCTTCACTGCTAGCTACTCCTAGATGACGAGCAGCGCGACGCAACAACTCCAGATGGGCATCATTTTCGGCCGGGACATGTTCAAAGACTGACGGCGGCAGCACTCGCTCAGATAAGTCATAGTAACGAGTGAAATTATCTCGTTTGCTGACTGAAAGTCTTCCAATCCAAAAAAGCCATTCGAGCGCAATCTTGGAATCTGACCACCCCCACCAAGAAGAGCCACGGCCCCTCTTTTGTAACTGTCCAGCGCTAACTGGACCAGCTGCTGTCACCTGACGTTCGACTTTTGTAATGAACACTGAATTCTCTGCGGCAAACTCTCGGATGCCTTTCCACAGCTCGCCTCGTTCCGCCCGACGCATACGCCACCTGAACAACGGCCAATCTTGAATCGGTAAGTAACTCGCTTCGTGGCACCAATATTCAGCTAACTCTCGATGCGTATAAGCGGTTCTTTCCAGTAAGCCCGACAAATCATCGTGGGACCCCCCGACACGAGATCTCAATACAAGTAGATGAGAACGCGCTACCGCGCTGACAGCATCAATTTGGAGCACACCCATATTTCGGAACGCCTTGCGTAGATGACGTCGATCCGGACGCGTGGCCACACGGAACGGGCCGAGCCCCTGAGCAGCAATTGCTACAGATCTTGCCTCTCGCTCTGATACTTCAATAGGTCTCGCAGCCACCATATCTGGGTGAAGAACCTAGTGAACTTGGATCAGCGTTCCTCTTTAAAGATCACGTGCTTCCGAATTACCGGGTCGTATTTCTTTAGTTCGATTCGTTCGCGAGTGTTTGTTTTGTTCTTACGCGTTGAGTACGTATACCCAGTGTCGGCCGTCGACTTAAGTCTAATAACTGGCCGTTTGTCGCTCTTTGCCATCAGACTTTCTCCCCACGCCGGCGAAGATCTGCCAATACTGACTCGATCCCGCGCTTGTTAATGATCTTGATGCCCTTTGCACTAACAGTCAAAGTCACGTGACGTTTCTCATTGGGCACATAAAACTTTTTCTTCTGGATATTCGGTTTAAACCATCGTTTGTTACGACGATGAGAGTGAGACACGGTGAAGCCACTGGTAGGCCTACGTCCGGTTACTTGACAGATGTTGCTCATAAGAAATCTCGGGGTGGAGGAGTGACGCAATATGTCACGAGAATGACGAGGCTCAAGGTTAACAGCGAGGTCAGCTAATCCCCATGTCGGATGTATCCCGTCGCCCGTTACACGTGCGGAATTATGTCCTTTCCGACTCGCTCAAGAACCTGGTACCGAGGATCGAAATTCGGCAGAATCATGAGTTGGTCGAGGCCACGTTCTTCGAGTTGTTGCAACCGCTCAATGACTTCACTTGCCGTGCCAACTATGCAAGTGGCGTCGATAAGTTTTGAGGTTACGAATCTTTCTTCCTCGGGGATGACCCAACAGTTGTGACCGGCATGGATTCGTTGATGGATTCGTTCGGCGTCGTAGTCGGAAAGCATGGACGTGTAGTCATCCCAGATTTCTGTGAGACGACTTCCCGGTGGACGTCCGTATTGCCGGTACTGGTCATAGGAATAGTGGATTGACGCCATCGCCATTGCGCCAGCCTCTGCTTTCACCCGGGGGCTTTCGATGGTTTCGCCTTCGTCGAGCACAACAATGGTGGTGAGGGAGCAGGTGAGGTAGTCATCGCGATCAAATTCTCTTCCTGAATCAGATGCTCCTCGTTCGATCATCTCCCACATACGGTCCATGACCTGAGCGTCGGGGGGGATAGACATAACGGCGCCGTCGCCGTGTTTACCCGCTAACGCCAGTGATTTGGGACCGAAACCTGATACGTAAAGTGGAATTGGGTCATCAAAATTAACGAAACCTTTGTCAGGCATGATGTGTCGAATAGGGCTGGTCTGACCCTGGAAATGATGTTGTGCCTCTTCGCCCCGCAGAAGTGGACGAAGAGTGTCTAAATATTGATCGAACTCAGCGATTCTCTGGGGTTTGTGCCCCATAATCCTCATGGCCGTATTCCCTGTCCCGATCCCGAGGAATGTGCGACCAGGCGCCAGAGCGTTAATGGTGGCTATTGATGATGCTGTTACCGGCGCGGGCCGAGTGGCTGAAACGGAAACGCCAGTTCCGATGTTTATTGTTGACGTGCGATCTGCCGCTAAGGCAAGCGCGGCGTAACAGTCAGACCAGATCATTTGGCTGTCCGCTAACCAAGCATGTGAATACCCGAGTTCTTCGGCTCGAACCACATAGCCAATGTCACCGACATGTGATGCAACACAAACACCTATATCCATATCGGAACCCTAGAACAGAAGCCTCATCGCTCGCCGATAGCGAATAAACCACCTTCGCGAGAGCCGATATATATGTGCCCGTTCCAAACGGTAGGGGTTGCTTCAATGCATCCACCGATTTCGATTTGCCAAATTTCTATTGGCTCAATCCGTGGGTCTTGGACCCCAAAAGCTCGCAGATACCCACCACAGTCGCCAATGATCAAGATGTCGTCAACAACCACCGGGGATCCCCAAAGTGGGCCTTCGAGCTGCTTAGACCACAGGACCTGACCGGAATCGCGATCCACGGACATCAACTGACCACCGTTAGTTGTGACATAAAGCACATCTTTGTGAAGAGCAGGGGTGCCCCAAATACCGCCCGGAGATTTTCGATCATCGTGAAGGGACCAAACCAAAGGAGTCTCGGGAGTGCTTGGGTCTAATTTGACTAACTGCCCAACTTCGCGAGATCGCGAAGTACCGCGTTCATATTCGGCCGCAACGTACAGGAAGCCATCCTTATCCACGACGATTGTCGCGTCGATGTCGTCCCCCATCCACCATCGAAAATTTCGAATTGGCATTTCTCCACGAAGCAAGGGCTCCAGGTCCCACCCTTGTACGAGCCCCCCGGAATTTGCGAACCAAACGGTGTTACCTGAGATTGTCACTGAGTTTTCAATTGAAACGTTGTTATCTCCTATATCCCTAAGTAGTTCGTCATCCCAACCTGGTGTCTGGAAAACTATTTCGGGATCCACTGAAACTAAACCTGAATCATCTAGCTCTCGGTTCAGACGGACAATGTGCAGCCAACTGTTTTCGCCTCCGGTAATCAGATGATCTTTGAGGATTAGCGGGGCCCCGTCCCAGTCATCGTTCCACATCACTGGACTGACGTCATCACCGGAAAGACTCCATAGTTCTACGAGTTCCTCAGGGCGGTCGAACGCTAAAATTCTTAGTTTCCCGTCTCGTGAACCGCTGTAGATCAACGGAAAACCGTCGGGGTCAACGGTGAGGGAACCTTTGACGATGTCGCCTGTGATGAACGCTGGTAGTCGTGGTTGCCCCGTCAATCCATCAAGAATGTGGATGCCACGGTCGTACGCGCCGACAGCGAGCCAAGTTTCGGTGCCCACTTCCCACACAGCAGGCTGGCCGGTCCAGCCGATCCCGCACCAGGTGGTGGTTCGCCCCTGTGTTGTCGACAACGAACACAGGTTGTCGTTGTCAGGGAATCGCCATAGAACTTCAGGCATTAAAGGAACAGGGCCTCGTCCGTACCAAGATCTTGTTGGTGACCCTCGAAAAGTCAGAACCCCTTGCACAGCTTCACCCCAAGGGCGTTGCACCTCATTTGGATTCCACCATCCTTCATAGAGTTCGGTCGTGGTTGTGGACTGCGATTTCTGAGGTTGAGTGGTTGCCGGTAGTGCCGTTGTCAATGGTTGGGACGGCGAACTTGTAGAAGTTGGGGCGGCCCTTTGAAAGATGGAAGACGTGACCGTAGCCGGGCTACTTGAAACGATGTTTGTCTTAGTCGACGAAGCTGAATCTTCCGCCATACAAGCGGTTGTTAGAAGAACTAGCGCCGTGATTGCGACCAGGCGAGAGGTCGCGGTTGAGCCGGTCTTACCTGAGAGCCAAAACTGGTGGCACGACCTGGTCATTATTGGTGAGATCCTATTAGCGGGTAACTATCGCGTCGTGATGGTGAATTCTTACCCGACGTTCATGTTCATGGAGTACATCTGTGTCTGATGGATATATCTCACCCGCCTTCGCCTCAATCAACGAACGTCGTCGTCGCAGTAGTCGATGATGACAAGAGAATCCGTCAAGCATTAGAGCGGGCCCTCAAATCGGAGGGGTATGACGTCATAACAGCATCTGACGGAGTTCAAGCATTAGCGATATCTGAGAAGGCTGACGTCATGATTCTGGATGTCACGATGCCAAATTTGGGCGGGATGGAGGTGTGTCATCGACTGCGAGCAAAGGGTTCAGAACTCCCGGTCCTTTTGCTCACCGCTCGACACGGGACCGAGGATCGAGTGGTCGGGCTCGACTCAGGTGCTGATGATTATCTTGCTAAACCCTTCGTCCTCGATGAGCTCCTTGCCCGATTGAGGGCGTTGCTCAGGCGGCGCCATCCACTGGGTGCACCACTTGAACCAACCACACTTTGTTTCGAGAACCTATGTATGGACCAGGTTGGCCGGCAAGTCCACAGGGAAGACCAACTCTTAGACCTCACCCGAACTGAGTATGAGCTTCTTGAACTTCTGCTCGAACACCCCAACCAAGTGCTGACCCGCGATCAAATTTATGAAGCTGTATGGGGCTATGACTCTGCTCTCGCATCCAACAGTCTTGAGGTGTATGTCGGGTATCTGCGCCGGAAAACTGAAGTAGGCCAGCGAACACGCGTCATCCACACCGTCAGAGGTGTCGGATACGTCCTCCGGTCGTCGTGAGTTTTCGGACTCGCGTTGCGCTATTGGTTGCTGCTGTTGTTGCCGTAGTTGTGGCAGGTGTGGCGGGATCTTTTCTGTACTTGGCGCGAGGTAAAGCCCTTGAAACCCTTGATGAGAAATTACTTTCGCGCGCCAAAGCGGTCGCACAACTTGGGGAGGTAGCCCGGATATCTGGCGGTCGAGTCAACCCCCGACTGTCCGGATTGTTTGGTCAGTATTCACCCGATGACGTTTTGGTTCAGGTATTTGACGGCGACGGTCGCATTTTGGTGAGCAATGTTGAGCCCCTGCCTATCGATCGGACCGACCTTTTAATAGCGCGCAAGGGATTGAAAAGTTCGACGGGACGAACCCCGCGTTTGGTCACTCTCGATATAGATGATCGCCGAATGCGGGTACTGACTATCCCATTAAAAATGAATGGGCGAGCGTTGATGATTGCTCGGCCAATGGATGAAGTGGATGCCCAACTTTCTGGTTTGCTGCGTATCAGTTTTCAATTGTTCATCCTTGGTGTGGTGAGCTCCGGTGCTATTGGCTTTGTTGTCGCGGGACGAGTTGTGCGACCTATTCGACGGCTAACTCAGGCCGCATCCAAAATTGCAGTCACCCAAGATGTCGATCAACCCATTCCCGACGAAAGAGAAGACGAATTTGGGCAGTTAGCAAAGAGTTTTAACGAGATGCTTAACGCCCTGAGTCTTTCTAGAGAGCAACAGCATCGACTCGTAGCCGATGCCAGCCACGAACTTCGGACACCGCTCACAAGTCTCCGGACCAACCTGGAATATCTGCAACGTACCGAGGTAGTAGAGATCAGCGAACGCCGACAAGTTCTGGATGACGTCCTATTCGAATTGGACCAACTAACCGAGCTTGTCACCGAGTTGGTCGAACTCGCCACTGATCGACATCAGATGGGTGAATCCACTGAGATGGAATTGGATGAAATAGTTGACGCCGTCGTTCAACGACACAGACGCAGAAATTCTTGCCCTATCGAGTACCGAGCAAGTCCATCGCGTGTTCGAGCTGTGCCAGCGCTGGTCGAAAGGGCGGTGTCAAATTTGATTGACAACGCCGTTAAGTGGAGTCCGCCCGATCAAACCATCGAGGTAGAGGTCAAAGCGGGTTCGGTAGTCGTTCGTGACTACGGCCCGGGAATACCCGAGGCCGAACGCGAACACGTTTTTGAGCGCTTTTACAGAACTGAAAACACCCGTTCTTACCCGGGTTCAGGGTTAGGGCTGTCGATAGTTCGCCATGTTGCAGAAAGTTTCGGAGGTAGCGCGCGCGTGATTCCTCAGAGCGGGCCGGGTACGGCTGTTGAGCTTTCTTTCCCACCACTAGATGAGTAATTCTCATAAAAGGTCAAGTTTGTCCTAAATGATTTGGCACCCCCAACGGGATTCGAACCCGTGCTGCCGGCGTGAAAGGCCGGTGTCCTAGGCCACTAGACGATGGGGGCTTTAGCAGGCCCAGACTAGACCTCCGAGAAAGGGAAACCACCGTTGAAGTGAACGGGTTTACCTAGCGCCCAGCAGCCTCGAGGAACTCTCCGAGAAGATGGCTGAGATAGTGGTAGATAGCGTGTTGCTGTTCTTGGGGGCCGCCAGAGTCAAGAATTTTTGATTCGTCGTCTTCACTCACATCTAGATGAGTGCCAAGTACCAGCCTTAAATCGTTCACTGTTGTGATCCAGGCAGTTACAGAATCAGAATTTAGTTCCGCATCGTTGAGTGTCGCTTCGACCACATCAAGGTGCGATAACCGTCGTTCTAGCAGTTGATCTCTCGCCGAGCGTTGGTACTCCTGCTCATGGCGAACATCATCGACGTAGGCCGTGGGGTAGAGACGTCGGAGTGATGGGTCGAGTTTCCCTTCAGGGGAAGTAGCCAAGAGCAACTCTCGTAGCTGATCAATGAGATCACCGATGAGTTGACGTTCCTCCTCGCCGATCTTTACTTCCATCATTCCGTCTTTTCGTTGATGGAAGCGGTATCTGAAAAACACGTCAAACGTCTTTCTGCATAGTGGCCCAGAGCCCGAATTCATGAAGTCTGAACACATCTAGTTCAGCTTTTTCTCGGTTGCCGTTCGACACAACGGCCCTGCCTTTGTGATGAACATCAAGCATTAGATGGGTCGCCTTTTCTGAGCTATAACCGAAGAGTTTCTGAAGAACGTGAACTACGTAACTCATGAGGTTTATTGGGTCATTCCACACCAAAACAACCCAGGGAGTGTCTTCGTCGGTGATGGAACCTGGACTTTCGTCATCAGTGACGACAGGCGAACTTTCGGTCTGACTCATTGACCTATTTTGCAAAACGAAATATGGGTAAGGCAAGTCAACGCACCTCGTGGTGAGATGTTCGTGTGGCCAAGGTCAATCGGACTGCTGACATCCACAGAATTGTTGCGCCCGCTACGTGAAATCCGACCAGTAAAACTGGCAGTTGCGTGAAGTATTGCGTGTAACCGATAACCGCTTGAAGGACCATCACAAGGAGAACGACGTTAACCCGGTGTTTCACCAATGTGTTCCGCGAATTCTGAACACGAAAACGCAGCGTGACGGTGAGCATCAAAAGGATGACGACAGCTCCGCCATGAACTCGCGCTATCTCCGAGAAAGGTAAACCCAGTCTCTCTACGTTCTCATCACCACCGTGTGGGCCGCTCCCAGTCACGAGCGTCCCGCTTATGACGACTAACGCAGTCGCGACAGCCACGACGCCTATATGTCGATGTAGAGATCGAGCGAGGTACTCGTTGCTGTCCGTGGTGCTATCTGGTCGAGCGAGATCCTCAAGGACTACGGCGTTCCAGATCAGCACCATCGACAACAAAAAATGTCCCATAACGACCGGGGGTGACAAATGAGCGATGACGGTTATCGCGCCCAGGGCAATCTGCGCCGCAACTCCGACTATGAGCCCCAAAGACCATCTGGTCAGTTTGGTGACGAGTGGCCTGCGCAGTGTTGACCCTGAAACGGCTAAGACCACAGCGATAGATACGAGACCAGTAATAATTCGGTTTCCGAACTCGACCCACGCGTGGAAGTCGGCTTCGGGAATTAGCTGGCCAGCTTCGCAGTTAGGCCAATCGCTGCAGCCGAGACCGCTGCCAGTGAGACGTACCGCTGCCCCCGAAACCACTATGACTGCAAGGGACCACAGAGCAACACGCGTGATCAAGTGGTATTGCTGGGGAGTCAACCGGGGGAATGTCACGCTCTTGAAGCTAGAGGCCTGACAACATTCTGAGCGAATCAACAGCCTGTAGTTGGGTAACCGGGCGCTTGGGGCCGTATGGTGGCGCCCGATGGAGCACAGCACAACGACCATCGAAAAGACTGATCGAGGCCTGGCCGCAACAGCGGCCGCTTTTGTGATGCTCACAAAGCCCCGAATCATTGAACTGTTGTTGATCACCACAGTCCCCTCAATGATTGTTGCCAAAGGTGGGATGCCTGATTTGTGGCTCGTGCTTGTCACCGTGGCAGGTGGGACGCTTGCCGCGGGTGGCGCGAACACCTTCAACATGTACATCGACCGCGATATCGACCGACTAATGAAACGGACTCAAGGTCGCCCCTTAGTTACGGGAGCGGTCTCCCCTCGAGCCGCCCTCCTATTTGGGTTCGCGCTTGAAATCACAGCTTTTGTTTTATTTGTGACTTGGGTGAATTTGTTGGCAGGGTTATTAGCGGTTGGGGCTTGCCTGTTTTACGTCTTCGTATACTCACTCTGGCTCAAGCGAACTTCAAAGCAAAATATCGTTATTGGTGGTGCCGCTGGGGCCGCGCCAGCGCTCATCGGTTGGGCAGCAGTGACGGGTTCACTTGCGTTAAGTCCGATTTTGCTGTTCGCGATCATATTTTTTTGGACACCACCACATTTTTGGGCACTAGCTATCAAATACGCAGATGACTATGAAGCAGCATCGGTGCCGATGTTGCCAGTGCTCGTCAGCATCCGCAGCACAGCGATACAAATGTTTGGCTACTCGGTCGTTGTGATCGCTTTCTCGCTCTGGTTTCACGTAGTCGCCGGTACCAGCTTTTTATATTTAACGGTGGCGCTGGTCGGCGGTGTGTTCTTCTTGTGGCGTACGCTTGGGTTGCTCCGCCGTCCAAATGCGGTGGAAGCAATGAAGGTATTCACCTTCTCAATCGTCTACCTGGGGGCGTTGTTTATTGCTATCGCTATCGACGTGTTGGTCTTTGGGGCCGTTAGCTGATGTTCCCTGAGTCAAAGTTGCACCAAAAAGACCTCGATAGAACCCTGCTTTGGAGTTACGCGACTGGCAATCTGGTGAGTAAAGTGCCCTCTCAACACCGGCGCGGCTTCCCCCGCGCTTCCGGGCACGGTCGATCTTCGGGTCGAACCGCCACCCCAGTTCTTGAGGCACCGACCAGCAGGACACGATGAGCGAAAACAGCACTGCAACAACGTCTCGAGGGGTACCTGTCGAAGACCCGACGCCGTTTGGGTGGTTAACAACCACGGATCACAAACGAACCGGGCGGTTGTTCATCGTTAGCTCCATGCTGTTTCTAGTAGTAGGTATCTTCCTTGACTTGTTGGTCAGATTGGATCTGACATCAGCTACGGATTTTGTGAGTCTTGGGAGAGACGGTTTCGCCCAAGGTTTTACATTTTCTCGCGAAGCTCTAACGCTTCTATTTCTGATCCCGGCCTTCCTTGGCGTCGCTATCTACATGGTGCCTTTGCAGATTGGCGCGCCGAACCTTGCGTTCCCTCGAGCCGCAACAGCGTCGTTCTGGGCATGGAAAGTATCTGGGGTTGTTCTAATTGGTTCGTATATCGGTAATGGCGGCCCCTATGGAGGTTGGGCAAACGGCGTCGATTTGCATTTGCTTGCATTGAGCGGCCTCGTCATATCGCTCTTACTTGGATCGATCGCTGTCGCGACAACGGTAATGACGATGCGATCGCCAGGGCTCTACCTCGACACGACCCCACCCTTTGCCTGGTCAGCTTTGGTGTCAGCATCAATGTTGGTTGTGAGCTTGCCAGTGCTACTTGGCCAAATAGGGATTCTCTATATCGATCACCGATACGGCCGGGTTTTTCTAGCTGGAAACTATGGAATTTGGGAACGGATCGACTGGATTCACCGCACGCCTCAGTTGTTTATCTACGTAGTCCCAATACTCGGGGTTACCGCTGAGATTGTTCTCGCTACGGCAAAGCGCCGCGTCTTTGAACCCCTTGCGATGTATTTCACTCTCGGACTCGTTGGTCTCTTTGGATTCGGTGCTTGGGCCAACTTCTCAGTTACAGGCGAAGGGGCCGACATCATTGATGGCCTTGAAGGAGTTGTGTTAGTAGGCCTCTACGGGGGCGCCCTCCTCGGCACGGCCGGCCTTCTCGGTCTTCTGGGACTCGCTCTGATCCAAAACCGCGAAATGCCTAAAGTCTCCACCTCGCTTCTGGCAGCCCTAGGCGCTGGGACACTAGTCCTCTTCGGAGCCCTGTACGGCCTGATTGGTGCGGCAGCAGACTGGTTAGAAATCGCTGGACGTGGCAACGACGGGAATCCTCAACTACGGATGACGACCTGGGTAACGGGACAACAATCCGTTCTGATATACGGTGCCGGACTCCTTGGGCTTTTAGCCGCTGTTCATTGGTGGGCACCCAAAATCTGGGGCAGGGAACTAAATGATCTGCTGGGCATACTTAACTTCCTTGTCATAGGCGGGGGAGCGTTACTGGCATTTCTTGGCCCAGCCTTGTCGGGGCTCTTCACTGAACAACCCGACTTTGTTTACGGAGATCCCAACGCAACTGCTATCTACGCAAGCTGGGTTGATGACACCGGCGCTGAGACTTTCAGCGCGATTGGTGTAGCAGGCGTAGTCATTCTCTTGGGAGGCGTTGCTCTGCTTTTGCTGAACCTGTTGATTTCAGTGGGCATGAAAAAAGGCATCGAGGCCGACGAAGATCCATGGACAGCACAGTCGCCTGAATGGATGCTGCCTTCGCCCCCACCAATTGGTCAACCAGATCAGTTGCCAACGCTTGTTTCGGGAACCCCGTTGCTTGACGCCGCTGAAGCTGAGGAGGCAGCAGTTTGATGACTGGCACCACCCCAACTTTGGCTTCAGGTGGCCCCCAACGACCCCGAGCACAACTTGTGGCAACAGGTTTCGCATGCGCGGCATGCTCCATGATGATGGCAGGAGCACTTGGGCTCTACATGGCTCGGCGACACGCCTCTGGGCCGCACCCCGGCCATGATTGGCTCAATGGGTTAGCTGTGCCCAATCCTCAGTTGGTGTACGCGTTACTCACTCTGGTTGCATCCATGGTGACGGCACACTGGGCCCTGTGGGCCAGCCGACGACGAGACAGTGCTCATGCTTGGACGGCCATCGCCACGACGATTGTGTTAGGGCTGGGCTTCATCAACATGGTGATGTATAGCCTCAACCGTATGGGTCTGGAAATCGGGGCTGGGGAATATCAAAATCTTGCCTTCGCTACGACAGGGCTTGCCCTGGCGATTGTTGTTGTAGGACTCCTTTACATAGGGCTGATGGGGCTCCGCTCCCTTGGGGGCAGTGTTGGACAGCAGGGGAGTACGGCGTTAGGAGCCGCAGTTTTCTTTTGGGATTTCGCAGTGCTGGCATGGGCTGTGACCTGGTACACCGTGTACGTGGTCAAGTAGGAGAACCATGCTGGGCATAGCAAGTAGATACTTCGCCGGCCGTGTCGCCTTGACCGCCGCGGCAGCGGTGCTTCTTGGCCTTGTCACAGGCATGGACAACAACGGGCACATGGTCATGTTCGGCACGATTGTTTTGGGAACCGCTGCCGCAGCCTTTGCGCTTCTAGCAGGTCTCGCGTTGTCGGTCGGAGATGGCGATTCGATCGACCGTGATCGAGCTCATAACCATCCAGCTACCCCGGCATGGTGGCCCATCATGGGTTCCCTGGGCTTAGGAATACTGATGGTTGGCCTCGTCACAGACGGATTCATCGCCATCGTGGGTATTTCTGCGATCCTCATCTCCGCTGTTGAGTGGACCTTTAGCTCATGGGCTGAGCACCTTTCGACAAATCAGGAAGCCAATTCAGTTGAACGCGACCGACTGTTAGCTCCATTTGAGATCCCCCTATATGGTGCACTCGCGATTGCGGTACCCGTGGTGCTCGTCTCGCGAATACTGCTGACATCGAGCAAAAACGGCGCCAGCTTTTTTGCCATCATCGCTTCCGTCCTCATCTTGGCTTTTGCTTTTCTTATCTACGCAAAACCTGAGCTACGCCGATCAGTGATCGCGTCATTCCTAGTGGTGGGAGGTCTCGCCCTCATTATCGGTGGCATCGCGGCAACCGCACGCGGTGAAAGGGACTTCGAGCATCACGGAGAAGAGGAAAATCACGGCGAATCCGACGATACTCACGACTCGCCGGATGAGCACTCCGCTCCAGATCTTGACGCGCCGGTGGTGATCCGATGACCGCGACCAATACGAAACTAACTGAGGTAACGACGAACTCAATGGCCACGAACCGCCCCATTCTGCATCGAGCAGTTCGACTCAGCGGGCTGTTTGTCCTAATCACAGCACTGACTTCATGCGCGACTGGACGGATTGACCCCACCGATCCCATTGGCGAAAATGCCAAGCAAATCGACGGGCTCATGCGGCTCTCCGGCTACCTAGCTGCGGCGGTGGGCGTCTTCGTCGCGATCGCCGTAGTCATAGTGATTGTCAAGTTCAGGGCTCGACCCGACGACGACCCCAACGACCTTCCAGAGCAAATTCACGGCAACAAGAAAGCGGAACTCACCTGGACAATAATCCCCGTAATACTGCTGGTCTTTCTCACGGTCATCACCATCCCCGCGGTGTTCGACCTCAGTGGGAAAGGCGATGGGCGAACCATCAAAGTTGAAGGTCAGCAGTGGTGGTGGCAGTTCAGCTATGACATCGACGAAGACGGCACTCCCGACATCGTGACAGCGAACGACCTCGTGATCCCGATCGGCGAAGAAATCAACCTCGAAATTCTTTCAAACGACGTCATTCACTCTTTTTGGATTCCACAGTTGAACGGCAAAAAAGATGCTGTCCCCGGACGTGTTCATCATTGGCGGATTAGTTCCCCGGTGCCGGGAATCTTCTACGGAGAGTGCACTGAATTCTGTGGACTGAGCCACGCGAACATGCAGATGCGCGCCGTAGCTCTAGAACAAGACGATTACGATGCGTGGGTTGAGGACCAAATGAAAGCTTCGAGCGTCCCGACCGCCGCATCCGCGAAACGCGGATACGATCTTTTTGGTCGACATTGCATCAGCTGCCACGTCGTTAACGGCGTGTATGAATCTGCGGCAAATGGCAACGCCAACCTCACCTCTGGGTATGCGCCTAACCTGACACATCTAATGACCCGAACATCGTTTGCCGGTTCAGTATTTGAGCTCTACAACGACGATGGTTCCCTAAACATTGCAGACTTGCGTGAGTGGGTTCGAAATGCGCCCGCCCGAAAGCCTTCCCGCCCTGATAACCGTCAGGGCATGGTCTCATTTGCGGAGATTCTTAATGAGGCCGATCTTGATGACATCGTTACATACCTCAGTACGCTCGGTGGCCCCCCGCCACTGATGCCAAGTTGACCTGCCCGTCGCGGCTTCCAGGAGACCGAAACCCATGGCCATGACCGAGGAACGACCCGAAATCCTCGAACTTGAATCAGGTGAGACGACCCCCACCACGGGCGTCTTCGCGCGTCCGACCAATGCCAGTGGTTGGCGTTCATGGTTCTTTACTGTTGATCACAAAAAAATTGGAATCATGTACGGCGCCGTCGCAATGTTCTGGTTTCTATGGGCAGGCATCGAAGCACTTCTGATCAGGTTGCAGCTATTTACCCCAGATGGCAATGTGCTGACCGCAGACCAGTACAACCAGCTTTTCACGATGCATGGCACAACAATGGTGTTCCTCGTCATCATGCCGCTCGCGGCGGCGTTCGCTAACTACATGGTGCCTCTGCAAATCGGAGCCCGAGATGTCGCCTTCCCACGCTTGAATGCGTTGGGTCTCTGGCTTTTCATTTTCGGAGGAATTTTTCTGAATCTCAGTTGGTTCCTGGGTGGCGGCCCAGACGGCGGCTGGTTCGCTTACGCGCCCAATACTGGTGTCACCTATTCGCCTGGTAATGGCATGGACTTCTATGCACTTGGGCTCCAAATAGTGGGCATCGCCTCCCTCGTGGGTTCGATGAATCTCATTGTGACCATTATCAACATGAGAGCGCCCGGAATGAGCATGCTTCGGATGCCAGTCTTCACATGGATGATTCTGGTAGTCCAGTTCTTGCTGCTCTTTGCCTTGCCGGTCATCACTGTGGCGCTGGTGCTCCTCAGCTTTGACCGGACCTTTGACTCCAACTTTTTCAACGTTGCCATGGGTGCAGATCCGTTGCTTTGGCAGCATCTTTTTTGGATCTTTGGACACCCAGAGGTTTACGTACTTATTCTCCCGTCATTTGGCATTGTCTCCGAAACGTTGCCCGTGTTCTCACGGAAACCGCTTTTCGGTTATTCAGTCATCGTAATTTCGGGTGCAGCCATCGGGTTTATGGGCTGGGGTGTTTGGGCCCACCACATGTTCGTTTCCGGGCTCGGACCGGTGGGCGTGGCGGCTTTCTCTGCAACAACGATGTTCATCGCCGTGCCGACTGGCGTCAAGATTTTGAACTGGATCGCGACAATGTGGGGCGGCAACATCCGATTCACGGTGCCAATGATGTTCTCCGTATCGCTGGTTTCAATGTTCACAATCGGCGGGTTGTCAGGCGTGATGCACGCGGTCGCACCCGCCGACACGCAACAAACCGACACCTACTTCATTGTCGCCCACTTCCACTACGTACTCTTCGGTGGCGCACTAATGGGGTTGTTTGCCGGGATGTATTACTGGTGGCCAAAAGCATTCGGCTACAAACTCAACGACGCGCTCGGCAAATGGCACTTCTGGTTAGTGCTCATTGGGTTCAACATGACGTTCGGTCCTATGCACATACTTGGGTTGCAAGGCATGGCGCGCCGTCACAGCCGTTACGGGCCTGAAGACGGTTTCGACTTTTGGAACGCCGTGGTAAGCATCGGCGCTTTCGTGATCTTGATTGGCATGATTATCTTCGCGATCAACATTGTTCGGACATGGCTTGGCTATAAAGCGGGAACAGTTCCACAAGAGGGAGCCGATCCGTGGGATGGAAGGACCCTTGAATGGGCAATACCTTCACCCGCCCCTGAACACAACTTCGATTACGTCCCAGTGGTCACTGACCTTGACGATTTCTGGCACAAAAAATACCAGACAGATGAAACAGGCAAGCTCCGCAAAGTCGCTAACGGAAACGACATTGCTCAAAAGGGAGATCAGCACCCCCACTTACCTTCAGCATCGTATTGGCCCATAGTCCTTGCCGCTGGGTTTCCGCTGATCGCGTTGGGGTTGATCTATAACCTCTGGCTTGCCGGGATTGGGTTGTTGTTAATGCTTGGCTCTATGTTCGGCTGGAGTCTGGAGCCAGCTACTGATCCTGATGCCGGTCACGATGGGCATGGAGATCATCAGGACCCGGATATAACTGATTCCGATGGCAGCGACAACAACACAGCCGAGGAGGCCCCCGTTGGCTGATACTGCTGAGGCCGAGACCTCTGAACTGGCGTACGGCCCAACTGATTGGGACGACCACCATCACCTGCCGACGAATACTGGGCTGACCAACGAAAAGGTCACAATGTGGGCCTTCTTGGGTTCAGATTGCCTCCTTTTTGGCGCCCTCATCTCGACCTATTTGCTGTGTCGAAATCGAGTCGGCCCCGCTACCAAAGGCCCGACAGCAGCGGATCTTTTTGACATTCCGTTTACCTCAGTTAGCTCGTTTGTTCTTCTGATGAGTTCGCTAACCATGGTGCTGGCAGTGACCTCCATACAAAGAGCCGAGATGGAGCAATGCAAACTGTGGTTGCTAACCACCGCTGCGTTGGGCTCCATCTTTATTGCCGGCCAGGTCTATGAATTCACAGGTTTCTATCGAGAAGGCCTTGGTTTCACGACCAACATCTCCTCGTCTGCTTTCTTCACCCTCACCGGCTTTCATGGGGTGCACGTTTCTCTGGGCATAGTCATGCTCGTGACTATGTGGGTACTTGTCACGAGGGGAAACTTAGGTCCCGAACGCGCTGAAACTATTGAAATAATCGGCCTTTATTGGCACTTTGTTGACATCGTGTGGATTGTTATCTTCGCGGTCGTCTATTTGATTCCGTAGGAGCATTGGTCATATGAACACCGCCACCGTCTCCGAAGACGAGGGACACCAAGAACATTCTGAACATGGGTTGAGCGACTTTGGGTACATCAAAATCGCTGTCATTCTTGCCATCCTCACAGCGGTCGAAGTAGCGACCTATTTCTTTGATTTTGGAGTCGTGGAAATCCCGTCACTGCTCATACTTATGGTCGTCAAGTTTCAGATCGTTGTCTCGTACTTTATGCATTTGAAGTTTGACAGCAAGGTATTCAGCTATTTGTTCGTGACGGGGCTGATACTCGCAGTGCTGGTGTTCGCCGCGATGGGGACTTCGATGGCGTTCTGGCAGAATCCCTCTGGATGTGACGCAAGCACGTTCTGTTGAGCCGCCCACCCAAAGACTGCAAATATAGAATTTATGAAGAGCCCCGCGCCCGGTAGCTTCGGTTGCTGTGATTGATCTCCGCCGCTTACGAGAAAGCGCTGATTACCGTGACGGCGCGACAAAAAAAGGCGTAGACCCTGCGCTGATTACCGCAGTTTTAGAGGCAGACGAACGTCGTAGATCAGCTATGCACGATGCCGAAGAGGCTCGAGCGGCGCAAAACGCTGCCTCCAAAGAAATAGGTAGAGCAGAACCAAACGAACGTGAATCCAAGATTGCCGAAGCCACGCGATTGAAGACGGAGTTAGACAAGCTCGAAGCTGCTGAGAACACAGTCTCCATGGAGGTCAACGAACTAGCGCTCCAGATTCCTAATCCGGCACACAGTTCTGTGCCGCCAGGCGACGAAAATAATTTTATAACAGAACGAGAAGTGGGCGAGCGGACGCCAGCGCCTGCCCATGATCACGCAGAACTGGGTGAACTTTTGGGGCTCGTCGACAGCGAACGAGCTGTCAAAAATAGCGGTAGCCGGTTTGCCTATCTCATGGGTCCCGCGGTTCGAGTTGAATTCGCACTCGTCCAATTCGCTTTCGATCTTCTAGAAAAACAGAGCTTTGTGCCAGTAGTGCCGCCTGTACTGGTTCGCGAAGAGATGATGATTGACGCCGGGTTCTTCCCGACAGACCGGCACCAGGTATACGAAATAGCGGGCGACGATCTGTTTCTCATTGGGACTTCTGAAGTTGCCCTCGCTGGCCTTCATCGGGGCGAACACCTCGAACGAGACTCCTTGCCCATCCGCTACGCAGGGTTTTCTTCGTGCTTTCGCCGCGAAGCAGGAACCTACGGGAAAGACACCCGCGGTATTTTCAGAGTTCACCAGTTCGACAAAGTCGAAATGTTCTCTTTCTGCGA
>DCYM01000183.1 GCA_002331465.1 Candidatus Neomicrothrix sp. UBA2110 | reverse complement strand
TGGGGATTCTTTGTCAGTATCAACGTCCACTCGTTGCCCTGCATCATCGAGAAGTTGATCTAACGTTCGACCCGCTAAACGCCCATATTCGCTGAGATTTCCGACCGAGAAGTACACGCCTTTGTCTTCGACAACGTATGCCGCTCCACGGTCAATGAGTTGGCTAATGATGTCGATCATCCCATCGATGAACTGTGTGGCATGAGGACGAGAATCGGGGGGCAAGATGCCAAGCCGTTCCATTTGCTCGTCGTATTTGGCGGTGAACTCTGCGGCTACATCGGGTTCGGTACGTCCTTCTTGCTCTGCTCGCACAATGATCTTGTCATCAATGTCTGTGACGTTTGATGCTACGAGCACCCGCAGACCGGTCCATGTGAGATAGCGGCGGATCATGTCATAGGTCAATGCCGTTCGGCCGTGACCGAGGTGGGGTAAGTCGTAGACGGTTGGGCCACAGACATACATTGCAACTTCGCCCTCGGCTCGAGGGACAAAGGGCACCTTTTGGCGCTGCATGGTGTCGTATATGTGAAGGGGCACGTTGATCTCTAAGTTTTGCTTGATGCCGCGGGGCGAAGCTAAGCAGGAACGATGGTTCGCAGGGTATCGCTAGCCGCCGCGTCATCAGTGAGCTATTTGCGACATCCTCGTCTCAAAAATTCAGAATTCTTGGTGAATTAGCTCCCAGAAGGTGTGTGATCAAACGTCGCGAAGGCGAGACTGGCTCGATGTCCGTGTTTCTGTATCAGCTAGGTCGCGCCTGTGTTCGCCACAGATGGAGAACCATCGGTGCATGGCTCATCACTTCAATTGTTTTGATCGGACTCAACCAAGCGGTGGGTGGGGAGTTGACCAACGGCTTTGTGGTTCCGGATTTCGACAGCCAAAGCGCATACGACCTTCTGGCTGATCGCTTCCCCGCCGAAGGCGGCATCAACGCTCAAGTCGTAGTAGAAGCGCCACCCGGATCACTGCTGAGTGACCCTGTCCAACGAAAAGTGATCGAAGGAATCTCCGCTGCGCTTCAGACAATTGAGGGCGTGGCGAGAGTTGTATCTCCGATCCCCGGGCAAACAATTAGCCCGTCGGGAACTATCGGGTTGTTTCGTGTTGCCTACAACCCTGATCTCATGCCTTCCGTCTCAATGTTGGAGGATCTTGAAGAAGCCGGCCGCAATGCTGTGGGGACCAGCGGTGCGTTAAGAATCGAATTCGGAGGAGATCTTTACAACTCAGTCGATCAACCAGAAACCGGCGTCGGAGAAATCTTGGGTTTGGTCTCAGCAGTCTTCGTGCTTTTGCTGGCATTTGGAAGCATCGTCGCTATGGGCTTACCGATCGGGTTGGCTCTGTTCGGTTTAGCCCTAGGAATCGGCGGAATCATTGGGCTTGTAGCCATCGCTATGAATGTGCCTGAATGGACTCCAAATATGGCCTCGATGATCGGTCTCGGCGTCGGCATCGACTACGCCTTGTTTATCGTCACTAGGTTTCGCGAAAGCTTGGCTGATGGTCTCACTGTTGAAGACGCTGCAGGTCGAGCAAACGCGACAGCGGGCCTTTCAGTAATTTTCGCCGGAGGAACCGTTGTTATAGCGATTTTGGGTCTCGCTACGGCGGGTCTGCCATTTATGACTGCTGCTGCCGTCGCCGTTTCGATCGTGGTCGCATTAATGGTCGTTGCGTCAATCACGATTTTGCCCGCGCTGTTGGGATGGGCGGGACATCGAGTGAACCCCAAAAAAATGCGGATCAACCAGGAAATTCGGCCTTCTAGCGGCCCTGGAGGATGGCAGCGCTGGGGTGATCATGTTGCCAAACACGCGTGGCCCTACATGTTGTCGACCTTGGTGTTGCTGCTTGCCTTAACCGCCCCTGTCTTAGATCTGAAGCTTGGCTTTCCAGACCAGGGCAACGTCCCTGAAGAACGAACCTCCCGGCAAGCGTATGACCTACTCGCGGACGGTTTCGGTCCCGGCTTCAGCGGACCTCTCTTGGTGGCACTGGACACCGCTAACGTCAGCGACCAAGAGTTGAAGGTACTGGCAACAACTTTACGAAACGATCCGGGCGTGGCGTTCGTTCAGCCACCCGAGCGAAGCCCAGTCGGCGAAGCAGCAATCATTCTTATTTTCCCGACTACTGCACCCCAGGACCCCAAAACCGTGGCCTTGTTGAATCGGATCCGCGGTCCCATCTTTTCCTCGGTTTTAAGCGATGAGGGCAGAGCTCATGTAGGCGGAGCAACCGCGTCATTCGCTGATGTGTCAGAGCGGGTGCAAAACCGGTTACCGATTTTCATCGCCGGAGTGATCGGTCTCAGTTTCATTTTGCTGATGCTGGTATTCCGCTCGATACTTGTCCCCATCAAAGCTGCCCTCCTGAACTTGTTGTCGATTGGTGCTGCCTACGGGGTGCTGGTGATGGTGTTCCAGTGGGGTTGGGGGCTCGGACTCATCGGCTTACAAGAGTCGGTCCCAATCGTTTCTTTCATTCCTATGTTTATGTTCGCTGTACTTTTCGGTCTCTCTATGGACTACGAAGTGTTCCTGTTGAGTCGGGTGAAAGAGGAGTACTTGCTCAGTGGCGATAACTCTCAGAGCGTGATTTTCGGGATCTCAAATACCGCAAGGGTCATTACTTCTGCCGCGTTGATCATGATCTCAGTGTTTTTGGGTTTCGTTACCAACCCTGATCCGATCCTCAAGATGATGGGATTGGGATTAGCAACCGCGATCTTCGTTGACGCCACAATCGTTCGGGTCGTACTAGTCCCAGCTTCAATGAAACTCATGGGCGACGCGAACTGGTGGTTCCCTAAGTGGCTTGAGTGGCTTCCTCGCCTAGACATTGAAGGCGAAGC
>DCYM01000081.1:2978-3676 GCA_002331465.1 Candidatus Neomicrothrix sp. UBA2110 | reverse complement strand
GACTGGGTTGTGAACTAACGATTCGGATTCATGGAAAGGTCAGCCCCGAGGCTGTCGGTGTATTCCTCCATGTGGGAAATCACCCCGTCGTTACAGGTGTATATCCAGCAGTATTGGTTGTCGTAAGGCCGACCGGTGACCCGAGCTGTCGCCGTGATTCGTTGTTGCACTACCGCTTTGTTGCCTTCGACAATCATGTGTCGGACATCAAGAGCGAATGGCTTAGACATATCAAAGGCCTTTTTCACTGTGCCGCCGCCAAGTTCGAGCAGAACTTGTTCACCGGAAACCCTGCCCTCGCTGTCGGTTTGAACAGCGAAGCCCTCGCCGTTCGCCACGCTGCGAGGAAGCTGCCAAACAATGTCTTCGGCCAGACATTCTTTGATGGTTGAGATATCAGCACTGGTAAGGGCTTCGTAATAGCGTTCGATAAGAGTTCGTGTGTCTTCAGTCTTCATGGTTGTTAGTTCATCCTATGGATCGATCAATACGCCAGGATTAAGAATACGTTGGGGTCAAGATGCTTCTTTACCGCTCTCAAAGGTTGGGCGCCTTGGTGTCGCTCAAGCATCAGCTACTCAAGCGCGACAATACTGATCTCTAGTCGGAAGTGGAGATTGACCAATGCATGTCGGCATGGCACTCGTGTTTCAGAACCCAGATGATCTACGTGACGACCGCGAGGTCTACGACGCAGA
>DCYM01000081.1:0-2580 GCA_002331465.1 Candidatus Neomicrothrix sp. UBA2110 | reverse complement strand
TTCTCGGGTTATTCAATGAGCCCCGATCCGCTCCAGATTCTCACTTGGTTTGCCGGGCAAACTCAAGACCTGCTGCTGGGTACCGCTGTCATCGTGTTGCCGTGGCATGACCCTATTCGCGTCGCCGAGCAGGTGACGCTGTTAGACAACATGTCGGGGGGCAGGCTGCTACTCGGGATCGGACGCGGTCTCGCTCGCCTTGAATATGAGGGGTTCCGTATTGATCGGAGCACCTCCCGCGAACGATTCATCGAATACGCAGAAGCTTTGTTGACCGGGCTCGAGGAAGGTGGATTGCACTACGAGGGCGAGTTCCTCAACCAACCGCATAGAGATCTAAGGCCCGCTCCTCAACGATCATTCGTGGGGCGAACGTGGGCTGCCGCGGTCTCACCGGAATCGGCCCCAATCATGGCTCGCCTCGGAGCAGGACTATTAGTCATTCCTCAAAAGCCTTGGGACGTGGTCGCGGCCGACGTCGCGGCATATGAAAAAACTTGGGCTGTTGAACATCCCGACAAACCACCTCCACCGCCGCTGTCGGGAGGCTTTGTGTTCGTTGACGAAAGCGCTGACCGGGCCGCCGAACTCGCGCACCAGTACATCGGGAGCTACTACAACTCAATTCTTCAACACTACGAACTTGCGACGCGCTCAAACTTTGATGTGAAGGGTTACGAGTTCTATTCAAACGTCGCTGATCATGTCGAAAATCGCGGCTTAGATGGAGCGGCGGACGACTTCGTCAGCTTGATGCCATGGGGTACCCCAGACCAAGTAATTGAAAAGGTTGCCGCCATTGAAGCAAACATCGGCATCGCCGGATTTTTCCCCTTCTTCTCTTATGGGGGTATGCCTTACGAGGAAGTATCTCGCAACGTCGACTTGTTTGTTCGCGCCGTGATGCCAGAACTAAAGAGTTGGGATGTGGCCCCTATGGTAAATCCCGTCTAGGAGGCCTCCGACCGGGATTTCATGTGTGGGCGCTACACAACTCAGGGTCATTTAAATAGCACCATTCAATTCTTTGTGGAACAAACCCCTAGCGCTATGAAGCGGGTAGAAATGGTTGAACTAGCTCGCCTCAACAGCCTCCTGGTCGCGGCTCGCTTTCCAGGCGTTCCATTTCTCCATTTGTATGCGAGCCACGGCCATCTCGTCGCGGAAGAGTTGATCCTCCCGCTCCTCGGCGGAGGTGAACTCCAACCGGTACCCGTTGGGGTCGTGGAAGTAGATGGACTGCATCATCCCATGATCGATGGGGCCCTCCACCTCCACACCCTTGCTCTTGAGGCGCGCCTTCCAGGCCTCGAGGTCTGCATGATTCGCGACACGCATCGCAAAGTGCAGATCCATACCCCACCGCTTCTTGAACAGCTCATCGAGATTGTCGCCAGGATGATCCACCACCTCGAAGAACGCGATATGGGTGGGTCGATCAGGGTCACCGCTCCCGATGTCGAAGAAAATGTGGAGATAATCGACAGGCTCGCCGGTCGTCGGGTGCGTGTCGATGTGTAGAGCAAGCGCCAACGGGAACCCGACGACGTCCTCGTAGAAGACGCGGGTCTCCTCTGCGTCTCGGCATCGGTAAGCGGAGTGGTCCAGGCCGAAAACCGGTGGTTGGGTCGGATCGATCGGTTTGACCGTCATGTAGGCCCCCTTGGATGAGTGCCTCTAGCTTATTTGAAACCTCGTGTTTGAGTTCCCCGAGGGTGAGCAAGCCTTGCACCCAACAGATGGCAGGTGATAAATCCTATAGTTTTTGCTTGTGCGTCGACCGGTCAGGAGACAGGAATGAAGTTCGGATTTAGTGCACCATTTCGTGGTCCGCTCTCGAACCCGCGAGACATTCAAACAATCGCTGAGGCCGCTGAACGTTTTGGCTACGACACGCTCACGGTCGCCGATCACATCGTGGTGCCTTCGACGATCGGCGCGAACTATCCCTACAGCGAGGACGGCGAATTCGCGTGGACTGCTGACGGGAGCACGGACTGTATGGAGCAGTTCGCCCTTCTGGCATGGCTGAGCGCTGTGACCAGCACCGTGAGGTTGTTGACGTCAGTGATCGTCGTTCCGCACCGCAACCCCCTCTTCATGGCGAAGTCCTTAGCGACGACCGATCAGTTGTCAGGAGGTCGCGTCACCGTCGGATGTGGCGCCGGGTGGATGCGCGAGGAATTCGAAGCATTGAATATCACTGACTTCGATGCCCGTGGCCGGGTCACCGACGAGTACATCCAAGTCATGAAGGAATTATGGACGAAGGACCGAGCCAGCTTCCACGGGGAGTTCATCGATTTCACCGACGCAGCTGCTGACCCGAAGCCCGTCCAGCAACCTCATCCGCCTATTTGGATCGGGGGGGAAAGCATGCCAGCAATCCGCCGTACCGCCGCCCTTGGCGACACCTGGTATCCGTTCGGCTCCAATCCGAAGTTCCGGATGGACACGATCGAAACATTCGCCGCCCGCCGTGACAAGTTATTCGCAGAGGCAGAACGCCTCGACCGCGACCCTGCATCGATCGGGCTCGCGTACAACTGCGCGTTTCACAACGAGGACGCTCAGACCCAC
>DCYM01000130.1:5391-8110 GCA_002331465.1 Candidatus Neomicrothrix sp. UBA2110 | reverse complement strand
CGATGGAACCTCGATGTGCTTGATCGTGCTGCCCCAATGTGGCTCGACGCTGGCGACGATGGCCAACAGGTCACTGTGAGAGAGGTACCAACACGCGAACAAATTGAAATTCCTGTTCGCGAGCAGCTCATTGTTGAGCTGTACAGCAAATAGTCCACCCCTGGCCCAATGGAGATATCGTGAGCATGCTCACCATGCAACGTCCGACGGTTGAAGCCCTCGATGACGAGCAAAATAACCGCCAACGTTTCGCCGTTGGCCCTCTTGAACCCGGATTCGGGCACACTATCGGCAACTCCCTGCGACGGACATTGCTGTCGTCTGTACCCGGTGCCGCCATAACCCAGGTCAAATTCGACGGCGAAGCAGCTCTGCACGAGTTCGCAACTATCGACGGCGTAATTGAAGATGTGACGGACCTTATTCTCAACCTCAAAGACATCGTATTGACGTGTCACGATGACGAACCCGTCGCTGTGCGACTGGATGTCTCGGGCCCCTGCGAACTCACCGCGGGTGATGTTGACTGGGGAGTCGATGTCGAATGCGTGAATCCCGACTTACAGATAGCCACGCTGAGTAAAGGCGGGCGGCTTGCGGTCGACATCACAGTTCAACGAGGACGCGGTTATTTGTCCTCGGAAAATCAAGACAACAGTTCCACTATCGGTGTTATCCCCATTGATGCCATCTTCAGTCCGGTGCGTCGGGTCTCACTAGAGGTAGAGCCCACTCGTGTTGAACAGTCAACAAATTTTGATCGGCTGATCCTCGACATCGACACCGACGGAGCTATCAGCCCAAGAGATGCTCTCGCCTCGGCTGGCGACACGCTACGTACTCTGGTCGGACTCGTGGCAGATATGAGCGACGAGCCCCTTGGCTTAGAAATTAACGAGGTGGCCATTGTTGAGACCAGTTCGCCTGAACTCGACATGCCGATCGAAGACCTGGACTTGAGTGAACGGCCGCGGAACTGTCTAAAACGCGGCCAAGTCAACAGTGTTGGGGAACTCCTAGAAAAGAGCATCGACGACTTGATGGCGATCACCAACTTCGGTTCAAAGTCGCTTGATGAGGTTATTCAAAAACTCGACGAGCGTGGTCTAGCCCTCAAAGGCATGACCCCCTCAGTTCAGTAGGAGCCACTTCATGCCAACTCCCAAAAAGGGCCGCCGGTTAGGTGGCAGCTCGAGCCATCAACGTTCTATCTTGGCCAATCTTGCCGCGTCGCTGTTCGCAGCTGAAGCTATTGAAACCACCGAAGCTAAAGCCAAAACTTTGCGTCCCTACGCCGAAAAATTGATCACAAAAGCCAAAAAAGCTAGCGCTGGCTCGAACAGCTTGCATCGTCATCGCCAACTCGTTGCAAGTTTGAACGGGGACCAAGAGATGGCCCAAAAACTGATCGACGAGATCGGACCACGATATGAAGACCGCCCAGGGGGCTACACCAGAATTCTGAAACTCGGACCCCGCCAAGGTGACAATGCTCCGATGGCGCTAATCGAACTGGTCTAGCTGGTACGTCTAGGATCCAGCCATGCTGGACGCGGCGATAATCGCAACCCTCCAAAAATTCGACACCCCCACCATCTGTAACGCTTTAGAACTCGTCGTTCCTGAACGACGAGCCGAAGGTTTCACGACGCAGCCTTTCGTGTGTCACGACCCTTCCCTTGCCCCGATGGTTGGCTATGCGCGCACAGCAAAAGTACGGGCAACAGTCCCGTCGGGACGCTCGAAAGAAGATGACTTAGCTGTACGGGTCGGGTACTTCGAACATATCGCAGAGCCACCGGGACCAACGGTGACAGTTATCGAAGACATAGACGACCCTGTTGGCTTTGGGGCCCATTGGGGGGAGGTCAACAGCAACGTCCATAAAGGCCTGGGGTCGGTAGGTACCGTTACCAACGGATCCATTCGAGATACAGATATGTGGGCCACAGGCTTCGGAGCTCTCGCTGGGTCCCTTGGACCTTCCCACGGTTGGATTCACGTAGTCGACTACGGAATCCCCGTCGAGGTGCATGGCATGACCGTCGCTCCCGGCGACCTTATCCACGCAGACCACCACGGGGCGGTGGTGGTACCTCACCATGCCGCCGCTGAAATCGAAAATGCGGTCGAGCGTTTAACGAAAGCCGAAGCCCGACTCATTGGTCCGTCTCAACAAGCGGATTTTAACATCGAACACCTGATATCGATTCTCGACCCACAAGGTCGAGACCACTAACTAGACGAGTGCCGTCACGGGCTCGGTATCTCTGCCTGAACGAAGCAACGTTCCCGGTCGAGAATCAGTAAATTGACCGTCCGCTACCGCTTGTTCCCCATTGATGAAGACGTGACGCACCCCGACGGCTTCGCCGTACAGACGCCATGCACCTCCGGGAAGATCCTCTCGAACCTCGATCTCTTCTGGAGCGACCTTCTCTGGATCAAAGAGCACCAGGTCCGCCCACCACCCCTGTTCAATGCGGCCTCGATGTTTCAGTCCATACAAACGTGCCGGCACATCAGTGAGTTTGTGCACCGCTGCCTCGAGACTCATCAACTTCTTATCCCGAGCTGCTGCAAGAAGATAGGTCGAATAATTGAATGTCGCGAGAAAATCCAGGTGTGCACCAGCATCAGACGCGCCAATTAGGCAACGATCGTCATTCCACAGCGCCTGCCGCAACGCCCACGACTCATCATTATCCCCTGCAGCGGG
>DCYM01000130.1:0-4973 GCA_002331465.1 Candidatus Neomicrothrix sp. UBA2110 | reverse complement strand
CCGATCGAGCGGCCCTCAAGATGTTTTAACTCGTCTTTCTTCACTTCTCCTACCGTCAGACGTTCCCACCGCGCGATTCCGCGAAAAGCACTTGGCTGCTGAGCGTCCTCGTTCAATTTGGCACGGCGAACGGGATCCGCTAGCAACGCCGTTTTTTCCTGGTTTGGTAGTGCCATTGGCCCGGCCCAGCCGTGCAATGTGTCAAGCAAAAAGCCGCTCTCAAAACACAGGCGGCTTTCAGCAGGCATCGGCGCTGTTAATGCGATGACACGACCTCCCTGGCGCGCCGCGTAATTGGAAGCCTGTAGCTTTTCTTCGATCACATCAGCCTGACGCGCATTCGCAAAAATAACGTTCCAATTCAACGGTCTGTCCGCCGCTACGGACATGTCGGTGAGTAGCTGGTAAACGCTTTCGTCGAATCTCTCAACCGTGGGGATGAACTCAACAGCAACGGCTTCTGTATCTCGCAGCACCGAACAAAGCTCTACCAGTTCGCGTTCTGATGCGTGACGTGACGGTACGGCGTCACCTTCCGCGTCGTTGTGAGTTTTCGCCCAAGAAGAGCTGAAGCCCAGACCACCGGCTTCAATGCTTTCAGCCAATAAATCCTTCATCTCTTGCAGATCGTCGGGTGATGCGGGTTCACCGACTGATCTTTCCCCCATCACTGCACGTCGCAACGCGCTGTGACCTACCAGAAAGCCGGCGTTGGGCATCAACGTGCCTTCGATCGCGTCGAGGTATTCCCCGAACGTTCTCCAATTCCAAGGCACCCCCTCCTGCAGGGCGGCCAACGGCATCCCTTCCACTCGCGCCAGCATGCGCATCAGGTAATCAGCACCCTCAGGTTCTAACGGCGCGATCGTAAAACCGCAGTTGCCGCCGATGACTGTGGTGACACCGTGCAAAGGTGATGGTGACAGTGTGGTATCCCAAAAAACTTGAGCGTCAAAATGAGTGTGAATATCTACGAAGCCGGGAGTGATAACGAGGCCCGTGGCGTCAACTTCTTGAAGAGCCTCTTCAACGATCTCGCCGATGGCGACTATGCGCCCATCACGCACGCCGACGTCGCCAGAACGTCGCTGATCGCCGCTGCCGTCGATCACCATGCCATTACGAATCACTAAATCGAGCATCATTGCCCTCCAGCCGCGTTATGAAACTACCGTCCTAGCAGTGACCTCTGCCCAGAACATTCGAATTGACCTTGCTTACAAGGGAACTCATTTCCGCGGTTTCGCAGAGAACTCAGGGGTACGCACCATTGGAGGCGAAATACGGTCAGCAATCCAACAAGTACTCGGAGAACCCATCGACATAGCGGTAGCTGGTCGAACTGATGCCGGTGTTCACGCCTCAGGACAAGTGATCTCTTTTCAGACCACCAGCGCCCGGTACGACCCTGACCGGTTACGGAACTCGATTAATCGAATCTGTGGACCAGATATCCAAGTTCACGAAATACGGACCGTTGGAGCTGATTTCGACGCACGCTTCTCAGCTAGACGTCGTCGCTACCACTACAACGTATTGAACTCTCCAGTTGCCGACCCGCTCCTCTCTGACCTCGAGTGGCACATCAAAGAACCGCTCGCCGTTGATGAAATGAACCGAGCTGCGCAACGTTTTCTAGGTGAACACGACTTCACGTCCTTTTGTCGCCGACCGAAAGGACAACTTGAAGCATCGCTTGTGCGAACCATTCATCGCGCCGAATGGCATGCCCAACCCCAGCAGCGAATCCAATTTGAAATCGCTGCCAACGCGTTTTGTCATCAAATGGTGCGGTCACTCGTGGGTTTCTGTGTCGCAGTAGGAACTAACAAGCGACTAGCGCAAGACGTCGAAACCGTGCTGAATGCTAAAGATCGAAGCGCAGCAGCCCCGATAGCGCCTCCTCACGGTCTTACCCTGGTCCACGTCACCTACCCTCAATCTGAATAAATAGGACGGAAACAACAAATCCCTCCCAATCAGCGTTTGTCGTTTCAGCATGACGCCCGTAGCCTTGGTCCCCGGCCACTCCACTTGTGTGCCACGCCGAGTCTGACAAAGATTCACGTTTTCGAAATCCCGAGAGGTTGACGCATCGTGCGTACCTATGCCCCCAAAGCGAGCGAAATCGAACGCAAATGGTTCGTCGTCGACGCAGAGAACTTAGTGCTTGGCCGCATGTCCACCGAAATAGCTCGCATTTTGCGCGGAAAACATAAACCCACATTCGCTCCTTACTTGGATTGCGGTGATCACGTCATCATCGTCAACGCCTCCAAAGTCGTTCTGACCCACGAGAAGGCCGAAAAAAAACTCGTTCATCGGCATTCGGGTTACCCCGGCGGCATTAAGACTCACACCTATGCCGAGTTGCTCTCCACCCAGCCCGAAGATGCCGTTCGTCGGACAATCAAAGGCATGCTTCCCAAAAACCGGTTAGGTGCACAAATGCTCACCAAACTTAAAGTGTACGCAGGGTCAGAACACCCACATTCCGCACAACAACCGGAAACCCTTGTGCTCGAAGACGCAGTGGCCAAAGCCTGAGATCGGAAAACACATGACTGCTCCACTTACCCAAACAACAGGTCGTCGCAAAGAAGCCATTGCCCGTGTACGGCTTCGTCCTGGAACAGGTGTGATCACCTGCAACAAGCGTGCTTTCGACGATTACTTCACATCTTCGGTTCATCGGCTGCTGGTCACAGAACCTCTGCGGCTGCTGGAGCAGATCGAAACTTACGACATCGATGTCACGCTCAACGGTGGCGGACCAGCGGGCCAGGCAGGTGCGCTGAGGTTGGGTATCGCTCGTGCGCTCATTGAGCTTGATCCCGATCAACGACCCGCGCTGAAGGCAGCAGGTCTATTAACGCGTGATTCTCGCGCTAAAGAGAGCAAAAAGTACGGTCTTAAAAAGGCTCGCAAGGCTCCGCAGTACTCGAAGCGTTAAACCTCCAAGGAGTCGACATGACATTGTCATTCGGCACCGACGGCGTTCGCGGTCCTACTCCGGAACTGCTGAACAAACACTTCGTTGCTTGTCTAGCGACAGCCGCAAGTGAAGTGCTCTCTACCGATCACTGGATTCTGGGACGCGATACCCGCGAGTCAGGACCCGCTCTTTTACAAGCGATGGCTCAAGCCATAGCTGCTGACGGAAAAATTGTCATGGACGCTGGAGTGGTCCCCACACCCACCGTTGCCTACCTCTCTAACTCAGAGAACTGCGCGGGAATTGTGGTATCGGCCTCCCACAATCCATGGAGCGACAACGGCGTGAAGATCTTTGCCCCAGGGGGTCGCAAACTTCACGATCACGAACAGGCAGCTATCGAAAATCGGTTTGCAGCTCTTATCGAAGAGCCCGCCACGCCGATTGATGAGCCACGCAGCGTTGTTACTGAACACCCGGACCCGATGCAACCTTGGGTCGCATCAATCGAGGACGCCATAGAAAAAAGAAGTTTGGAAGGTCTTCACATTGTTGTTGATTGCGCAAACGGCGCGGCATCCCATGTTGCTGAACCTCTCTTTAGACAACTTGGTGCGCGTGTTGAAATTATCCACGCCTCACCCGACGGTCGCAATATCAACCAAAACTGTGGATCAACCCACCCATCGATCGTGAGTGAAGCAGTGTTGACGAAACAAGCTGACCTAGGGCTAGCTTTGGACGGAGATGCTGATCGCCTCATAGCTGTCGCATCAGATGGCACGATCATCGACGGCGACCGACAACTCTGTTTATTCGCCAAAGATTTCGTTCAACGAAATCAGCTCACCAACCGAAGCGTTGTTACCACGGTGATGTCGAACCTCGGGCTACGGCAAGCCCTAGAACAAGTCGACATCACAATGATCGAAGTGCCGGTAGGTGATCGCAACGTACTGGCCGAACTTGACGCAGGAGCTGCCATTCTCGGAGGTGAACAGTCTGGTCACCTTATATTTCGACAACACGCCACCACAGGCGACGGTTTACTCACCGGAGCGTTATTAGCTGACCTGGTACTTCGCTCAGGAAGAAAAAGTTCAGACATCGCTGGCGAAACCATGCACCAGTTTCCCCAAATACTCATCAATATTCCCGTCCAATCAAACCCGGCTCAGTTACCTGACCGCTTCAGTGAAGAAATCGGCAGAGTTGAAGCTCGACTAGGTGACGTTGGTCGAGTTCTCGTACGTGCAAGTGGCACCGAACCCGTCATTCGGATCATGGTGGAAGCAGTTGAAGAGGTCACAGCACAACGCGAAGCTGACTATCTGGCTGACATCATTAAACGCGCTACGAACTAGACCGCGAATAAGAGCGCCCAAGCCGCCGCTACCCTCATCAGCATGTGCGGCATCATCGCCGTCCTTCGCGGACCAGATAACGGATCGGTGCTTAGAGCCGAAGAGGTTCTTCCGCGGCTGGGCATAGCCGTCGAGTCGCTTCTCTCGGCAACCGGCGAGCTGGCCTTCATCGCCGAGAAAACCAGAGACGCAGCCAGCCATCTTTCGGCCATAGATCAAGACCTGCGGACCTTGCCGGGGATGCGGTTGCTGGTCTTTGACCGACCCACAGCTCTTGCCATCGCAGGTGAGATAGAACGAGCCAGAGACGCACTCGCAAATGTCGACAGCCATCTTGACCAACTAACTGTCGACGCAGAAGACCTGAACTCAGGCCTCGTCGAAGTTCGCGACGCGTTATGGGCAATAGAACGAGATCGGCTGCGTAACGCAGAAGCGATCATCGATCTGGCCCAGGGTGTGCCGCAGTCGAGGGCCCTACCCGGGTTGATGTCTATCCAGACTGCTCTTTCAGCTATCGATCGACTCGAAGTTCGCGGACGCGATTCTGCTGGGCTGCAAATTTTCGTTGCCAACCACGGGCTTCCCGACAAAGCACTCCAAGGAGCCCGCTTCAACGATCCGGTCCTACGGTCAGGAGCGGCACGCAACCTTGGTGACCACATCGCCTTCGT
>DCYM01000162.1 GCA_002331465.1 Candidatus Neomicrothrix sp. UBA2110 | reverse complement strand
GCGAGGACAACCTGAGTTGTTCGACCGTCGATCTCGTATCGGTCGACATCAATATCTCGAAAGTCGTAAAAGCTTTTTATTCCCTGGGTCTGCTGGAAGGTGTCACGCATCACTGCCGGGTCGAGGAGCCTGACATTTCGAACGGTGGCAAGATTTTCTTCTATGTCCTTTGGACTCAGGTTGGACTCATAGTTGAAATCTTGCGCGGCTACCTGGTCCATTCCCATCGCGATACGCGTCATCTCGATATTCCGCTCGATGTAGAGAGCCTCTTTCGTTGATTCCGCTGGTTCCACTTGAAAACGTTGCACCAACGCTGGGTAAATGGTGCCTGCGAGGCTGGCGACAAGCGCCCACAGACCGACAGCAATTATTGGATAGGTAAATCCTCGACGCCAAATGTTGAATACCAGCAGTCCGAAACAAAAGACGCTGACGATCATCAATAGCTGCAAGGCAGGAAGTTGAGCTTTGACATCTGTGTACGTTGCGCCGTTAACAAACCCGCGTCCGGAGAGCGTCAATTCGTAGCGGTCTAGGTAGTAGCCGAGTCCCTTGGCGAGAGCCAGAAGTCCCAATAGCAGCGACAGATGCGCTTTCACTTGAGGTGTGACTCGCGATCCAGCCTGACCTTGGACGCGGATACCTCCATTTAGGTAATGCTGAATTGTCGTTACGACGAAGATCACAAGGATGGCAGCGAACGCCCAACTGACGACAAATGTCAGGAATGGAAGCTGGAAAACATAAAACCCGACGTCTCGACCGAATTGTGGGTCAATGATTCCGAAGTCGACACGGTTTGTAAAGAACAGCCAACTTTGCCATTGCGACGAAACCCCGGCACCGACCAGTAACGCGAAAAGAAGCGAAGTCAGGCTTCGTATGAGAATCGACCGTCTTCCCATGAGCTGTTGCCATCTTCGGGTCAGTTCGTCTTCAGGGCCTGCCGGTCGGCTCTTCGGGGCCAGTCGATCAGCTAGGAAAAGGTTCACCCACAGAGCAACAAAAAATACGGCCGTGAACAAAAGCCCCAACCCGATCTTGGCCCAGAGCACCGAAGTCCACACCGAAGACAACTTGAGGCTGTCAAACCAAAGGTAATCAGTCCAAAACCCCGCTAGGCCGCGAACAGAAGTGAAAAACAGAAAAACTGCAAGGGCGCCGAAGCCCAACAGTACGCGTAAACGATTAGTGCGTCGACGACGAGGCTTCATTTGCTCAGGTGGTTGCATATATCTCGAATGTTACTGGCCGGCAGGCACGACGAGACTGCGGCATCCCTGACCAACCGGCGGAAATTGGTGACCGGAAGGAAACTCTTGGTCTCTAGATCGAGTTCCAGCTAATGCGTTGTCATGACAAACAGTCCCACAGCACCCTTCTGGTGGGGTCTGCCACCTCACGTGTGCGTCCGGGGGAATGGTGGCGTAGAGGCCAAACGCGAACGCTGCGGCTATTGCGTCAGTGGCTATTAGATCTACTGCTGTTTTCTTCCATTCGCGGTAGACAGCTCGAAGCCGAACCTCGATCGCTACTTCGTCATCAAGGTGAGCGACAAGGCGTTCTCGTAACCAATCACCCACACATCTAGCCACCTTTTCCGATAAGCCGGTGACGTTTACTTTCGTTCCGCCCGCCCCATATTTTGCAGCCGCAGCGACGAATGAAACCAAACCTTCTACCAGTTCGTCGTCCATGGCGCTGGGTACGAGTTGGGACATTTCGAATTTGTTCACCGAAACAAGTTTCAGTTCTGGAAGAAGCAATTCCAGTCGGGTGGCCATGTTTTGCTTTAGCTGGACCACAGCGGGACGCGCTAGTTCACCTACCGTGCTTCGTAAACGATCATGATGGTCAACAATCGTCTCCGCTTCACCATGCAGCGAAGAATACGGTGATTGTGAAATAACGGGGATTTCACCCGTACGGATGAGGACTTCTCTCGCCCACTCCACATCATTGGGTTCTGGTTCGCCTAACCGAGCAAAGAGTTCATCAATGACCGCTCTACGTTGCGGTGATCTCGGGCGCTGTAAGGGGACGACGTCATCGCGATCAGCGTCTGGGGTAAAGGTCTGTTGACGTTCTGCCCGTCGACGAACATCAATTTCGTCACCTAGCGGGAGTTCTGGATCTCCATCAGTTTGGAGGTCGTCTCTTTCGAGGGTAAGTCGGTGTGATTGAAGATCGATGACGGTACCGGGGCGAACATCTGTCGGCGGATCCGCTGGCGGCTTGTGGATGATCGATGAAGATTCGTTTCCTACTTGCGTTGCTGCCTGGACGGAATGGGCGGCAGATAGCTCACTTTGGAGGCGATGTAGCTTTTCGCCAACGTCTTCTAAGAACTCTCGTACTTCCTCAATCGCATAGCCGCGAAAGACGTGACTGAATTCAGCTTTTATAACCGAATCTGGATCAATTTCGGACGCCCCTCGGGCGTGCTGAACCATGATGGTTGAGGGTACCGATCGTTCCTCTTGGCATGGGGATGGTCTACTGAAAACATTTTGGTCTTTATTGAGTCCCCGGACCTATCCCCGAGAGATTTCCGCCGCGGGAGCGAAGCACCTGAAGAGCATCATCCAAAGTAT
>DCYM01000206.1:441-2694 GCA_002331465.1 Candidatus Neomicrothrix sp. UBA2110 | reverse complement strand
ACCTCGGCGAGACCGAGTATGACGCCGCCCATGACCGCTCCAGTAAGGCTTCCGAGCCCTCCGATAAGGGCAGCAAGCACGCCTTTGAGCATTGGGCTGAGTCCCGCCGTTGGCCCTGCCTGGCCGCTGCGCATCAGCCAAAAGACGGCGGCAACTCCAGCTAGCAAACCAGAGAGTGCAAAGGCACCGCGAATGATCCGGTCACTCCGAATCCCCATCAGTCTGGCGGCATCAAAGTCCTCAGCAGCTGCTCGCAAACTCATCCCGAACATCGTGCGCTGAAGTACCCAGTACGTGGCACCCAGTGTCAGGAGAGTGAAGAGAATGACCAGAAGGTCGAATACTTCCAGGCTGACGCCGCCCACTTTCCAAGTCTGAAAGATCCATCCCGGCCGGGGGAACTGGCGGAAGTTTGCCGAGACATACATCACGAACGCGGCCTGCACCAAGAAGTGAACACCAAACGACGTCATGAGCATTGTGAAATCTGGCGCTCCCCTTACCCAGCGGAAAGCAACGAACTCGATGGCCACCGATGTCAGGCCAGCAATCAGGACAATCGCTGGGGCAATAAGCCACCAGTCCCATCCAGCTACGAAAAGGCCGTAAGCCGCATAGGCACTCACGGTTATGAGCTCGCCATGAGCGAAATTCACCAGGTGCATCACCCCAAAAATGACCGCGATCCCCAGAGCAATCAGCGCGTAGATCCCACCACGACCGAAGCCATCCACGACCTGCTGAAGAAGTTCGGTCATACGAGGTCGACATTCCGGCCGAGATAGGTATCAAAAAGATCTTGGCGCGCGAGCAAGTCACGGGCGAGGCCACTAGCTACAACCTCTCCAGATCGCAGCACGTATCCACGGTCCGCAACTTCGAGAATCCGCTGGGCACTCTGCTCAACGACTAAGAGGGTGAGGCTGGCATTTCTGAGTGTCTCGATGAGATCAAAAACAACATCAGCAAGCTTTGGGGAAAGCCCGAGAGTCGGCTCGTCCAAGAGGAGCAACTGGGGCTCAGCCATCAAGGCGCGACCTATAGCTAGTTGCTGTGCCTCACCACCCGAGAGGTAACCCGCCGAAGTGCCCAGCTTGCTACTCAAGGCCGGGAAGAGCTCTACAACCTCATTGCGCAGCTCGATTCTCCTGGCAGCGGTCTTGGTAACACCCCCAACCAAGAGATTCTCATTGACGGTGAGGTCGGCAAAGATCCGACGGTGCTCCGGGACGAGTGCTAGGCCAGACCGGAGAATCCGGTCTGGAGCCCAACCAGTGATGTCATCGTCGCCGAGCGAAATCTTGCCGCTAGAGGGCTTCAGAAGACCGGCAACCGTCGCTAGGAGCGTGGTCTTGCCAGCACCGTTCGGGCCGATGAGGCAGACAACCTCACCGGCCCGGACAGTTAGGCCAACTTCTCTTATGGCAGCGATCGCTCCATAACGGGTAGTAAGCGATTCGACTTCAAGCACCGACTACCCAGCGCACTCAGTCAATAGTGGCCGCAAGAGTTGGAGCACCGCCAACAACTTGATGGACAAACACAGGCTTGTCGGGAACGCCTCCCAAGCCCAAGTAGGTCAGATCTCCGGTCGCCCCGTGGACATCCTTGGCGTTCTTGATCGCCGCACCAAGAACTTTCGGATCCGTTGATTTTGTCCGAGCGAACGCGTCGATCACGACTGCGATCGCGTCTACAGCCAAACCACCGAATGAAGCGTTCTCAAGCGGTGCGCCGTATGTCGCCTCATAACTGTCGGCAAGAGCCTTGATACGACTGCCCTCGGACGGGAACGAATGGGTCGTGTGGTAGAAGCCTTCGACCCCGTCGGTGAAGTAACCGCCCGTGGCCTCAAACGCGTCCGTCACCAAGTAGTTGGTCGTTACACCCGCTGCATCCATTTGGCCTCGCAGGACAGCGGACTGGAACGACAACATGGCCGAATAAACCACGTCCGGTGCCTGTCCTCCACTAGCGAGTTCGTTGACCTGCGTCGAGAAGTCCATGTCGTCAATAGGCGCAAAGCCGTAGTCGGCAATAATTGAACCGCCCCCGGCAGTGAAGACCTCGGTAAACACTTCGGGGTTGTAACCAAAATAGGGGCCAGGGGCAGAGAACGTGACCGCTGTGGACCAACCCTGATCCAGTGCGAACTCGGCCGCCGCGGTGGCCTGCATTGTGTCGTCGAACGCGACCAAATAGGAGTTAATCGACGCGTCGGCCAACGTCGGCTCAGTTGAGGCCACGAAAAGA
>DCYM01000206.1:0-232 GCA_002331465.1 Candidatus Neomicrothrix sp. UBA2110 | reverse complement strand
CGCTGTGGACCAACCCTGATCCAGCGCGAACTCGGCCGCCGCGGTGGCCTGCATTGTGTCGTCGAACGCGACCAGATAGGAGTTAATCGACGCGTCGGCCAACGTTGGCTCAGTTGAGGCCACGAAAAGAACCGGAATCTCACCGGCGGTCACCTGGAGAAGCGGTTCTCCAAAGTCCGGGAATGGCGGACCTAGCAACGCCGAAGCACCCCAATCGATAAGGGACTGGCTC
>DCYM01000186.1 GCA_002331465.1 Candidatus Neomicrothrix sp. UBA2110 | reverse complement strand
CCAACTGCTCGCGTTATTTTGGGCCAGTCATCTTCGGAAAGATTCCCGTTTCGCATTCGCTGCGAGTCAACTCGAGCGTCCGAACAGAGAAGCCTCTGAGTTAACTCAAGGTGACCCATTTCCAGAGAAAAGAACAAAACGGGGCGTTGTGCTTCAAGCGCAGCGTTTGCAGCCATTCCAAGAGCGAATGCTGTCTTGCCCATAGAAGGGCGAGCGCCAACAACAACGAGGTTGCTGGGTTGCAACCCGGAAAGAAGTTCGTCGAAGTCGATATAACCGGTGGGAAGCCCCGTGATCGCGTTGCCCTGTTCGTATAACTCCTCTAGACGATCAAGATTGGCGTCAAGTAGTTCGCGAATGGGTTTGGTGCTGTCCACCACTCGACGTTCCGCGATTTGGAACATCATCGCTTCGGCTTCATCGATGGTTTTGACTACATCTTCCGGTCGGCTGTACCCCAGTTCCACTATGTCGCCAGCCACCCCAATGAGCCGACGAAGCAACGAATGTTCTTCCACAATTAGCGCGTACCGGGCAGCATTGGATGCGGCGGGCGTGGACATTTGGAACTCAAGCAGGCGTTGAGGACCGCCCACCTGATCGAGAAGACCTGCCCTAGTGAGTTCTTCGGCAACCGTCACCGGGTCGGCTGGCTCTCCCGCACCATATAACGAAGCAATTGCGTCGAATACGTACCCGTGTGCTGGCACATAGAACTGGTCACCACTGAGAGTTTCGACTGCAGGGCCAATGGCATCACGGGAGAGGAGCATTGCTCCTAACAGAGACGCCTCCGCATCGACATTGTGCGGCGGCACCCGCCCATTAGAGTTAGCCGGTGGTGGATTAAAAGAAAGGTCGTTGCTCATTGCCATCAGTCTCTCAGATGACTCATGTGTAGAACTAGGGGCAGACATTGGGGATTTATCTACATTTTCTGTGGAAAACTACCCTAGTTATCCACAGAACATGACAGCTACGTGACGGGCCGCGTCGCTGGGCTTATTAGAGCCGTTTGTTCCAAAATCCTCGCGTCATACAGAATTCAGTCCTGGAATCAGCGTCGATCAGAACCGAGAAGCGCTTTCTCGCGCGTCCAAATGATCCAGATACCGTTCGGGAATTGGGATTTTGAAGATTTCAGCTGCGGTTAATCCCAAAATTTTCGCCCGGCTTGCATCGTCCAACTCCCCCATCGTCCGCTCAATCGCTTCCGCAGAGTGCGGCCACGATCCTTCGTGATGCGGATAGTCGTTCGCCCACATGAAATTGGGAACCAAATCATGGCGCAGGGCTAAATCAAGCCCCGCTGCGTCTTCTTGAAAAGTCGCGAATCCTTGGCGCTTGAAGTATTCGCTGGGTAGCAGTTCCAGCTTGGGCCTTACAGCCCAATGATGTTTAAGGTAGGCCTCGTCCATAGCTTGGATGGCCCAGGGGACCCATCCAATGCCAGCTTCGACACTTCCAAATCGTAATGTTGGGAATTGTTCAGCTACTCCAGAAGCGCAGAGATTAGCGATCGGTTCAATGTTTTGGGCAAGTGAATGCACCGCGTAATTGATGACTGCACCACCTCTACTACGGGCCGTTCGAGGATCTCGACCAGTGGAGATATGGAAGGTAACCGGTAAATCGACCTCCACTATTGCAGCCCACAAGGGATCAAACTCTTTGAGGTTGTAGTTCAAAGCCTCATGGTCTGGGGCACCCCAGATGGGTTTACTCGGAAGTTGTAGCCCCTTAAACCCAAGTTCCGCGCAGCGTTGAATTTCACTGATCGCATTATCAAGACCAGCAGGTGCGATGCAAGCCATGGCAAGTAACTGATCGTTGTGGGGGCCAAAAGTTTCCCACGCCCAGTCGTTATAGACGCGACACATCGCATGGCTGAACTCGGGGTCACTAGTAGCCCACATAGTGAGGCCTTTATTCGGGAACATGATCTCTGCATCAGTCCCATCCGCGGCAAGATCAGCGAGTCGTCCTTCTGGTGTGTAGCCCGCTTTATTGCGAAGCAAATCCTGTCCCTCGAACTGAATGGTGTTGAGTTTTAGAGGACTACGAAACCCTTCGGTTTTCTGGAACTTTTCGCCTTTCATCCCAATAATCACTCCGGGCAAACGTTCCTGATACTTTTTATCGATTCGGGTCGCCCAAAGGTCCTTGGGTTCTTGAACATGCCCATCCGTCGACACCATGAAGTATTTGTCTGGTGACTCCGGACGTGGCGAACGCTTCCACCCCGAAGACCCAGGGGTGTCCAGCCGCCATTCGTTGTTTGCGTCAGGTGCCGGGATAACAGTCGTCATAATTTCTTTCTCCGCCTACAGCATCGCGCACCGTGGCACTTCGCTTCACACAAGTTAAGTTTCTCAACGCGCGGCACGCGTGTTCAAATAGATCGAATAGAGACCAGTTGTAGCGCATATGTACAGACGGTTTCTTTTAAGACCACCGAACTCGACATTTGCGACAACTTCAGGGATCCTGATTTTCCCAAGCAACTCGCCATCATCCGCAAAGCAATGCACCCCATCACCGGCCGACGTCCAAACGTTCCCTTTGTGGTCGACACGAAAACCGTCAAACACACCAACGGTGCATGTAGCAAAAGTCGAATAGGTGCCGGTTAGCGTTCGCCCATCGGCGGATACGTCATATGCGCGGATATCGGGCGGGCAGCTTGCGCCGACGTGTGAGATCCCTGTATCCGCGACATAAAGAGTTTTTTCGTCTGGCGAAAATGCGAGGCCATTGGGGCGAACCATGTCGGGAACCGCGACCTCTAATGTGCCATCAGCGCCATACCGATACACATACGAGGCACCAATTTCAGATTCTGCCGCATCGCCTTCATAATCGCTATCGATGCCGTAGGTGGGATCGCTGAACCAAATACTTCCATCTGATTTCACGACGACATCGTTCGGTGAATTCAGCCTTTGGTCTGCGTATCGCTCCACGAGGACCTGACGAATCCCATCATGATTGATCCTGGTTACGGATCGTCCACCATGCTCGGCGGAGATTATTCGACCCTGAAGATCCAGGCAATGTCCATTGGCGTTAAAGGCAGGTTGGTCGAATATGTCAACTAGGTCCGTTCGTTCGTCATACCGAAGGGTCCGATCGTTAGGAATATCCGAAAAAATAATTTGGCGGGCACTCGGAACATACACGGGTCCCTCTGCCCAGCGAGCGCCTGTCCATAGGTGATCAACATGCGCATTGTGAATGACTAGCCCGTAGAAGCGTGGATCCAACACTTCGATGGCGGAATCAAGTGCCATGGCTCCTCCTTCGTGGACCATGTCAATGAATCTGTCGTCTCTTGGAAAACAGCCTCGGCCATTGGGGTGCCGCTAATCGAGCGGACTAACTTCAACTGTGAGATGCAGCCGAAGGTCCGAATGTAAACGGACCTCGACACTGTGAACCCCAACTCGTCTGATGGGTTCCTCAAGCGACATATCTCTGCGGTCTAGTTCAACTCCGGTCTGAGCTTTGACTGCTTCCGCTATTTCGCTTGTAGTCACCGAGCCATACAATTGATCGTCTTGGCCCACGCGAGCTTGCACAGCAATTGTTTGAGATTCCAACTCTTGAGCGAGCCTTTCAGCGCTTTCCCGCTCTTTGATGTTGCGCAGATCGCGGGATCGTTGCATCGCCTGAGCCTGGCTAGCTGCACCTTGGGTAGCTCTCATCGCTAGCCCTTTTGGCATAAGGAAATTCTGCGCATAACCGCTGGCAACTTCAACAACGTCGCCAGTATTCCCTACGCCTTCTACATCAGATCGAAGAATTACCTTCACTCGCTACTCACCTCTGCAGGCATCTCTTCAGATACTTCGACGGACTCGACAAATTCATCGGGTGGCGTGTCGGCATTTTTTCGTTCTACAAATTCTTCGTTGCGCGGTTCTCGATCGTCGTTGCGCGGTTCTCGATCAGAACGGCCGCGACGCCGGTCGCCTTTTCGTTGTGTGACAACCCGTTGGGCATAGGGAATCAACGCCATTTCGCGAGCCACTTTTATGGCTTTCGCAACGTCCCGTTGCTGATGGCGG
>DCYM01000077.1 GCA_002331465.1 Candidatus Neomicrothrix sp. UBA2110 | reverse complement strand
TTAAGCACATCCCGTTGGCGCGTGGCCGATCACGGGTGAAACTACCGTCCTCACCGGCCTACGACAACTGTTCTGCCGCCGGCATCTCACCCACTATTTGTCACGGCATTTCTTTCATTCACCTATGAAGACCGCAGGGCATGTATCACTAATCCCTTAAAATATCGGGCTACTTCCTGTCTGCCGCGCTCCCCCAGCGGCCAACGAGGACAAAAAATGGGTGAATGCTGGCAGCTTATCTACACCGATCTATTGCCTGCTCACTCCATCCGTTAGATTGTCCTGTTTTTGAGGGGACTCGTCTGATGTCTGAACCTGCCGTAAGCAGGCGCCGCAAGCTATCGGTGCGCACAAAGCTCTTGTTCGCGTCCGGCGCTATGCAGGAAGCGGTGGTTACGGCTGGTGGCATCGTCACGGTTCTGTTCTACAACCAGGTGCTCGGTGTTTCGCCAGCACTGGCCGGCACGGCCTTTCTGATTGCGAGTATCGTCGACGCAGTTTCGGACCCATTGATCGGCGCGATATCCGATCGTTTTCGCAGTCGCTGGGGCAGGCGTCACCCGTTCATGTTCGCCTCGGCGCTGCCGCTAGCAATTGCCTTCTACTTTCTCTACCAACCGATCGACGGCCTGTCCGAAACGGGTTACTTCATCTGGTTGTCGACGTTCCTGGTTTTGTTGCGGTTGTCGCAGACGTTTTACCTGATCCCACACGATGCTCTGGGTGCGGAGCTGACAGATGACTACGAGGAGCGGTCTTCGGTATTCGGCTACAACTCCGTGGTTCAGATGCTGCTCGCGATGTTCACGGCGATGATCCTTTACGTTGTGATCTTCCCGTCGACGCCTGAATACGACAATGGCCTGTTGAACGAAGCTGGCTACTTCGTCCTCGCATCCGTCGGCGCGGTTATCATCGTCTTCTCGGTACTGGTGTGCTCGTTCGGCACGCTGGACCAGCTTCCCTACCTGCACGACTTCGAGATTGGCAAGAAGTTCACCTTCGCCAACTACTTCGGACAGCTTGGTGCGCTGCTGCGTAACGTCTCATACCTCTCCGCGTGTTTGAGCTTGCTTACAATCTATTCTGGCTTAGGAATTCTCGGGATCGTGGCGACCTATGCGTACGTCTACGTCTACGAGCTTTCGTCAGAGGCGATGTTCTGGGCCGGCGCGGCCAAGGTGCCGGGGGTTGTAGTCGCCCTTCCCCTGCTGGCGTTCCTGTCTAAACTCATGGAAAAGAAGGCCATTCTGATACTGTCGTCGCTCGTGATGTGCATCTTGGTCTCACTGCCCCATCACCTCAAGATGCTGAATTTCTTCCCGGCGAACGACTCGCCGTTCATCCTGTTTGCACTGTTTGTCCCTTTGTTGCTCGGGTACATGATATTCCCGGTGTCCTCGATCATCATCGATTCACAACTGGTCGACGTCGCCGATCAACACGAATTGCGCACGCGAGATCGATCGGAAGGTGTGATCTTTTCCGTGCGTAGTTTCGGCATCAAGACGACGCAGGGCGTTGGCGGTCTTTTAGCTGGATTCGGGTTGGAGTTCATCGGTTTTCCCGAGAACGCGGAAGTTGGCCGGCTAGCTCAGGAGACGCTGACAGGACTGTTATTCCTCAATGGACCGCTCTTTCTGATTATCTATTTGATAGCAGCGCTCTTCATGACCATGTACCAGCTAGACAAGAACAGCCACACACAGATACTGGAACAGTTGGAATCCAGGAGAGCGAAAAGTTGATCGAGGAGGCTTGCTGATGATGGATCGACCAGCAGCGCCATTCCCCTGGGTGACACGACTTACCCGTCGCTCCGGGCAACATTCGCCGTAACGAATGTTGCCAAGAAAAAACGAACCGGACGGGTCTAGTCCTTCACTTAAACCCGTCGAAGTGTCGGGGATCCTCTATCTCCAAGGACGATTTGGTTTGCTAAGGATGTTGACGTTGTACGTGTTTCGACCGTCACAGTCAGCGTAGTTTTGCAGATAATCCCTACGGCCAGACATACCATCGCCATTCGTCTCAGTGTCGTAGGCTTGCATCATTGATTTCACATCGTTGTACCAGACCATATGAGCGAAATCTCGACGTTCTGTTCCCAGCGGAGTAATGGGTGGTACCCCAGCCAATGGCCAAACAATGTTCCAGAGGTAGGAGGCATTGTTGTTTTTTGATGTCTCTACGAATTCCGCGTGACGGGCCAGCATCGTTTGCCTATCCACCCCGTCTTTTGCCGAACAGCCTTCAATTACAACGACTTTGGTTTCGTTAAGCGTTGATTCTTCCACCGGCGGATACTTGAGTTTGCTTGCGTAGAGAGCAACCTTACAGGACGCCACTGCGTTGATGCCCCGTTGTATTTCCCCCCCGCTGACCGCGAATTCTTCAAGTACGTCACCCGTATAATCGAAAGGTGCGAAGTTGAGCCAATAGAAATCGGGTCCGTCGACGATGTCGAACTGTGGTGTTAGTTCCGCTGTCCAACCGTTCCAATTGGTCTCTTCTTTCCACCTCCGCCAGGGCGCGAGGGCCTGATCGACATCTGCCATGTCTTTGCCCGAATTCAACGTACAGTAATGCGCCTGCATCGCAACCGTCGGGTTCCCCGGGTTGTCGTGGTTGTCTGCGAATACTGGTGCCAGTGCGACGAAGGTAATTGTTGCAACGACACCCCATAAAGTGCTCATTCGATCCATTGTCATTCTCTTACTAATAGGACAGTGAAGAGCAACATATCTTTGACGGCAGTACAACCATAGTCAGAGTCCGGGCCGGGACGTGCAGCGCGGCTGCTATGCGCTATCGGTTCCGGCGTTCTCATCGTTTGCAGTATGCTCTGGGCATGCGCCGGCTATTACTAGTCCTACTATTTATTCCGATGACCGTTCCGGTCTACGGTGGATGGGACACCGGAGTCGAACTCGTATGGAACGGAAAGACGGGTGACGTCACCAATGTTGTTATGCCATTTCAAACCATCGAACACATCGATGAACCTCGTTCAGATAAGGAACTAAAGACACAACCCGATCTCTTCGATCTTGGTACGGGACGTCAGTTAAAGGGTTGGACGAATAAACTGATCTGGGGAGAGAACAAGTTCATTCTCTCGTCGCTAAAAAACGGTCCTCTCCGTGAGGAATTCGAGTAGTGGAATTTGGCTCAAATAGACGGCACCTCACCGCATGGTTTTCAATTCTTCTGCTAATGGGCCTCGCCGTGAAA
>DCYM01000016.1 GCA_002331465.1 Candidatus Neomicrothrix sp. UBA2110 | reverse complement strand
CGATCACTCAAGACTGATCTCGTGTCGTCTACCGGTCACGTCATCGGTAATTCATTCTGGGTCAGGTTCCCATGGAGCCGGCCCATCCATAGAAGGTTCGGTTCGGCCTTCCAGCCACCCATTGAACTGAGCTTCTCGTTTTTCGATAAACGCGGAGGCGCCCTCACGCGCGTCTGGAAGATGGTCAGTAACGGCAGTTTTAGCGGCGATTTCGTCGAGAGACTGATCCCAAGTCAGTTCAGCCGCGAGATGTATGGACCGCTTTAGCATCCTCATCGCCACTTGAGGCCCTCCGGCAAGCTCACGAGCAAGTTCGAGAGCAGCGTCCATCAAGCGGTCATCGGGAACGACTTCGTGCACGAGCCCTAGCTCATGTGCAGTCTCACCGTCAACGATGCGTTTCCGCATCATGAAATCCATTGCCTTTGCCACTCCAAGGTGTTGCACCAGTAACCATTGCCCACCTTCATCAGGCAGCAAGCCAAACCGGAGCGTAGCGCTCCCCATCTTTGCGGATTGCGACGCAATTCGAAAGTCACACGCGAGAGCAAAAGAGAAGCCTGTTTGGATGGCGAATCCGTTGATCGCAGCGATGGAAAGTTTATCCAAGTTTCGAACAGCGGTATTCAGAGCCTGGGATATGGCCCGCAAGCCGTTATAGGTGCCGGAAGGGTTGTGATGCCCGTGATGGATCTGCGGAACCTGGCTACTCTCTCCGCTGTAGCCTTTTAGGTCATCGCCGGCCCAAAACGCGGAACCTTTCCCGGTAAAGATCACTACGCGAATCGCGTCATCCATCTGGGTTTGAATAAGAACCTCAACCAAATCACGTTTCATCGGGGCTGTCGAAGCGTTAAGACTCTCGGGACGGTCGAAAGTGACAATCAAAACTCCCGGTTCTTCGATCAAGGTTTGAAATCCGCAGTACTCGCCTTCTTTGACTGACATCTTCTCCTCCATCTTGCGTTACCTGGTGCTGAGGTAAAGAAGTTACCTCGCTACTCCCGACAGAGTGTCTCGGTTGATACCGTCACCGTTTGTGAAAGACGACTCTGATGCACCATTTGCGCCATTCGAAGACTCGCTCATGCTTAGGTTCGACATAAGCGGGTCCGAGGGCAACCGAACCCATTACATAACACCGTTCGTTACGGACGGTCAGCGACTCTACGTCTTCGACGAACCCAGCCACGATCCAGAGGCATTCATGAAAATGCTAGTAGAACAAAATGTGGAGGTCAGTAGCCGCGCGACCGGCGAGTTGCGCGTACGCGCATCGGGACGACTCCCCCTCGACGCCGAAGAACAATGGGCCCGATTGGCGTGTACCACAAAGTTTCTTTATGACCAGGCTTTGCAAGATCTAGCTCAGTTAGGACCTCTAGTAGTTCTTGGAAACCAGGACCGCTGATCAATATCTACCTGGGCTTTTCTCCAGCCACGGTGATGGGATACATCTCGCGCCGACTTCCCGAGTAATCGTTGATCGCAAAGTGTTGTGTTACGCGGTTATCCCACATGGTCAGTGTGCCGGGCCTCCAACGAACACTCCAGCGAGTGGATTTTATACGGATCCTCAAAAACTAGCGGTGCATCGTTCACTGCGGTGCGCTAGGCAAGAGGGCATGAAGGTTTCCATTGCATATGGCGGACCAGCCTCCGGCAAAAAACGAGACTGGGACCAACAAGTTGAATTTCTGCGGGAAGCAGAACAGATGGGCGTCGACATCATCTGGTCAGCCGAAGCATGGGGTATGGATGGGGTAAGCACCCTGGCCTACCTCGCAGCCGTAACAAAAAAGGTGCAGTTAGGAACAGGCATACTTCAAATTTCAGCACGCACCCCTGTAATGACTGCGATGACAGCACTTTCTCTAGCGGCGATAAGTGATGACCGATTTATCTTGGGACTAGGGGTGAGCGGCCCACAAGTTGTCGAAGGTCTCCACGGAGTGCGGTTCAAACAACCGCTCACTCGCCTGCGTGAAACCGTGGACATAGTGAAACAAGCATTTGCTGGAGAAAAAATCTCGTACGAAGGTTCCCATCACGTTCTGCCACTCCCAGGGGGCGAAGGTAAAGCTCTCCGCCTAGCCCAACCAGTAAACGAACAAATTCCAATATGGCTAGCCACCCTGGGACCAAAGTCTCTTGAATACACAGGCGAAGTTGCAGATGGCTGGGTGGGGACTTCATTTGTTCCATCAGCTTCACACGCCACAATTGGGTACATAAAGGCGGGGGCCGGCGGGGCAGGGCGAGATCCCAACAGCCTTGAGTATCAAGCCGGGGGTGCAGTCCAATTTGGAGAAGATATCGATGAACTCGTCGCTCCTAGGCGCTCCGGGGTGGCATTCACCTTGGGTGCTATGGGTTCGTCGACCACCAACTTCTATAACGACGCATATAGACGAGGCGGATTTGAGGAAGAAGCACTAGAGGTTCAAAGATTGTGGATTAGTGGAGACCGTGAGAGCGCAGCTCAGCTAGTGCCTACCGAGCTCATACTCCAAACCAACTTTCTTGGCTCGACCGTGCAAGTGACCGAACGAGTTCGCTCCTACAGCGACGCCGGAGTAACAGTTCTACGCGTTCAACCCGAAGGTGCCGACGCCCAAGAACGACTCGACAGCCTCGGTGGAATCGTTGACATCGTCAGAGCCGTCAACCAAGAAAAAGGCAATCTTTAACCCAAAACGTTTCGCTGACTCCATTCATCCGTACGCCACATGTTCAGGAACATCAAGTCGGCGAACACGCGCGACATCTATAGTCCGAAAGCTGGCGACCCTTGACGACCAGGAGTCAACATATCGGCGGCCCTCGGAATGAAAGAACGTCGTCATTGGCCCTTCCTGCTCGTAAGTGTCAACACCTGCAATGATTTCGGCACGTCCATCAATGAAAGTCAGTTCAAAGGTCATGCACAAAAAAATAGATCACCTCCCCTGTGGGTAACTAGTGCCCAAAAGTTGTGAATTTGCGGTGGGTAAGCCAATCAATGTCCACAGCGGAGATTTCCGCGGGCTGCCTGCAATAGCCTGTCTATTGTCCACAAGCGTTATCAAACATCAACTGAAGGTTGACCCATGAGCGAACATTCGAAAACCTTTAGTGAGGACGAGCTACGCGAGCGACTGAGCCCTCTGCAGTACCACATCACCCAGGAATCAGGGACTGAGCAAGCCTTCACTGGAGAAACTTGGGATCAGAAGAAGAGTGGCACCTATTACTGCGTAGTTTGTAGTGCCGCTCTTTTCTCAAGCGAGAGCAAGTTCGAATCAGGTTCAGGTTGGCCAAGTTTTTGGCAACCACTCTCTGGTGAAGCGGTAGATACCGAAATCGACAACTCTCATGGAATGGTGCGAGTCGAAGCCTTGTGTCACACATGCGGTGCACATTTGGGACATGTCTTTCCCGATGGGCCTCAACCCACGGGCGATCGCTACTGCATGAATTCAGCTTCCATGCACTTCAATTCACAGAATCCCTCAGATTAGAGACATCTGGGCGACAGGTTCAGCCCGTCAACCTCATCCGGTCCTCAGCTGATGGGAACAGGTCGATAATTGCGTCATCCAGCTCTTGTTTGACTCCAGCTAATGGCAGCACATTCAAGACACCCTGACCTTGGCGAATTAGATCGATGATCTCCTCGCCCGAAACAAGCAATGGGGAAGCGCCGCTGATGACCAGATTCGCGGAAGCGACATCGGTTCCGAGGTTCTCTCGCAGGTACGAAAAGACATTACGCACCATCTCAAGCCGTATTCCCGCATCGAGCAGCGTCTTAACGACCTTCAATTCCAACAAATCTTGGTAGGAGTAACTGCGCCTGCTACCACTTCCTCGTGCGTCTGCTAGGGACGGACGAATGAGGTCGGTTCGCGCCCAATAATCCAACTGCCGATAGGTAATACCTACCAACTCTGCCGTTCGTTTACCGGAGAAGCCCGATTCCACTACGCGCTCAGTCACCGCTTCCGCCTCCGTCCTAGTTCGTCAACGATGCGATTACATCGATGGAACTACGTCCGTGTCATGCAACAGTACGACCTAAACCATCACTCAGCAACCACCCTACGCGCGATACTTCGCGCGCTATGCGCGAAATCCGTCGTGGATGGTGACTGGTCAGCCTTGAAAATCGTCAGGACTTACATCGTCCAAGAACTGTTTGAACTCGTCAAGTAGTTCGTCGGGGTCATTTTCCGAAGATTCGTCTGCTGGGTGTGCCTCGAGAATTTGGCCCGCTTCAGTTAGGACTTCTTCGGAGGCGTAGATAGGGGTGGCTGTGCGCACGGCAAGAGCAATGGCATCACTTGGCCGGGCCGAAATTGTGTGATTTTTGCCTGCCAAGCTCACTTCAATTTCGGCGAAGAATGTCCGTTCGCGCAGTTCCGTCACCACCACTCTGGCGATCGTTGCCTGAAACTCTTCCAGCATCTGCACCAGCAGATCATGAGTCAAGGGCCGAGCTAGCCGTATGCCCTCCATTCCGCGATGGATAGCGTGAGCTTCGGGAGTGTCTATGACAACAGGCAGAACTCGGCCCTGTCCCGATGTCTCTCTCAAGAGAAGAAGCGGACTATTTGAGGGCAGTTCCACTTGCACCCCGAGTAACTCCATCTCGATCATGAACCGACCCTAGCCGGGCTCAGCAGCAAACAGCGACCTTCAACTCGTCCACGAAACGAGATATAACAACTTGAACTTCCCGATCTGTAGATCATCTCCGTTGGTCAGAATCGCCTCAGTCGCTTCTAAGCGCTCGCCGTTCAAATAAGTGCCGTTCAAAGAACCGACGTCACTGAGGACATATCCGGTACTGCCAATCTTTAACTCCACGTGACGTCGGGAAACTGTTATGTCATCAAGAAATATGTCGCTATCTGGATGTCGGCCGACAGTAAGTTGCTCCCCAGTTATCGCGTACCTAGTCCCCGCTTGGTGTCCACTAGTAACAACTAGAACAGCGCCACTCGACGGCGCGTGCATACCGACTGTTCCCTCGATACCTCCAAGCGTCTCAAGGGCTTCGGTACTGACTTCAGTCTCTCGACTCAACTGTCCCCCACAACTCGAACAGAACCTTGAACCTACGAGATTGTCATGCCCACACTCGATACATGATTCAGTCATCCGCTACTCCGGACTTTCGTCAGCAACAAAGGACTCGTATCCCTCTGCATCCATCAGGTTTGCAAGCTCAGAGCTATCAGTTGGTCTGATTACACATATCCAACCGTCGCCATAAGGATCTTCATTCACGAGTTCTGGCTGATCTTCGAGCATGTCGTTAGCCTCCAACACTTCACCAGAGACGGGCGCAAAGACATCTGAAACTGACTTCGTTGACTCGATCTCGGCGAAGGCCGAGTTTGCCGAGACTTTCAACCCAATTTCAGGTAGTTCCACGTACACAACGTCGCCAAGGGCATCCTGCGCAAAGTCACTAATCCCTACCCGCACTAAGGCATCTTCCAGGCGCACCCACTCGTGGTCAGTTGAATATCGAAGCTCAGCGGGGGTGTTCATATCCCAAACCTATCCCACAGCATCCATAACCGAACCTACCCATGAGCGCCAGCATCTCTTCCCGCCCTGCCCTCACGTAACGCATCCCGAGCAGCAGGCATGTAACTCAGAGCAGACCAGTAGTGGATTGGTAGTCCCACAAGAGCACACACCCAAGCGCCAACAGCAAAAAATGACGCGATCACCACCTCGCTCTCGCCCGCTAGGAAGAACGGGAAAGCGAACATCATCAAAAAGGTTCCGGTTTTCCCCCACCACGTCACTTCGATTTTGCGTGCGCCCAAAGCCCCGAGGACTAATGCGATCACAGCGACTAGACCCTCTCGTATTAAAGCCAACCACGCGACCCAACCAGGCACCGAGCCGTCAAGCCAAATAGCAAATACACCCACCAACAGCATCAGTCGATCCGCCGTCGGATCAAGGATTTTTCCTAATTCGCTGATTTGATTGAAGCGTCGTGCGATATAGCCATCTAGCCAATCGCTCGCTCCAAGAGCTCCAAGCAAAAGCGCTGCGCCCCAACGGTCTTCTTTAGAGAACAGAAGCCAAAGAAACAGAGGGATGCAACCCAACCGAAGGAGACTAATCAAATTAGGCACCGTGAAGGGTCGCCAACCAAGCTGCTGTTCAGACATCAATTGCATCGTAGGCTCCAACTCATGCCATCCGTTTTCACGATGATCATCCAAGGTGATTTACCCGGGACTTTTGTCTGGCGAGATGACCGGTGCGCGGCTTTCATGTCGATCAATCCCATTGCCCACGGACACACCTTGGTCGTTCCGATAGATGAGATCGATCACTGGCTCGACGTGTCCCCAGACCTACAACAACATCTATTCGGAATAGCGAGCCGCGTAGGGCAAGCGCAGCAGCGAGCCTTCGAAACAGACAGAGTCGGACTGATCGTTGCCGGGTTCGAAGTTCCTCACATGCACATCCACGTAATCCCAGCACAAGCAATGTCCGACTTGGATTTCGCGAACGCAGCGACTTCAGTAGAACAATCTGAACTTCAGGATGCAGCTACTGCCATTAAAGCTGAGCTGAACTCACTGTGAACGCCAGTTAGAACATCGAGTCCTGGACCAATGGAGCCATGAGCTCAGGTCCATTATTGCGCGCATTTCCAACTTTGGGATTAACGCGGTGAGCTTCGAAAAGCGCGCTGGGCGCTGGGCGCAGTATCTGTTTCAAACCTGCGATATCTGAATTTTGAGGGTCCAACCATTCATTCCAGGTGGATTTCGGCAAAACAACAGGCATCCGATCATGGATGTTTGATAAGAACCCGTTTGCTTCTGTAGTCAAAATCGTAAATGAAAGCTCGTCTTTTTCACTGCCGTCAACGCGTCGGCTCTCCCACACGCCAGCCAGGCACAAAAGCTCTTGATCTGAACGGAAGACGAACATCGGCTGCTTCTTACGCTTCTTCTCTCCCGGTGAGTTCAGAACTTTCCACTCATAAAAACCGTTCGCAGGAATGATGCATCTGCGAGATGCAAAAGCGTCGGCAAAGCTCACTTTGGTGTCAACCGTCTCAGCTCGAGCGTTAATCAATCGCTTCTGGCGAGATTTCGAATGTGTCCATTTAGGCAAAAACCCCCAGGAAAAGACCTCAATACTGAGCCCGTCCTTTCGGTCGGCAGCCCTTCCATCGATAAAAGTCGCATAAACCTCAGCAGAAGGCGCCACGTTGTAATTCGGAGCGAGGTTCACATCTACGATGTCGGCCTCAAATAAAGCGGCTAATTCGTGAGCGGAAGCCGCGGCGACAAATCGGCCACACACCTCTTAGACGTCCTGATTTTCGTCAGACATAGGTTGACCCCTTCATTTCGCCGCGATCTTGACGAATCTCAACATTCACTAAAGCTGGTTTGCCTGATGCGAACGCTCGAGCGATAGCTGGCGCTATTTCCCCAGGTTCAGTGACATGTTCTCCATGACCGCCGAGTGCTTCTACGACTTTGTCGTATCGGGTTCGATTCAATTCAACTGCAATTAAGCGATCCGCCCCGTACAGCATTCCTTGTGGTCTCATCATCTGGCCCCAAGCTGCGTCATTTCCAACGACTCCCACGATTGGAAGACCGAAACGCACCGCAGTGTCGTATTCG
>DCYM01000249.1:3446-3663 GCA_002331465.1 Candidatus Neomicrothrix sp. UBA2110 | reverse complement strand
CATCCGAGTCGAACGAATCGATGGCGGTGAGGACCGTTGGACAACACCAGTGACATCCGATGGGCAGGGAGCCCTGTTTCTTCAAGTTGGGAGAAACAAAAGAAGCGTGACGTTGAATCCTATGAAGCCTGAGGGGCGCGAGATCATGAACGCGTTGATCAAAACGGCGGACGTAGTAGTCGCAAATCTGCCACCGGAGACAAGGAAACAAATGGGT
>DCYM01000249.1:0-3047 GCA_002331465.1 Candidatus Neomicrothrix sp. UBA2110 | reverse complement strand
TTCGGGTGGTCCGTTCAGCGACAGAGTGGGGTTTGATGGGTTAGCTCAGGCCATGTCAGGGGCGATGCATATGACCGGGCCCGAAGGACTGCCGACTCGTAACGCCACGCCGTATGTTGATTTTTGTACGGGGTCGTTACTTGGAATGGCCACTCTTGCGGCGTTGCGGCATCGTGATCTCACTGGCGATGGTCAAGAACTTGAAGGAGCGCTGTTAAAAACAGCAATGACTATCGCAAACGCAACTCTCATCGAACAGGACCAGTTGCAACTGCACAGAGAAGCGTCACACAATCAGGGACAGACTGCTGCTCCTTCGGACACTTTTGAGACTTCCAATGGGTTAGTGCTCGTTTCAGTTATCGGAAATTATCAGTTTGCCCGTTGGGCAAAGCTGGTGGGCCGTCCAGAACTGGCAGACGACCCTCGGTTTCATAACGACGAGGGACGGGGAAACCACCGACACGAGATTTGTGGCGTGATGGCCGATTGGTGTGCGGACAAAACAACCGAAGATGTTCTTCTTGCGCTTGCAGAACTGAAAATTCCTGGGGCACCAGTTCTCACTCCACAACAAACTCTTGATCACCCTCACGTGGAAGCTCTGGGATTCTTAGAACGAGTCGATTACCCCACAGCTACCAAAGGGGTCCCGATTAGTCAGTTCCCGGTGACAATGACTGAAAGCCCAGGTGTTATTCGCCGACGGGCCCCTGAACTAGGTGAACACACCGACGAAGTGTTATTGGAACTGGGCTATAGCTCTTCGACAATCGCAGAGTTCCGATCTGATCGAATCATTTAAGGGGAATGAATGGATTTTCTAGAAGTCGCCCAGACCACTTTCGCGGCACGCGAGTTCACTGACGACCCAGTTTCAGATGACGTGCTCTATCGAATTTTTGATGCAGCACGATTCGCTCCAAGTGGTGGAAATCGCCAGGGCTGGAAAGTCATAGCGGTGCGAGACCCTCAAGTTAAACAACAGCTCGGAGAATTGTGTTGGCCCGCGATGCGAGTAGCCGCTGCTCAGATGCGAGCCGGAGAGGTGTACTGGCAATCGGTTACCCCCACCTCAGTTGACATATCTGAAGCTGCTTCTGATGAATCGTTACCAATCGCAATTCCGATGTTTGAACACTTGGAGAACGTCCCCGTGGTCTGCGTGATCGCGGTCGACCTCAAGGTTGTTGCGTCGATGGACCAACACTTGGAGCGGGTGGGGGTAGTAAGTGGAGCCTCTATTTATCCCATGGCTTGGAGCGCGTTAATGGCTGCACGTAATGAGGGTCTTGGTGGGGCGTTGACCACCCTTGTGGCATCGCAGGAACCAGCAGTGCAACAACTACTGGGACTGGAGCCACACGAAGCTGTCGCTGCAATGTTGACCATTGGGAAACCACCGAAGCAGTTATCGAAGCTATCTCGCAAACCAGTGGAAGAGTTCGTGTTTCTTAATCACGCAAACGGTGAGCCACTCACCGCCTAACGATGAACTTGGTTTCAGTGCTTCTAGTGGTTAGACGACTGGGGAAATAGCAGCAATAGAAGGTTCGTCTCAGCGCTCGACGGTGTTTTCTCTATCGATGTAGTCCGTAGCGGCCGGTACTGCTTCTACGACCAGGGTTCGAACCTTTTCCGAGTTATGCATTTAGTTAGGCACCATTAGACGTTTCGATCAGTCGCGAGTCGACGATGGACGCGTTCCGTTTCGGAAGGTGATTCACCCGGTAATCATCGGCGTCGGTGAACATTGAAAGCATTTTGGAGCGGGATGAGTAGTGATATATCAGCGCTTCATCCCAAAGCTCGTCAGTAGGACCAATCAGGGTGGCGACCGGGAAGGCCTGCCAGGTGATTTCCACCCCAGCCCGTTCGGCATAGGACGAAGCGACTCCATTCTTGTATGACTCGTAGCCCTCTACCCCGGTCATGTCATTGACTCCGTGATTTGCAGTTGTTTTCGCCGCCATTCGAACAAGGTTCAACATGTCTGTTGGCTGTTCGGGGTCGCGATTGTTGATGTCGTTGACTCGCTGGTCACGAAACAACCCTGGACGTTCAATGACAGGGTCAGAGGGAAGTGGTGCGTTCAGATTCAATGGGTACCCCAAGGGAGTGCCGCTGACACATTCGATAAGACGACTATTGGCTAGTGCACCTGTGCGATATTTCAACAACTCTTGGTATTCCGGATCAGTGATCATTGCGATAAAAGCGCGTCGGGAGGGATACTGAGGGATCAGCAGGTAGTCCCAGTCTTCGCCCACCGTCGCGAAGAAGCATGAGTTGACGTCGTTGAGGTAAAGCGGTGAGTGCCCTGTACCCAAGCGATTTGCGATGGGAGGCACGCCGGCGATGTAACGCCCGAAGTAACAGTCGCGGCCGCTGATTGGTTCGAGCCCCAAAGTCGGATCGGCTACATCGCGAAATTTGAGCAGATTAATCATTGCTATTGGTTCGTCAAGATCGCGACCACGTATTGACTCCATGGCTTCCTCGGTCAGATCGACATAGTCCATCTTGAACTTCCCTGTGGTGAGATACCTAAGCCAGAGCATTTCACGCTGGCCAGTCAGTGCCTTTTAAATCGTAGATGCTTAGTTGTTGAGGATTTTTCGGGTGACCCCGTTTCTGGGGCTGATAATACGGCGCCAAAAGTCGGATCGAAAACCTGGCTAGAACCGCCGTGTCGACCGAACCAGACTTTGCATGTGTTCCATACAACTGCATTAACTTTTCCTAAGAACCGCCAAGAGAACTGCCATTTCAGTTTTGAGCAAGCGATAGTGGGTTCATGCCCCCTGTTAAAGCACGCAAGTTCTGCGCCACGTTCGCCATCGCAATGGGGTTGAGTATCTCGATGGTCGCTTGTTCAGATGGTGGGACCTCAACTCAGCCAACAACCCAAACAACCNNTTTGAATCGTAGATGCTTAGTTGGTGAGGATTTTTCGGGTGACCCCTTTTCTGGGGCTGATAATACGGCGTCAAAAGTCGGATCAAAGACCTGGCTAGAACCGTCGTGTCGACCGAACCAGACTTTGC
>DCYM01000065.1:3550-6278 GCA_002331465.1 Candidatus Neomicrothrix sp. UBA2110 | reverse complement strand
AACAACCCAAACAACCACAGACGATCACTCCCACGACCACTCAGAAGAAACTTCCGCGACTTACCTGAGTGACTATGAGATATCTGATCCCATATTCGGGACAGACACAACGGTGACGGTGTCCCACGATGTGCGAACCATCACCACAAACGCGTTACCAGATCACGAAACAGGAGTGTTCCCTAACTCGGGCAACCCGAATACCATCTCCGCGCAATCCGCAATATATGAGTACGCAACCGACCCTGTTTACACGGGCATCGCGCGCCAGGTAGGTGTTCCTGGTGTCGCAGTGAACGGCGTCAAGTTTGAACCGGGGACCGCTGAATCAGTGAGTTGTGCGACTGGTGAAACTTATAGGGTTGAGGGTCTCCAAAACACGTTCAGTCTGGGCATGGATTTCAACAACGCCCACGTGCAACCCACCGGCGCCTATCACTACCACGGGTTATCTGACTTACTTGCCGAAACACACAACAGTTCAAAAGGTGAACTCATCCACGTCGGATTCGCGGCGGATGGGCATCTTATGTACATATCGACAACAAATGAATACACCTCCAGCTATCGACTTTCGGGAACTTTTAGAACTGGTAGTAATTGCCAGGTGAGCCTCGGACCAGGTCAAGGCCCAGATATAGCTGTTGGCGGAACAATCCCCGACGGAACCTATACATCTGATTGGGAATACGTTGAGGGGTACGGGAGCCTTGATGACTGCAATGGAACATCAATCAACGGTCAGTACGCGTACGTCATCACCGATGAGTTTCCATATATCAGTAGGTGTCTTAAAGGTGAATTCACTGAGTTCAGACAACGGGGCCCGACTGGTCTACAAGATGGCCAGCCCGACCAGTCGCCGGGACACCCCAACTTGGCTGTCGCGGCAGCGCAGCTAGGGGTAACCGAAGAAAGCCTCCGTGCAGCATTGGGGCCACCTCCTCCTGACCATGACGCGGCCGCCTTACAACTCGGGGTAAGTGTCGAAGATCTTCGGTCTGCTCTCGAAGCCAGCCGCTAAATAATCGACGTTCAATAAGCGTGAAGGCGCGCTCGAACCACTTGTTGCCAATTGAAAATGTCGTTTCCCTGGGAACCTGAGCTATTGAAGTGCCATCAACATTGTGACGGTTATCGCAATGCTCATAACCGCTCCAATGACCCGGAAAGCTGCCAAGGGCTGCTTGACCCATTCCCGTCCAACCGCGGAACTCGCCATCTCCTCAGGCATGTCTTTGCGCAACGCCTGAAACTGTGCCATTTGCCCATCGGAACTCAGAATGGCGAGCAGATGCACTCCGATGATGGCAAAAACCATCATCGGGCGTTTGCCGTCTAAATGTTCGCCACCAAAGACAATAACGGCGACCAGAGCGCTAGAACTTAAAGAATAGTTGCGCCACGTTGACCTCAAATTGGCTGCATTGCTTTCGAGCATTGCATTGAAATTAGAAAGATCCACAGAGTCTCCTTGGATGTTCGACGGTTCGACGCTAGACCACCTCGGGCTGAACCCAGACCAATTCGGTGACAACGAATCTGAACCGATGTAAACGGGGAGGGTTGGCCTCTGACCTGTTCTAGGCTCGCCGAACAATCACCCGCGCGATTTCTCAGGTAGGCCAATGACAACTATCTATCGGGCAATCCCGGTGACGCCCCACAGTGGAGAGGTTGGGACATGACAGTTCGTATCGAGAAGTCAGGCCCGGTTTGGACTGTGATTCATTCCCGCGCTGAGACACGTAATGCAATGGACCCCGTTAGCGCCACAGCGCTTTATGAGGCTTTTCTTGAGTTTGAGAGCGACGATGACGCCAATGTGGCGGTTTTTTGGGGAGAAGGAGGAGCGTTCTGCGCTGGGTGGGATCTAAAGCACGCCGCGTCTTTAGACGACCCAAACCCACTGTCAGATTTCGCGATTCCCGCCGACGGAGGTGACCACGGAAATGGGGCTGATATTCCGATGGGCGCCATGGGGCCAAGCCGACTTGATCTCGATAAACCTGTAATCGCAGCAATCGCGGGACCCGCAGTTGCCGGTGGAATGGAATTAGCACTCTGGTGCGATTTTCGGGTCATGGAACAGTCCGCGTATCTGGGGGTGTACTGCCGACGCTGGGGAATTCCGCTCATCGACGGGGGAACTGTACGGCTACCTCGGCTGGTAGGCGAGGGAAGAGCTTTGGAACTTATCTTGACAGGACGCCAAGTAATGGCCGAGGAGTGTGAACGACTCGGATTATGCGAATACGTGGTACCTGAAGGACATTCTCGACAAAAAGCAGAAGAATTAGCTCATCAGATCGCTTCGTTTCCTCAATTGTGTGCTCGTGCTGACCGTCGATCGGCACGAAAACAACACGGCTTGTCGCTCAGGGATGCCCTTACCCAGGAGTGGCACAACAGCCAACACGTTCTCAAGGCTGAAGGAATATCAGGCGCTGGGCGCTTCAGTTCAGGTGAGGGACGGCACGGAGCCTTTGATGATTCATGATGACGCAACCCATCCAATCAAACTTTTTCAAATGAGTTCGAGATGAACCATTCTCAAATAGGACACGTCGAACGCATTGACGCCATAACACTTGCAACTGTAGAGATGCCCGAGTCAGTTGCTTTTTACGAAGGTCTTGGCTTCGCGGTTACCTACGGTTCCCCATCCGATCCATTTGTGACACTACGTTCCGGATCTTGTTTTGTGAACTTGTGGGCAACCGAGACA
>DCYM01000065.1:0-3119 GCA_002331465.1 Candidatus Neomicrothrix sp. UBA2110 | reverse complement strand
CCGTTACAAGAACCTCGGGATGCTCCCTGGGGGGAACGGTTCTTCCCCATTTCTGATCCTTCAGGCCATGACTTGAGTTTCGCCAAGCGACTTAGCTCTTGAGGTAACACAGACACGTTAACCATGGATACCGACAGCACAGACGACAACCCCTATGCCCATGCCCGCTACCAAGGGTTCCCTCCCGGGTTCTTTGATCGCGCCGACTCGACTAACGACAACAACTTTTATGTAGAACCTCGAATGGTGACCCATATCGATGATCGCGCTATCGGCGCGGTGGGTGATTTATACCGAGAACTCGAGATCAGCGGCAAAGTGCTGGATCTCATGAGCTCGTGGGTAAGCCATTTCGTTGATGTACCCGAGGAATTAGTGGTTCTGGGAATGAATGGGGAAGAGTTGATAAGCAACTCGCAAGCTTCATCATGGCTCCAACATGATCTCAACCTGGATCCTCATCTCCCTTTCGACGATAACTATTTTGATGCCGTTGTGTGCTGTGTCTCCGTCGACTACCTGGTGCGTCCTCTTGAAGTGTTCGCTGAGGTCTATCGAATAGTTCGAAAGGGCGGGCTCTTTGTGAATAGTTTCTCAAATCGGTGTTTCCCGACAAAAGCAATCCGGGGGTGGGGACAGACAGATGACGAAGGACACGTGTCAATCGTCGGCGAGTACTACCGCCGCACGGGACCTTGGGCTGATCTACACGCCGAACTAAGAACTCCTCTCAGCGAACCAGGTGATCCGTTGTACGCGGTCTGGGGGCACAAGGCATAACGACCGCCGTGACGGTTTACCCAAGTGGCCTCACGCTAGGGAGACACGACTATCGTTGCCAAACCACTACCAGGGGGTCGGTTTGACGCCGGAACAAGCAAAAGAGCTCATCCGTCACATAATGGAGGACGGCTTTAACCAGCAAAACATTTCGGTGGTGGAGGCATCATTTACCGAAGATTATGTGCGTCACGGTTACGGGGGTCCATCGGCTAATTCGCTAGCGGAGCACATCGAATCGTTGAAGAACTACCACTCCGCGCTTACCGATGCACGATTTGAAATTCAGCAAATGGTCAGCGACGGTGAATCAGTCGCTGTCAGATACATCCTGAGGGGTGTCCACACCGGAACTTTCATGGGTGTCGAACCATCAGGAAACGAGGTTGAACGTCACGCGGTAGCCATCTTCACAATTCGTAACAACAAAGTCGTCGAAGGCCACATCGTTAGCGACAGCGGCGGCTTGCTTGATCAGCTTCAAAACAAGTAAGCATCAACAAAGCTGACACTTTCAGCTCCTAAGAAGTTGCCCTCAAGTTGGCTATGGGGTGATGCCAACGGCACCTCTCCAACCATTGCGTTTAGCATCTCGGCGCATGGGTGCACGAAGCGGTGATGAATATTTAAGCGGGCTCGGTGACTCACGAGAGATTTGGGTTGATGGTGAACGCGTAGCTGACGTAACAACAGACCCGCGTTTTCGCGGCGCAGCGCTCTCTATCGCTGAGCTGTACGACCTCCAACTCGATCCGGACCTTATCGATGAGATGACATATGAGTCACCAACGACTGGTGACCCGGTCGGGTTGTCGTTTATCGAACCTCGTTCTCGCGAAGATCTGGAAAAACGCCACCGAATGGTGAAACGTTGGATGGACCACACCTCTGGGATGTTCGGACGTTCTGCCGATTTTATGAACATCATGGTCACGGGTCTCGCTATGTGTTGGCAAGACTTCCAACGTGATGACCGCCCCTACGGAGATTACTTAAGGCGCTATTACGAGGAGATCCGCGAAAGAGACCTCGTCCTCACACACACCTTAGTAACACCCCAATACGACCGATCTCGACCGGTAGAGGAACAAGACAATGATGTGGCAGCCCACATTGTTGAAGAAACCCCAACTGGCTGGATAGTTAGAGGCGCTCGGATGGTTGCCACGTTGTGTGCCCACAGCGACGAAATACTTGTCGCCCCTTCGAGTTACCTTCCTGCCAATTCAAATGCGGAAAAGTTTGCATTCTGTTTTGCCTTACCGATCGCTACCCCCGGCATGAGATTTATCTGCCGCCCGTCACTAACCCCAATGGCTGCAGCGTCTGAAATGGATCATCCACTCAGCGGACGACTTGATGAAATCGACGGCACCGTCATCTTCGACGACGTTTTGGTTCCCTGGGAACGAACCTTTATCTACCGAGACGTCGAAATGTGTAATGGGTTGTTCAACCGCACTGGTGCGATGGAACAGGTCATGCATCAATTCTCAATAAAAAACCTTGCGAAGGCCGAATTTATGATGGGGTTAGCCTTCCGCGTCGCTGAATCAACCAATGCGGATCAGTTTTTGCATGTCCAGGGGATGTTGAGCGAGTTAATCGTGTTCACCGAGCAATTACGAGCTGCGCTTGTGGCCGCAGAGGCGGACCCATTGGTAAGAGACAACGGGTTTTCTTACCCAGCCTCTTTACCCCTCTGGACCGTGCGCCAAACATTTCCTCAAGCCTTCCAACGCATGTGTGAGATTATCCAAATAATCGGCGCCGGAGGGCTCGCTGCAACCCCATCGTTTGCCGAACTCACCGGACCTCGCGCAGACGATATCGATCGTTATTTCCAGAGTGTCAACTCGAGTAGCAGGGACCGTATACGCCTATTTCGACTTGCCTGGGATGCGTCATCATCAGGGTTTTCGGGCCGCCAGCAGCTTTACGAACGCTATTACTCCGGCGATCCGGTTCGTTTAGCCGGGGCTTTGTTCAACCTCTACGACAAAACTCCTTATAAGGAACGGATTGACCAACTCCTTGAACGACTTGATGATGGCGGAGTCTCATGACTCGGGTTGGCTTGTTTGAGAGCCCAACTCTGCCATTCAGCCACGACCACAAGTAATGTGACAGATGAACCGAGGGGTCAAATGGTCCAGATGACGGTATTCACCGGTGAGCGGTCCATGGCCGGGTACCGCCTGAACAAGTTGTCAGCCAGCCTCATTGATCCGGCCAACAGAGCAAACTTTCTTGCCGACGAACCTGCTTACTGTCGTCGTTTTGACTTGACAGACGCCGAAACAAAATTGATAAAAAACCGCGACTGGACGGGGATGGTG
>DCYM01000119.1 GCA_002331465.1 Candidatus Neomicrothrix sp. UBA2110 | reverse complement strand
TCGGTAAGAACCGCTAGGGAGAATTGGAATGATGGTTTACCTCGAAAGTCTCTTCTAGACGGAATGCTCAGTTTTGCTCTCTGTGAAACCGGGGAGTTTTCTTCTGCCGAACCCATGGGGCGTGAGGCGGTCTTAAGCAATCCAAATGATCTCTGGTCCGTGCATGCCGTCGCTCACGTCTTGGAAATGCAAGGACGATGGGAGCCGGGAATTCATTGGATACGTGAGAGCGAGAGGGCCCTACAGGCAGGCGGAAGTTTTGCTGGGCATGTTTGGTGGCATCTCGCGTTGTACTTCCTTGAAACCGGCCGCCACGATGATGTCCTTGCCTTGTTTGACGAAGTGGTTTATCCATCTCCCTCCGTAGAGGGCTTGGTGTTGTCCAACGCTATTGCCCTTTTATGCCGGCTCGAGTTTGTTGGTGTCGACGTAGCGGAACGCTGGGAAGGACTCGCCGAAGGCCTCGTTTACCGTCTGGGCCATCACAGTCATCCTTTCAACGATTGCCATTATTCGTTCGCCTTGGGGCGTCTGAGTAAAACGAGCGAATTGGAGGCTCTCCTCAAGGGAATGGAACTGTGGTCTGGGTTCGATCAAGAGCTGCATTCGAGCTACGTCCTCAAGACATGTGGCCTCCGCGTCGCCAGAGGAATGGGTGCCCTCGGGTCCGGAGACAGCAACCTTGCATGCTCTGAACTCACAGAAGCGGCCGATTCTTGGTGGCGTCTTGGCGGAAGTGCCGCCCAGCGTGATTTGTTTAGCCAAGCATTACTCCGTGCTCAAATAAACTGCGGAATGGATCAGTCAAATGGTCACGCAATGCTGCGAGTCGCTGCGCGTCCCAGATCTCCTCAAGCCAGGATTTGGCAAGCGTTCGCGAATGAAGCCACCGGCGGTAACGGGTCATCGGCGCAACGCGAAGCGGTTGCTCTTGGCTGGCGGTCCGAAACGGATGTCAAATCTTTGAGATGACTGAGGCGTGAGCGTCGCAACCGTCTACGCTCAGTTCTCATGGCACCTGAGAGTTCGACTCTGAAAAAGGGAACCCGTGTGGTTCTCATCGCGGACCTTCCTGGAGTGGGCGCGGGCACGGTGGGCCGAGTCGGACGCGCGATCGGCATCAAGGCCACTCGGTACCGCGTGAGTTTCGACAACGGAGTCGAATCGCTGTCGGTCGCCGAAGGCAAACTCGTCTCTCCTGCAGCGTGGGAGTACATCCAAAACAACTCAATTGAATTAGAGAATGGTGAGAAAAGTAGAGCGGTTTCGCCCGCTGTTCTAACAGCAGCAACGCCGCCTGTCGCGGCGGCTGTGGTCACCAGGCCAGCTAAACAACCCGCGATGGATGCTCCCGCTCAACCGGTAGTCCAGAAACCCGCACCGGCCGTATCGCCGGCTGCTGCTGAAGCAGATAGCTCAGCAACCGATGAGCGCCTTGCGGCCCTCACGTCGAAATCTCGTGACGCGCGCAAAGCTGCCGGCGTGGACGTGGATGCTGAGACGGTGTCTAACGACCCAGCCGAAGATGTGGCTAGCGACGAAGAACAAGAGTCGGATGACCAACCCAATGTCAACTCAACTCCGGAGCCTCTAAAGGAAAGCACTCCCCCACTGGTCGAACTGCCGGAGGGGTATTACCCGCCCGATAATCGAATCGCGGACCTTCTTTCCTCCGTCCGCTCCGAATAAACGAAGGGTTTTAGGTAGGGAGTGCTTCAAACGGCGTTGGGTCTAAGAAGCGCCGTACAACGTTCTCGGTTATGCGCGCTACATCGTTGTCGTAGCCGTTTCGCGACAAAGCCCCAAACCATGAAATGGACCCAACGCTGAACACTGCTCCGTCGCCGGGCGTTTCAAAAAAAACCATGTCCGCTCTGACAAATGGATCAGGATTTGGGAACGCGACCGTTCCTTCAAATTCTTCTTTGGTGCGAAGCATGTCCGGGCCAAAGTCCGTCGCGGACGCTAAGACCACTGCATGGGATGGCGATCCGAGTTTGACGTCGAAACGGTCGACCTCTTGGCCCGCAGCGCCTCCACCGAGGCCTGACGTTCCAATCTGCTCATCCTCGACCCCTTCCAAAACCCAAGCGGCTCGCGACTCGAGAGCTTCTGGGTCGCGAACGTAATACGTCGCCCTTTCAAAACCCTGTGCCGCGAACCCAATTCCGACCAACTGGTTCGGAGCTCGGCCGTTCCGACGCCACAGACCACCATATTCGCCACCCCACGCGTGGTAGTTCTCACCATCGCCGGTTTGCCAGTTGCGAACGCCATCTTCAGCCCTGCGAAGTTCTATAGCTCCTGGCCAAGAATCGCTGAAAGACACCCGCCAGTAAAACCCGTTCCCACCCAGGTACATCAAGCGGCCCCCGCTGCGCTGCCACTCGTCCAAAGCGTCCAGCATTGCCGTGGACCAATACTCCGGATGTGTGCCGGTCACGATGACCCGATAAGGCGCTAACGCCGCTACTCCTTCGGTGTGCACATCCTCATCACTCACGATGTCGTGATTGACCTCTAAGTGGGTCAAAAATGCGTTCAGATCGGTATCAGGAGTGAAGTTCCATCCGTCGGCGCCGGGTCGGAGCTGAAGCACGGGGCGCCGTCGCGAGCTGAACATCACCCCACTTCCGTCGGGATGCTTCTCGTAGTGGCTAAGGCCAAGTTCGCCATGTTCGGCAACGTACTGGTGCTCGGGCCTCAGGTTGTTTCGTGCCCCAACGAAATCGGCGCCTTCGATAAGCATTCTGTGGTTGGCATAAGCCATATAGGTACACGTCGGCATGAGGAGGGCGATATCTGCATGGGTAGCGGTGGCGGCGGGCCGAACGAAGAAAGGAACCCGGTCCGTGCCGGCATCACTTTGGTACCGAAAGCAGTAGATGCCGCTCGGTAACTCTTCGGGAAGGTCGAGTGTCAACGTCGGTGTCCAGCCAGCATCATAAAGATCGTCGTGATGAAAGTGAGCGGCGTCCCATTGGTCCGGAGCTTCGGTCCAACGTTGGTGTTCTCCATTCCAATGTGGCCCGGTTACCCCGCGGGCCGGTAACTGGTAAAAAGCCAGATCGGTGTCTCCGCTGATTGGCTTGACTACCGCGGATTCCATATCGTCAGCGAAGGACCAGATGTGAGTTGTGTCGTCAATGACGATTTCGGGTGCGGCAATTCTGCCGTCCCAACGACTGCTGTCGATCCCGGCTGCAAGTCGGAGAACGATTCCGTTAAACGCGATAGCGGGTATCTCGAATTCTTTCGTGTCTTCGCCCAGTTGGAGGAGGTCTCGACCGGGCGACGCGCTTCGCTGAGTAGTCACTTTTGCCGTCACTCGGCGGTCAGATAACTGGATATCGAGGTGGAGGAAATACCAGCGGCGTCTCTCAAGGGGACGTTCTCGAAGTCGGAATTCGGCGCCACCGAATCGGCCGAACAGGTAATCGCCTTTGTTTAAAATTTCGATGGATTCGTCATCGGACCGCATTGACGCAATGGTGCCGTCTCGCTTGAGAAGAGTCGGTTGAAACCAGAAGCCGACTGACACGTTCTTTGGGTCATCTGCTGGCAGTATTGCTTCTGCGAAGGAGCCGGGAGCTAGCGGTTGTTCCACAAGTTCGATATCCAAAGGCGCAACGCTGTCCAGAGGATGTTCAGAGAACCCGGGGCCGGATCGCGTGGGGTCGCCGCATTCCAAACGGACAAGATCTAGAAGGCCATTGGTTGGTACGTGACTAGATCCAAACCATTGGATTTGTTCGCCTGCCCGCAGAGATAAGGGCTCAGAGTAGCCAGTGATCTGTTTGGCGTCCCCGGGTTGATTATCTGTGCGTGTTTGGTGAAGATTGAAGATTTGGGTCAAGATTTGCCCAGTCACCTGTTGCGATTGGCTTTCCATTCTTCGTAGGTCTCGATGGCCATGTCATCGGCTTTCCAACCTCCAAAGCCTGTCTCGATGTGACTAATTTTTTCCATGCCCATGTCTTTCAGTGTCTTTGCTGATAAGGCAGACCTCATACCCCCGGCGCAACACAGAACGAATTCTCGGTCTTCGCCGAAAATTTCTTTCGTGTATGGAGAGTCAGGAGAAACCCAGAACTCCAACATCCCGCGCGGGGCGTGCATCGCTCCAGGTATGGCGCCATCACGTTGCATTTCACGAACGTCGCGGATGTCAACAATCAAGGCACCCTCTTCATTGGCACGGCGTGACGCTTCAGATGGTGAAATATTGTCAATCTCGGCTTTGGCTGCTTCGACCATCTTCTTTACAGATTCGATTGTCATATTTTGCCCTTTGGTTACTTGCTTTCACCGGTTAGCTGAACCTACTGCCCCTGATCATTGCCCAATATCTGGATAGTGTCACTTTCCCTCCTGCATGAGAATTCCGTCGGTAACCAACGAAGCGATTTCGGCGTCAGACAGCGCAAGCACCTCCCGCATTATTTCTTGATTGTGTTCTCCTAAAGTCGGTGGTGCCGGTTCAGTGTCCGGGGGCTGGAGGGAACTGAATCGGATTGGGAGCCCTGTGACCGTTAGGTGGCCAAAATTTGGGTCCTCTACAGTGCGTGTCATTCCCCGTTCCACGAAGTGAGGGTGGGTCATCGCTTCCTCCGGGCTCAAAACGGGTGCAGCTGGAATCCGATTGTCTTCAAGGAGCTTCAACAGTGCTGCGTCGGAGTCGAATGTTTGCATCCACTGTTCAACTAAGGACAACAACTCTGTTGCGTTAGCGATACGAGCTTCTGCTGTGGCGAATCTTTTGTCCGTGGCGAGAGCCTTCTGCCCCATGGCTTGGCACAGTCGCTCCCATTGGGGGGCCAGTACTTGAAGGACAATCCAACCTTCTGGGCCCTGATACGTGCCGGATGGAACCACAATGCTGAATTGCCTGCCTGAGCGTTCCTGTCGCCATGTGCCATCAGTAGCGCTGTGACCCTGAACTGCAATTGAATGCATTGCAAACAACGGGTCGACCAGCGTGACCTCCACGTATTGGCCTTCGCCTGTACGTTCGCGATGGAACAGGGCGTGGCCAATAGCTCCAAACAAGGTAAGCCCAGCCGCACAATCTGCGATTGGTGAGCCGGTGAACTGCGGTGGTCCATCGGAGTCTCCAGTGACGTGCATCATGCCAGAAAGGGCTTGACCCATCAGATCGAATCCTTGCAGATGCGAAAGAGGGCCGGTTTTGCCGAAGGCGGAAATGGAAGCCATGATGATGCCACTGTTGATGTTGGTAAGACGTTCCCAAGAAAGTCCGCGTCTCTCCAGCACACCTGGCCCGAAGTTCTCAACTATTACGTCGCATCCCGTCGCCATATCGCGAACCAAATCACAACCACGATCGGTACTCAGATCGATACACACCGATCGTTTTCCCCGGTTTTGTTGGGTGTAATAGGAGGAACTGTTTCCCGAGACAAATGGCAACGTCCGGCTTGGGTCGCCACTCGGCCCATATTCCACTTTGATGACGTCCGCACCGAGTTCGGCCAACATCCGTGTTGCGCTTGGCCCGGACAGGTATTGCGTCAGGTCAAGGATGCGGATTCCGTCTAAGAGCATTCGTTGACAGTAGGGCCGATCCTTAACCCGATGCGACGTTATTAGCCCTATCGTTTCGAGCAGTGTCAAAATTGGCGACAGTGAACCCATCACGCAGGTTTCTCGTAGGCATCGATACCGGCGGTACTTACACAGACGCGGTCGCGTGTGACCTCACGACCACAGACGTTGTGAACAAGGCGAAGGTGCCAACGAACCACGACGATTTAGGTGCTTGTGTTTCAGCAGCGTTACGGGCGGTCATCGACGGGTCCCTCGTTTCAGCAAGCGAGATCGCCCTAGTTTCCATTTCAACGACACTCGCAACTAATGCCCTCGTTGAGGGAGTGGGCCGCCCTGCAGCGCTTATCGCGATTGGTTTTGATGATGCCACTCTGAACAGGGGTGGATTAAAACAGGTCCTCGATCAGGATCCCGTGGTTTCGCTTAGAGGAGGACACTCCTCCCACGGACAAGAAATCGCTCCTCTTGACCTGGCCCCCTTGAAGATGGCACTGACAGACATCAACAGCCGTGTGGACGCGTATGCAATTGTGGGTTCGTTCAGTGTCCGGAATTCGGCGCACGAAGCAGCGGTTGCTGACCTGATCCGGACTGCGACCTCGAAACCAGTTACATGCAGTCATGAATTGTCCGAGCAACTTAACGGTCCAAAACGTGCAGTCACCGCACTGTTGAACGCGCGATTGATCGCGCTCGTAAATAACCTCCTCTTGGCGGTCGAGGCGAGCATGGCATCACTTGAAGTCACGGCGCCTCTGATGATCGTTCGTGGGGATGGATCACTCGCGTCAGCTGCATTCGTCAGGCACCGACCCATTGAGACAATTCTTTCGGGACCCGCGGCGAGTGTCCTTGGATCATCTGCACTTGCAGGCATTGGTGATGCAGTCGTCGCTGATCTGGGTGGCACAACAACTGATGTTGCGGTAATCGTCGATGGAAAACCTGTTTCCAACTCCAAGGGCGCGCTTGTCGGAGACCACGCGACCATGATCGATGCGATTCGCGTGCACACGGCCGGGATTGGGGGCGACAGCCACGTACGCAACGCGGAGTTTGACACGCCTCAACTTTCGATTGGCCCCCGGCGTGTGATCCCACTCGTCGTCGCCGCACAAGACATGGACGGCATCAGACAGATGCTTGAATCGCAGACTCGTAACCCGATATCGCTCGATACCGATGGCATTTACTTGTGGCTTCGCGATACTGCCTCAGGATGGAAGGCCCGCTCTAAAACCGAAGAACATATCCTCCATGCTTTAGAAGGTGCCACCTCTGGGTGTGCGTACCAAGATGTCGTCACTTCAGGGCTTCAACGAAATGCCATTAATCGCCTACTGAATGCAGGCGTTGTAGCAATGGCAGGATTTACCCCCACCGATGCGATGCACGTGCTCGAACGTGACGTCCGTTACGAGTCCGAACTGGCAATTCTTGGCGCCCGCTTGCTCGCACGACAGCGAGACCGTTTCGGTCAACCACTGGCAACCAGTGAGGTCGATATGTCGGAACAGGTCTACCGCGGCGTCGCCTTGAAGATCGCGACAACAATCCTCAGGGCTGCGGGCGACCACGACGATTTGCCGGTTGAGTACATGGAAAATCCCTTAGTAATGCAAGCCTTACCGACCTCGGGGATGCAACGTGACGGAGTGCTGTCAATGCATGTAGGGCTCAATCGACCCCTCATTGCCGTCGGCGCACCAGCAGCGCTGTATTTTCCTGAGGTCGGACGGCTTCTCAACACCGATTTCGTGGTCCCAGAGCACTTCGAAGTAGCGAATGCCCTGGGAGCAGCAACCGGGATGATTACGTTGTCAACGAACATCACGGTGAGCGCACCTCGGCGTGGGCTCTTTCGAGTTCACATCGGAGATGAACCCAAGACCTTCTACGAGCTCTCCAGAGCTCAAGAGTTCGCCGAATTTGTTGCCGGTGAGGAAGTGGCAACCAAGATGGCTCTCGCTGGAGCGAACGCGTACGACCTTTCCAACAACTGGGTAACGAAAGAGGTTGCGGTCGCGGATCGTCCATTTTTTGTTGAGGCCGTGCTTACAACAACCGCAACTGGCCGACCTTCTACCACCTCTATTTAGCTGCAGCGACGGCCGCTGCGCGCCCCAACTCTTGGCATTTAGGGTCGCTCTCCACGATGTCAGCTACATCAGGCCTAGGCGTTTGAGTTAGGTCGAACTGGCCAAAACATTCCTCGATGCCACGTGCCATCCCCAGCAATGCGGCGTCTCGATACATTGGTCCTACACACTGAATTCCAAACGGCAATTGCAGGGCGTCAAGACCGGCGGGAAGCGCAACCACTGGGTGACCGACCACAGTTAAACAAGCAGTCAGGCCGAGCCACGCCATGTAGTTGTCTATCGGTTGGCCGTCAATTTCTGTGGGATGAAGGGAGCTCCATGGAAACGGTGGCACGCTGACGCCTGGGCATATTAAAAGATCTACATCATCGAAGACTGCGTCAACAGCTTGGAAGAGTTCAATTTGGCGGCGTCGGGCTTTGGCAATTTCGAGAACTGTGGTCGATAACGCCGTCTCGTACGTTCGAAAAACGTTGGGGTTAAAAGTGTCGTCGAAGTGTTCGATTTGTCGGTGGTATTGGGTGGCGAACACGTCGGCTCTAAGTTGCCAATCGACATCAACGGCATCGCATAAATCAAGGGATAGATGGGTTACTTCGGCGCCGGCTTGTTCGAGAAGTTCTACACGCTGTCTAAATTCGTGTCTCACATGCTCCGAAACGAGCAGCCCTCCGAAGTCGGCTGTTACACCTATTTTCAACGAACCGGTATCAACCTGAGACGGTTCCAAAAAGGCGTCGACGTCGAGAGGAAACGCCATCGGATCTCTCCGACTATTTCTATCTCGGTGCGTAATCGTTGCGAGAAGCAGGCCCACGTCTGCAACATTGCGGGCTATCGGGCCTTGCAAGCTGTAATTGGTTTGAGTGATCGTTCTACCTTCGTTGGGCACGGTTCCTGGCGTGGCCCGATGGCCGACAACGCCACTGAAGCAGGCTGGTATTCGCAGACTCCCACCGTGATCTGATCCAGTAGCGAGCGGGGCCATGCCCGTAGCAACAGCAACCGCTGAACCTCCTGACGAACCCCCGCATGTTAGGGCGGGGGCATAGGGGTTCCCGGTGGCCCCAAATAGCCGGTTGATCGTGTTTGCTCCGATGCTCATTTCAGGGATGTTCGTTTTGCCTATAACAATTCCCCCCGCTGATCGAATTCGAGCGACTATGCCTGCATCTACACCTGGAACATGGTCTCGGTAGAACGAGGAGCCGTAAGTTGTAACAACGCCTTCTGTAGCGTGCAGATCCTTAATCGCTACCGGTAGGCCGTGGAGGAGACCTAGCGAGTCACCGTGAACGACGGCTTTGGCTGCCAGTGCTGCTTCTTCAAGAGCTCGATCCTCAACCAGGGTTACGATCGCATTCAAGGTTGGGTTCAACGTCTCAATTCGCCCTAGACAGGACAGGGTTAACTCGACTGGGGAAAGCTCTCCGCTTCCTATCAAACGACGAGCCTCCGACGCTGATAGGTCGCATGGTTGTGTCACGCTTCTGACCTGATCACATCTATTCCTGAAGGGTCAATCCTTCGCCCATGAACCTCCATGTTGTGGCTGTGGCCGACGTGATGAAGGCTGAAGGCTGCTTGTAAGGCGCTGTACATGCCCATGGAGTCCACGGCCTGATTAACGCTTTGTTTCGCGAGGGTGAGGCCAAACATTGGCCGCATCGCAATATGTGATGCCAAATCAAGAGTTGCTTTTTCGAGTTCTTCGCGCGGCACCACGCGATTAACCATTCCGCGCGCGAGTAGTTCATCTGCTCCTATGGGCCTGCCCGTAAAGAGCATTTCCTTAGCTAAACGGGTCCCCGCCTCGAAGGGGTGAGCGAAGTACTCGATGCCGTTGACGTTAAAGGCAACAACTGGATCGCTGAACGTGGCGTCGTCTGCTGCCACGATCAGATCCATGGGCCATACAAGCATTAGGCCTCCAGCGATCACTTTGCCTTGCACCTGAGCAATCGTCGGCTTAGCCAGATTTCTCCACCGCCAACACAACCCCAAATACATCTCTGCTTCGCGAGCCATGTAGCCCTCAGCCCCTGGAGCGTCAAAATGACATTGGGTTCCCACTGTCGGGAATTCCCCCATGTCTGGGTTTGGGGAAGCGAGATCGTGTCCCGAAGAAAAGTGTCGCCCTTCTGCTGCGAGAATGATCACTCGAATATTGTCATCCCCCGCTGCTACGTCGAATGCGCTGTTCAACTCCGAGAGCATCAAGTAGTCCTGAGCGTTAGCGGCTTCAGGTCGCGTAAGCGTGATTCGTGCCACCCCGTCAGCGGGAACGTCATATTGAATGCGTTCGTATTCCAATTTCTTCCTCCAAGTATCTTTACTCGATGCTAGATCCCTTCTCCCGGTGAAGAGCGGCTGTTCATGCTTGGTTGATGGCTGTACCTCAGTTGAAGACGCCCCGAGCTCCCATAGGCGCTAAATTTGCCTACTGTTCGAAGGAGGCGGTTCGTGGCGACGGTCGAACAACACGATGTCATCGTCATTGGAGCGGGTTTTGGTGGGCTCTACGCGACGTACCTTCTGCGGAACTCCGGGTTTGATGTCGTCGCATTGGAAAGAGGCAGCGGGGTTGGGGGTACCTGGTACTGGAACCGTTATCCCGGTGCAAGGTGCGATGTGGAAAGCCTTCAATACTCCTATTCATTCGACAAACAACTCGAACAGGAATGGGAGTGGTCGGAACGATACGCGGGGCAACCAGAAATTTTAGAATACGCCGAACATGTTGCAAGCAGATTCGATCTAGAGCCAAACATTCGGTTCGATACGAACGTCGAAAAGTTGGACTTCAGCGAGGACAGTTCAACCTGGACTGTTTCAACCAACGGCACCACTTATCGGGCACCATTCGTGGTTGCTGCCACAGGTTGTCTTTCAACCGCTAACCACCCTGAGTTTGAGGGCATCAACGATTTCCAAGGCGCTATCTACCACACGGGCAAGTGGCCTCATGAAGGCGTTGACTTCACCGGTCAGCGAGTCGCAGTCATCGGCACCGGGTCTTCCGCTGTGCAATCCATTCCGGTGATCGCTCAGCAGGCCGCTCAACTCACTGTTTTTCAGCGCACGCCCAACTACTCGGTACCGGCGCGCAATGAACCCCTCGAGCCTCAAACCCAGGCCGACGTGAAAGCCGACTATGAGAATTTGCGGCGTGCTGCCCGAAGCGAGCGTTCTGGGATACTGACAACTTTCCCCGTAAACGAAGACTCAGCTAAAGAAGCGGACGAAGCAGACTTTCGATCTCGAATGGATGAGAGATGGGAATACGGCGGGTTTTCCTTCTATCGGTCATACGCCGATATTGTCGTCGATCCAACATCGAACGAGCGGGTGGCTGAATACGTTCGAGACCGCATTGCCAACGTCGTCGAAGATTCTGACCTAGCCAGCCTCCTCTCGCCTTCCAACACGATTGCCTGTAAGCGACCTTGTCTAGATACCGACTACTACGAAACCTTCAATAATGAGCACGTGGAACTTGTCGATATCTCAGTTTGCGGCATAGACCGCCTGACCCGACAAGGAGTTATCGCTGGTGGGTCCCAATACGACTTCGATGCCATCGTGTTCGCGACGGGTTTTGATGCAATGACGGGAGCCCTTTTAGGGATGAACATCACCGGTCGAGATGAGTTAAGCCTTGACGTCGCATGGGAAGCCGGCCCTCGCACCTATCTAGGCCTCGGCGTTCCGCGGTTCCCAAACTTGTTCACTGTGACCGGACCAGGAAGCCCATCGGTGCTCACGAACATGATTGTGGCTATTGAGCAGCATGTCGAATGGATTTGCGCCTGCCTCCGCAACATGAGAAGTGAAGGCCACCAGTCGATCGAAGCAACTGACGCTGCTGCTGACAGTTGGGTAGACCACGTCAACACTGTCGCTGATCAGACCCTGTACCCGAGTTGTAATTCTTGGTATTTGGGATCCAACATTCCAGGAAAAGCCCGCGTTTTTATGCCATTAATCGGTTTCCCCGACTACGCGGAAAAATGCGAAGAGGTTGCTGCCAACGGGTACAGCGGTTTCGTTCTGACGTGAGTAAACGACGCTAGACGCCTTCACGACAAACAAGGCTGACATCACCAGGGCCAATATCGATGTGATCAGTAAGGCCGCCAATCGCTACCTCGCGGAGGTGAGTTCTGTGAGACAGTGGTGCCTGTTCGGTATTTGACCCCGATCAGAGAGAGGCCAACATGGCCGGTAAAGATAAAGGCGGCCGGGCCGCTAAAACACCCGCAGCCAAAAGCGCAAAAGAGAAACGTCAGGCCAAGAAGGACAAACAAGCTAAAAAGAGCTACTGATCTAACGGTAGGACTTGTGGGACTGACTGCCGTCTTGGGTGACATCACCACAATGGAGGTCGACGCGATCGTCAACGCAGCGAACGCAGCGTTAGCTGGTGGTGGTGGTGTTGACGGTGCCATTCATTCTGCAGCGGGGCCAACGGTATTAGAAGAGTGCCAAGCCATTATTGCCGAACAGGGTCCATGTCGGACTGG
>DCYM01000212.1 GCA_002331465.1 Candidatus Neomicrothrix sp. UBA2110 | reverse complement strand
TGAGCTATATCAACTTGGTAAGACAGTCGAATCTTCCGACGAGTTGCGTTCAACCCTAAGCGACCGCGCGATACCAGCATCACGTCGAATCGGAGTGCTCGAAGACTTGCTGGGTGCGACCGCATCACCCATCACCATCAATTTGGTGAGCATGTTGGTCGGTGCTGGCCGAGGAAGCCAAATTGGTCCCATATCCGATGATCTCGTCCGCCAAGCTGCCGAAGCTCGCGGCCAAGCAGTGGCAGAAGTTAGGTCCGCTGTAGCTCTGAATGATGATCAACGTGATCGTCTCCGATCCGCTCTCTCCAGTGCAACTGGAATGAACATCGACGTCGTTGTGGTTGTTGATCCCGACATCCTCGGCGGCGTCGTTGCCCAAGTAGGTGACACCGTGTTTGACGGATCAGTTCGTACTCGTCTCGAAAAAATGAAGGAGCGTCTGTCGTGACTGATTTGAGCTTCGATGCTGCTGAGATAACTGCAGCCATCAAAAAGAATCTAGAAGGCTTTGACTCTTCACTAGAGTCAGGCACCGTCGGGCGAGTCCTCGAGGTTGGCGACGGAATTGCTCGAGTTTCAGGGTTACCGAATGCATCTGTAAACGAAATCCTCGAATTCGAGAGCGGCGACGTAGGCCTAGCCTTGAACCTTGACGCGGATTCGATTGGCGCTGTGGTTCTCGGAGATGTCCAGAACATCGCAGAAGGCCAGAACGTCAAATCTACCGGAGGGATTCTTTCGGTCCCTGTAGGTGACGCCGTTCTAGGCCGAGTCGTAGATGCTCTCGGTGAACCGATCGACGGCAAGGGCCCCATAGCGGGCGCTCAACCGCGTCGTATGGAGATTCAGGCCCCTGGGATCATGGGTCGTCAACCGGTTCATGAGCCCCTCCAAACAGGCATAAAGGCCATTGACGCCATGACCCCTGTAGGACGTGGCCAGCGAGAACTGATTATCGGTGATCGAAAGACCGGCAAGACATCGATAGCTATCGACACCATCCTCAACCAGGCAGGATTGGGCGTGAAGTGCATCTACGTGGCTGTGGGCCAAAAAGGTTCCACTGTCGCGCAGGTCGTTAATGTTTTGGAAGAACGCGGCGCGATGGATTACACCGTCGTTGTTGCCGCGCCGGCTGCGGATTCAGCTCCGTTCAAGTACTTGGCACCCTACGCAGGTTGCGCAATGGGTCAGCACTGGATGGAAAATGGCGAGCACGCCCTGATCGTCTATGACGACCTGTCAAAGCAGGCTGAGGCGTATCGACAGTTGTCGCTGTTACTTCGACGTCCGCCAGGCCGCGAGGCCTATCCCGGCGATGTGTTCTATCTACACAGCCGGCTGTTAGAACGCGCGGCGAAACTCTCCGACGAACGAGGTGCCGGCTCGCTAACTGCGTTGCCCGTCATTGAGACGAAAGCTGGTGATGTTTCCGCTTACATCCCCACGAACGTCATCTCGATCACCGACGGTCAAATTTATCTCCAGGATGATCTTTTCAAATCAGGTGTACGCCCTGCGGTGGACGTGGGCCTATCGGTGTCCCGAGTCGGCGGCGCAGCTCAAACTAAAGCAATGAAGAGCGTTGCCGGAACGTTAAAAATTGATCTCGCTCAATTCCGAGACCTTGAGGCGTTCGCAACCTTTGGTTCGGAGCTAGATGCCGTTTCCGCAGCTCAGCTAGGACGTGGATATCGACTTGTTGAGTTACTCAAACAAGGTCTCAACAGTCCGATGCCCGTCGAAGAGCAGGTGATTTCGCTCTACACAGGCACGAATGGCTTCCTGGACGATCTGCCAGTTGAAGATGTTCAACGTTTCGAAGCTGAACTGTTGGATGCTCTAAAAACCCGTAACGCCGGACTCTTGGACGAGATCCGCACTACGGGATTGCTGCCTGAAGATCAGGTCAAGGCAGCTGTAGAAACCTTCAAGGCAACGTTCCAGGTAAGTGTTGATGCCCCCGAGAGTGACTCCGAGGTCTGATTTAAAATGGCAGGTGGTCAGGAGCGTATTCTTAGGCGTCGAATTAGTTCGATTGACGCTACAAAAAAGATCACGCGAGCGATGGAACTCATCGCTGCCTCGCGCATTGTGAAAGCGCAAGGCCGAGTTCGGTCCGCTAAGCCGTATTCTGAAAAAGTTACAGACGTAATCGCCAATTTGGCTGGTGGCGGTGCTGGTGTGGACCACCCGCTCCTCACACAAGCAGATCAAGTAAACCGAGTCGCGTACGTTGTAATTGCCGCAGATCGAGGGCTGTGTGGGGGCTACAACAACAATGTCCTTAGAGCAGTGGAGCGAGCGATCGCTGTTGACCAGGCACAAGGTCGACAGTACGTGTTAGTTCTTTCAGGCAAAAAAGCTGCCGGCTACTTCTCCTTCCGGGGATATGAGGTTCACGCCGCGTATGAAGGATTCTCTGACCAACCGAACTACAGCGACGCCAAAACCATGGCCGAATCCGTAGCTGAGCTTTTTGAGAGCGGTGACGTCCAGGAGGTCCGTCTCGCCTATACGCGCTTCCTTTCTATGGGTAGTCAGGAAGTAACTGTTGATCAATTTATGCCGCTCGAGGCCTCTGAAATCGGAGCGGACGTGAGTGAGGACACCGCTGGAGGTGGCTACGAATTCGAACCGGAACCAGCGGAGATCCTCAGCCGGCTTCTACCGCGTTACGTCGAAGCCCGCCTCTACGCCGCTTTGTTGGAAGGATCAGCATCAGAGCACGCAGCGCGTCAACGTGCAATGAAAGCAGCGACTGACAACGCAGAGGACCTAAAAACCAATCTCACGCGAATAATGAATCGTGCCCGCCAAGAGGCGATTACCACCGAAATCATGGAGATCGTCAGCGGATCCGAAGCAATGGCTGACGATGATGACCATGATCTTGAGGATGCCATCACACAATCTTTAGAGGGTTCGCTCGCAGCCCTCATATCCGACCGAAGCGACGCCTGAGCCTTCAGGAGACCCAAAAATGACAATGACCGAAGACAACACTGAAACCAAGGACGGCAGAGTTATTGCCATCGCTGGCCCAGTGGTCGACGTTGAATTTCCGCGTGATTCGCTCCCCGAGATCAATGCTTTCTTGGAGATGGATGTAGACCTGGAAGGCTCGGTGGTGACTATTGGCGGAGAGGTTGCGCAGCAAATTGGTGAAGGCAGAGTACGCGTCGTCTGTTTGAAGGCGACTGACGGCTTGACTCGCGGCACATTGGTGCGAAACACCGGACGCGGAATCACGGTTCCAGTTGGGGACAGTGTCCTTGGTCACATCTTTAACGTTCTTGGAGAACCTCTCGATACAGACGACATAGGAGAGGTCGCTGACCGCTGGGAGATACATCGACCCGCGCCCGATTTCCACACCTTGGAACCCAAATCCAAGATGTTTGAGTCAGGGATTAAAGTAGTAGACCTTCTTGAGCCTTATCTCGAAGGCGGGAAGATCGGACTATTCGGCGGAGCCGGCGTTGGGAAAACAGTTCTGATCACAGAGATGATCAACCGTGTCGCGTCCCAGCATGGCGGGGTGTCAGTTTTTGCTGGGGTAGGAGAACGTACTCGTGAGGGAACGGACTTATATCTCGAGATGGAAGAGTCAGGCGTCTTGGAAAAGACGGCACTGGTTTTCGGTCAAATGGATGAGCCCCCAGGCGTCAGACTTCGCGTCGCCCTGTCTGCTTTGACGATGGCTGAGTATTTTCGCGACGTTCAAGGTCAGGAAGTTTTGCTCTTCGTAGATAACATTTTCCGGTTCGTTCAGGCCGGTTCTGAGGTATCGACGTTGCTTGGGAGAATGCCGTCAGCAGTGGGGTACCAGCCAAATCTTGCTGACGAAATGGGTGAACTCCAAGAGAGAATTACCTCGACGGCGGGACATTCGATCACCTCGTTGCAAGCTGTCTACGTTCCTGCTGACGACTACACGGATCCAGCGCCCTTCACTACTTTCACCCACCTGGATGCAACGACTGAATTGAGCCGTCAGATTGCTTCGCTTGGCATTTACCCTGCAGTCGACCCGCTCGCTTCGACATCAACCATTCTGACCCCGGAAGTTGTTGGAGACCGGCACTATGGAGTCGCTCGCAGAGTTCAAGAAATTCTGCAGCGGTACAAAGAACTCCAAGACATCATCGCGATTCTTGGTCTCGATGAATTGTCCGAAGAAGACAGAATTACTGTTGATAGAGCACGAAAAATTCAACGCTTCTTATCTCAACCGTTCTTCGTGGCTGAAGTGTTCACCGGTCTACCCGGGGTTTTCGTCCCGATCGATGAGACAATCGAATCATTCGAAATGCTCTGCAACGGAGAACT
>DCYM01000134.1:15344-15683 GCA_002331465.1 Candidatus Neomicrothrix sp. UBA2110 | reverse complement strand
GCACCAAGTCCTTGATTGGTCCAATCGGGGTCGACATACAACTGTTCAATCCAATTCCCGTTTAGAACCAACACACCGGAAACTGCATCGTCGACTTCCGCCACCCATACCTCGGCAGACGGCATGACGGTTCCTACAAAATGTCTCTTCACCTCCTCGTCAGAATGCACAAGAGGAGGAATCGCCGGCACCGACGCATGGCGCGAGCGCAAGAGAACTTCTGTGGCAGTCCGATGGTCCGCTTGTTCGGCCCTCCGAATCATGGACACGCCGTCAACAGCCACCCGCAAAGGTCTACAACATGCGTCAGACACACGCAGCCTGTGGTGTCGGAGGGGG
>DCYM01000134.1:6297-15021 GCA_002331465.1 Candidatus Neomicrothrix sp. UBA2110 | reverse complement strand
CGGAGGGGGGACTTGAACCCCCACACCCTTAACGGGCACTAGATCCTTAGTCTAGCGCGTCTGCCAATTCCGCCACTCCGACGCTGTTCCGGAATCCCGGAAGAAAGACCACTCTACCAACCTGCTCAACTGGGCCCAAAGAGGCAACCGAAGCTTTCAGCAGCGATACAAATCTGCTGTCTACGCCAGGAGAAGGCCCAACACTAGGGTTGTGAAACCAAAGGTGACAGCGACCACGACGGTGATTCGACTCAAGTTTTTTTCTGCGACCGTCGAGCCGGCTGCTGTGGCTCCTACGCTTCCGCCAAACATGTCGGACACACCGCCGCCTTTTCCGCTGTGTAATAGCACGAGCCCAACGAGGCCGAAGGCGGAGCTGAGGTGCAAGGCACCGACAATCCATGTCAACACAAGGCTGATGGTACCAGCGTCCCTAACCGACTCCTCGGTCGTCACTCACGGACATGAACGCATAGTCGTTTGCTGTGAACAACCGCCAATCAGTTTGACAACCGTGAGGGTCGTCAGCCAGATACCAGGTGCGTGATTGGTGTGCTCCCCTTGGCTCCTGGAACCCATCCTTCAAGGATCGCTGAGAAGCCTCCGGCGCCTCCGCCAGCGCGAACAATCATTGGCGACCAGTCAGGCAATTTCCTCACCGTCCGGCCCGAGGCTGACCCAAATACGGTTTCTTCGTTGCTGCGGGTGGGGATACCTTCTTCTATTCCTTGGGCTCCTCTTGCCGAAAGCTCTGGATCCATTTGCAGAAGCGGTTCGAGCTCTTCATAGAACTTGGCCCTGGTCCAACCAGCAGCTTCGAAAACGTTCATGTGTTCGGGCGTCATGACGATCATCGCTTCGCTGGGTAATTTTCGGTTTCCTACGCCATGCAGTTGCTGTGCCAACGTCCGGATGAGTGATTCAGGGGTGCGAGATATTTGATCGATACAACCGATCGGGCCATGCCCGGCAAACAATGTGACGGTGTCTTGTCCTCGCTCAAATCCGCGGGTCACAGACAGAGGGTCCCACCCATCGGGAAGATTCTCCTCGTCTTCAGCGAAACACCATCCAACCTTGGAGGGCGCTCCCAACGCTGATCGGTCGATTCCTCCTACTCCAGGTTTACCTCCCCCAACATTTCGTACGACGAGTTGCAGAGCTCGACCAATAGTTGAATTGGCTCGATTTCCCTGACCGAGCGCGTTCTTGTCTGTATTCATGCCAATTTGACGTCTAATTGGTCCGTTGACGATGATGATCGGCCCTGAAAACCACAAAGTGCACAGCAGGCCATGCATGTTGAACTGGTCTGTGCACGCAGCTTCGACCGCCGCCAGAACCACAGGTAGATACTCCGGGCGGCAACCAGCCATCACTGCGTTGATCGCCACTTTTTCCACCGTGCATTCCACCAATCCTGGCGGAACAATGGCCAACACCTCGTCGGGCTGCCGCTGAGTGCCTGCCAACATCCGCGCCACTCGTTCTTCCGTCGGCGGCACAATCGGCAATCCATCAGACCACCCGCGATCAAACATCGCGTCGAACTCGTCTTCCAGGCTGGCAAATTCCACGCGGCGACTCCGCAGCGTTGTTTCAGCAAACTTGATTGCCAAGCCTTCCGCCAAGTTCGGGTCCACCGACAGTGACCCACAACCGGGCCGCATTTGAGGAAGCTCAGCACCCAGGTCTTCAACTCCCGTCATGGCTTCCCAATCAGTCCGACTCCAACCCACGGTTCTGGCCATTTCTTTGCCATCTTGCACGTACATCAAAGTGGGCACTGTCTCCACATCCCAGTGCCATGACAACGCGAGATCGTGATCGTGATATTTCGATTCGACGCCTTCAGGAAACAACGGATCATCTTGGCTGTAAACCGTTACACCAGGCCCTCGCGTACATATCTCTCCCAACACTGATGCAACATCGAGGCATGTAGGACAGTCCCGTTTGACGAAAGCAACAAGTCCTTCGGGAAGCTGCGGTCGGTTCGAACTCGGATCAGTAACGCCCATAGGGCGACTCTAGGCCTCTTTGAAGTTCACAATCCGAGCGAAAGAGTCCGACTGTAAAGATGCCCCGCCGACAAGGGCCCCATCGATGTCGGGCATGGTCATTAATTCTGTCGAATTCGACGGATTCACGGACCCGCCATATTGGATGCGGACCGACTCGCTTGCCTCTTTGCGGATTGAGGCGACGACAGTTCTAATGTGAGCGCACATCTCTTGTGCATCATCCGCAGAGGCTGTCGCCCCCGTGCCGATAGCCCACACTGGTTCGTACGCAATCACTACATCGCCAAGCTGTTGACTCGTAACAGATTTCAGACTGCCAACTACTTGTGCTTCCACGATGTTGGCGGCTTGGCCAGACTCTCGCTCTTGGAGTGTTTCTCCTACACACACGATTGGGGTCATTTCGTAGGCAAACACCGCAGATGCTTTTAAGGCGACATCCTCGTTGCTCTCCGCAAATAATGCTCTGCGTTCGCTGTGTCCAACAATCACATAGCCAACGTCCAGTTTCGCCAGCATCGCCGGCGAGATTTCTCCGGTAAACGCTCCTGACGCTTCGGTATGGCAGTTTTGGGCCCCGAGCTCAAAGCCCATACGATCCGCGTCGATCACGGTTTGAATAGAGCGCAAATCCGTGTAGGGCGGGTGGAGAGAGACCTCGACTTGGCCAAAGTCATGACCACTTAGTTCGTAGCTGAGCTTTTGGACCAGCTGTATTGCCTCGAAATGATTGAGGTTCATTTTCCAGTTTCCTGAAATTAATGGGATTCGGGCCATTGGTTTCCTCAATTTCGAAGTGCGATAAGGCCCGGAAGGTCACCTAACTCGAGAAACTCAAGGCTGGCTCCCCCTCCGGTGCTGACGTGGTCCATATATGGCGTTAGGCCAATTTCAGCGACCGCAGCAGCGCTGTCTCCACCGCCAACGACCGTGAACGCTTTTGTGTCGGCGAGAGCTTGGCTAATAGCGCGAGTCCCAGCTGCGAAACGAGGATCTTCGAACATTCCCATCGGCCCATTCCAAAAAACAGTGCGCGCTTCGTGGATGACATCCCCAAATGCTGCCGCGGTTCCGGGGCCAATGTCGAGGCCTTTCCAACCTTCGGGAATCGACCGACCCATTTGCCGAACCTCACCACTGTTCGTCCCAATATCGCCGTCTGGGCTTAGAGCGGTGATGTCCGACGGCAGAAGGATCGAAGCACCCGAGTCAAGAATTCGTTTACATGTCTCTTCTTGATCGGTTTCACACAACGACTCGCCGATGCCGTATCCGAGGGCTTTCAGAAACGTGAAGCACATACCACCGCCAATGAGAAGCCGGTCTACGACGCTCAGCAACGCTTCGATGACACCGATTTTGTCACTAACTTTGGCCCCGCCTAGAACAGCAACGAAGGGCCGGTTCGGCGAGGAACGCATCCTTCCCAAGACGTCGATTTCCTTTTCCAGAAGTCGCCCTGCGGCTGAAGGGAGCCTGCCCGGTGGTCCGACAATTGATGCGTGAGAGCGGTGTGAAACACCGAACGCGTCATTCACATAGCCATCGAATGGAAGCCCTCCAGCGCCGTCGATCAGATACTTGACGAACTCGGGAGAGTTCCCTGTTTCGCCCGGGTCAAAGCGCAAATTCTCAAGGAGTTGCACCCCCGGGGCTAACTCTTCCATCCTGGCTCGAAGCAGGGACACCGAAACTTTTGGGTCCGGCTTTCCTTTTGGACGACCGAAGTGGGTACACGCAACAACGGTTGCACCTCGCTCGAGCAGCCAATTCAACGTTGGTAATGCAGCTTTGATTCTTAAATCGTCAGAAATGGCGCCGTCGCGCAAAGGAACATTGAAGTCGCATCGGACGAGAATCCGTTTTCCTTCTAGACCACCTAGCGTGTTTTCTAGGCTTTCAAGGTTGGGGATGGGCAGATCAGACACGCCTATCTCAGCTACAGGTGATTTCGACGAGGTCGACAAGTCGGTTTGAATATCCCCACTCGTTGTCGTACCAGCCGCTCACCTTGATCAGGTTATCCAGAGTCATTGTCAAGCCTGCATCGAACACGCAACTGGAGGGGTCGCCGACAATATCTGAAGATACCAAAGGATCTTCGCTGTATGACAGGACCCCTTGGAGGGGCGCAGTTGACGCCGCCGATGCGAACGCAGAGTTGATGTCTTCAACCGAGGGGCTCGTTGCCAAGACCGCTGTGAAGTCGGTAATTGAACCATCGGGAATTGGCACTCTCAAGGAGGTTCCGTCGAGTTTCCCGTTCATGGCTTGGAGAACAAGTCCCGTTGCGCGTGCCGCTCCCGTTGAGGTGGGAATAATGTTCACCGCAGATGCGCGTGCCCTTCGTAAGTCACTGTGGGGACCGTCAACCAGAGATTGGTCGCCGGTGTAAGCGTGCACCGTGGTCATAAGTCCTTTTTCGACGCCAAAGGCGTCGTCTAGTACCTGAACCATCGGAACGAAACAGTTCGTCGTGCAACTGGCGTTAGAAATGACTTTGTGTGTCTCCTTGTCGAACTCTTCATGATTAACTCCGACAACGAAGGTGGCATCGGCTCCATTCGCTGGGGCAGAAACAATCACTAACGGGGCACCCGCTTCAAGGTGTTGTGCCGCTTTGTCCCGGTCGGTAAAGATTCCAGTTGATTCGATGACGACATCAACACCAAGCTCTCCCCAAGATAATTCTGCGGGATTGCGTTCGGATAGCACTTGGAGCAGTTGGCCGTCGATTGAGATTCCGCCGTCTACTGCGGAAATATCGTTCGAGAGGTTGCCCAGAACAGAGTCATATTTCAGAAGGTGGGCCATAGTGGCTTGGTTACCCAGATCGTTTACCGCGACGATTTCGATGTCCGCGCCTTGTTTATGGACTGCCCGGAAGAAGTTGCGGCCGATACGGCCGAACCCGTTGATGCCGACTCTCACAGTCATTGGAATAGATCGCTTTCTGGGAGGAAGTAGGGATGTTCTTGCATGTCTACTGCATTGGTTCGCGTCAGTGGCGAACCGATTCCCCTGTTCTAAATTTCTTTGGACTCTAGGTCACGATGCCGAGTTCTCAGCGAATGACCACTATTGGTCAATATCCGCCCAAATTCTTCGGCTATCGACACACTGCGATGGCGTCCACCAGTGCAGCCGAAAGCGATCGTGAGGTACGCCTTACCTTCTTCGACATACGAGGGGATGAGGAACTCAAACAACGGCAGCGTGTGTTCCATGAACGACACCGTTAATGGTTGTTCAAGCACGTAGTTCCGAACTTCTTGATCAAGCCCGGTCTTAGGGCGCAGATCGGAAACCCAATGTGGGTTTGGTAAAAACCGGCAATCAAAAACCAAATCCGCTTCGGTGGGCACCCCATGTTTGTAACCGAACGACATGACCGTTGTTTGCATCAACTGTTTGCGATCAGCATCGCTAAATGCCTCAACAACGCGAGCTTTCAGTTCATGCACAATAAGGTCGCCGGTCTCGATAACAACGTCTGCTTCTCGCCGAATCGGTTCTAGTAGTTCTCGCTCGCGACCAATTGCATCAGTCACTGATGCGGAGCCAGCGCTCAGGGGATGCCGGCGTCGCGTTTGGTCATAGCGTCGCAAAAGCACTTCGGTAGGTGCGTCAAGAAAAAGCACCCGGACTCGCGCCCCGGATGAACGAAGCTCAGACAAGAAGCTAAGTAAATCTTCTTGATACTCGTGAGAACCAGCGACTAACGCCAACCGTTCGACTGAAGAGTCCGCTGCCGTCAAAAGTTCGGCCGCCGAAGCAAGCAGACTTGGCGGAAGGTTGTCGATCACGAACCAACCTAAGTCCTCCAAGGTGTCGGCCACGGTCGAACGTCCGGCTCCCGACAGTCCCGTTACGATTATAAAATCCGGACGGCTAGTCATTCCTAAAGGCTACGTGCAGACTTCGGGACTTCTTAACCTCTGCGACAGATCAGCACTAGCAGTCTCGGAATAAACGCCGCTGCGGCATAGGAGTCGTGTCGCTTAGTGAACGCCTCCGGTGGTGAAGGTTCAAGCATTCGCTCTACTGTGAGCCCGTTCTCTGAAAGAGTATTTACGTAAATGCTTAGCGGTCGGTGGACAAAGGGAATGTGAACACCCAACTCAACTTCTTCAACGGTTTCTTGCTCAATTAAGTAATCACCAATCCGCCAATATTGATCGGGCGGGTCGACCATGTGATCATCAACCCACCCGCTGCCAGGGGTCTGCAAAAGCGGGTGGTTTAACATGAGCACAAAGCGCCCAGCTGGACGCAACACCCGCGCGACCTCTCGAATTACGTCTTCCATCTCGACAATGTGTTCAAAGACCAGGCACGCTATGGCCGCATCGAATACGCGATTTTTAAAAGGAATGGCTTCGGCTAAGGCTCTGACATAACTCTCGTCGCTTGATCGAGCAGCAGCTTCGGAAATTTGTGCCCACGTAGCGTCGATTCCCAAGATCTGGGAGTTCGCCATGTTGAGGCGCCGCGTTATCTGTCCTTCCCCACAACCAACATCAAGAATTCGATCAAAGCCCTTAAGGAGGTCCGCGGCCAACGGCAGTATCTGCTCCTCGTACTCTGGATCCGCGCCGTCGGTAAAGCCGTTCTGCCACCAGTCGGCGTGGGTCTCCCACAGCTTTCCCGTCACGCTTTTCCTCGCGAGTGAGTCACACACGAAATTCGGGTGCATAAATCGATCAACAGCATCGCTCATCAAGAATGGCAGCAGATTCAAATGAGTACAGCCATCTCGATAAGAAAACTCGGTTTGGCTAAGGGAACTGCCGAACGAAAATGGGCGAAACATTGTTGCCCACGCATACCAAGGCCGACATGTCACATTGATTGCCTGCCAATTTTCTTCTGCAGGTATCTGTCACACACGGAGTGATTCCGCCCGCCACTGCGTACCATTTTTGATACGGCAGCAAATACTTTCCCTTCAGTGTCTCCGCGCAGATAGGTCCATGAACAAGTCCCAACATTTTCTGTATAAATGGCAGCTGCAGGCGTTGACGAGCTGGCTTCGATGCGGCCGTCGCGGCATCATCGAGGCCGTTACTGGAGCCGGGAAAACAAATGTCGCGATACAGGCAACGGCCGACGCCCACAGGCGAGGGTTGTTTGTGTTGGTCGTTGTTCCGAGTCGCGTTCTGATGGAGCAATGGTCTGCAAGTCTCAAACACGCGTTACCTCATTGTGTCGTAGGTCGTTTAGGAGACAGTTTTAGCGACAGAGCTAACGACTGCGATGTGCTCGTAACAACCCGCCATTCAGCTAGCTCGAAGAAGCCACTTCCTCCGGGAAATCTTGGCGGCCTGATCATTGCCGACGAATGTCACGGATTCGGAGGAGCGACCCTGCGAAAGTCGTTAATTCATGAGTACCAAGAACGATTAGGGCTGACCGCCACGTTAGAACGTTCTGATGATGCAGTTGAGAAAACACTTGTGCCTTACTTCGGAGGTGTTTGCTACCGATACGACTTTGGGCAGGCGATTGCCGATGGAGTTTGTGCGCAGCCAAGAGTTGCGTTCGTCGCGGTACCCCTTGCAGCGGAGGAGCGAACTGAATACGACCAGACAGAAGCAGCCCTTGTCGCCTCTCGGCAGGTCCTGCGAAGTATCCCTGACATGCCCCAAGATCCATTCGGTGCCTTTTTGGCCGCTGTGGCCTACCTGTCGGACAACGATGCCGGACCTAACGGTAAGGCCGCCGCGACGTATCTTGACGCATTTTCGAAACGGCGCGAGATCGTTGCCACTAGCCGATCGAAATACGAAGTTCTCTCCAACTTCGCTCCCGTAATCCTCGATGCTTCAGGAACGTTGATTTTTACACAAACAATCAAGGCAGCGAATCATGCCATCAACCGATTAGACCCGTTGTTGGGTATTGAAATTATTACCGGGGATACTGCGCGTTCGGAGCGTGAGACGATATTGACCGACCTACGAGACGGAAAACTCGACGCAGTAGCTGCCCCGCGAGTTCTGGACGAAGGCATCGATGTCCCTGATGCGAATCTCGGAATTGTTGTTAACGCTAGCCGCACTCGTAGACAGATGATTCAGCGCATGGGCCGCATCCTTCGCCGTAAGCAACGTGGCGTCGGCGCGCGATTCGTAGTGCTCTATGCCAGCGACACTTTAGAAGACCCAACAGCGTCTGAACGCGACGGATTTATGGAGGAAATAGAAACCATCAGCGAATCATCGCAGCTTTTCGGAATAGGTCAGCAAGATGAACTTGGGCTATTTCTGAACTATTCCGGGCCAGATAGGCCGCCCACGCCACAGAAAATCGGTCCGATGACTTCGGTCAACGAACTACCTAAAGACCTCGATGCAATTGACAGATACGCATGGTTGAGTTTCCTCGGATGGTCCGAAGAGACCGACGATCACACGGAAGCTTGGAAAAATGATCCTTCAACAGTCGCTGAACCGTTGTACTTAGACTTCGAAGTGTTGGACCTACCCGAAATAACAAGGCAAAAAGTTTCTCCAAAGAAGGAAGCTCGGTTATCGACAGGTGAGCAGCCAGTCATAATGAGCAAAGTGGGTCGAGACTTTGTGCTTCGCTGTACCGGGTGCGGTGCTGCTTCAGAGCCAACTCCATTCAGATGGAAGGCTCTGGAAGCCACCGTCGAATGTAGTTGTCTGTGGTAGCCAATCAGTAAATAAATTTCTGG
>DCYM01000134.1:0-5879 GCA_002331465.1 Candidatus Neomicrothrix sp. UBA2110 | reverse complement strand
TATCAGGCCCGCCCCTGAGTGCGTTCATGCACGGCCACAGCCACCTTGTTAGGCAGCCATGTCAATGACTGCAGGTCGTCTAATGAAGCCTGCCGCACTTTCCTCACGCCGCCGAATTCTTTGACTAACCGCCGCCGGCGGACATCGCCGAGACCGGTGATTCCGTCGAGGACGCTTCGAGTCATCCGTTTGTTTCTCAGCTGACGGTGATATGCGATAGCAAAGCGATGACTTTCGTCGCGAACTCGTTGAAGTAAATACAGCGCCTCAGAACCACGGGGAAGATGGACCGGGTCGCTTTTCCCCGGAACAAACACCTCTTCGAATTGTTTGGCTAGCGCTACGACAGGAATTTCTTGCCCTAATCCAAGGGAGGTCAGAACTCGTTGAGCTACTCCGAGTTGCCCTTTACCCCCGTCAACCACGAGCAGTTGAGGTGGGTAAGCGAATTTGCCAGGTTCATCTGATGGAGATTCTCTTTCCTCTACATATTTTTTCAGGCGCCTCGAGAGAACCTCCTCCATCGCAGCGAAGTCGTCGTTTCCGGGAACATCTCGAATTTTGAATCGCCGGTACTCGCTTTTGCGAGGTAGCGCATCCTCGAGCACGACCATCGAACCGACGTAGTCCGTACCTTGCAGGTGACTCATGTCGTAACACTCGATACGTAAGGGCGCGTTAGGTAGATCGAGATAGCGTTGCAACTCTTCTAAGGCCCTAGCCCGGCTGTTGTGGTCGCTGCCGCGTTTGAGTCGGTGGCGCCCAAAAGACTCGCGTGCATTTTTAGTCACCGTTTCATGAAGCGCTCGTTTGTCTCCCCGTTGTGGAACACGAATTTCTACTGGTGAACCGCGTTGAGCGCTCAACCATTCTTCATAAAGCGCTCGCTTCTCAGGCAACCCCGGGACAAAGACATTCTTTGGCATTCCGATCGGGTTTTCATCGTGGTACAGATCTTCGATAACTCGGGCTATGAGGTCTGGGTGAGTGACGTCCTCCACTTTGTCGACGATGAAGCCGCGTTGCCCCATGACCCGTCCTTTCCTGACATAAAAAACCTGCACTGAAGCCTCTAATTCGTCATCGTGAACGCCGATGACATCAAAATCCTCATTCCTCGTTCCAGCAACCTGTTGTTTTTCAATTGCTTTCTCTACGTTGGACAAGCGGTCGCGTAACCTCGCGGCCAACTCAAACTCAAGTTCGTTACTCGCCACGTGCATACGATCCGTAAGGTTTTGAACGACGTCTTCGGTGTGTCCTTCTAAAAACCGGAGGAGGTCTCGAACCAATGACTCGTACTCCTCCTCTGAAACTTCGCCTACACATGGTCCAGCGCACTGTTCGATGTGGAAGAGTAAACAAGGCCTGCCAAGTGCTCGATGCTCAGCCATCTTGTTGTCACTGCATGTGCGAATCGGAAACGTACGTAACAAAAGATCAAGGGTGTCTCGAATTGCGTGGGCGTGTCCGAACGGTCCGAAATACCGGTTTCCTCGCTTTCGTTTTCCGCGCATGACCATCGCTCGCGGCCATTCATCTCGAAGAGTGACCGCCAAAAATGGGTAAGACTTGTCATCTCGAAGACGGATGTTGAAACGCGGTTGGTGGCGCTGAATGAGGCTGTATTCGAGCATCAGGGCGTCCACTTCAGTCGAAACTTCGATCCATTCCACAGAAGTGGCTGTTGCTATCATCTGCACTGTTCGCGGGTGAAGATTGCGAGAGTCTTGAAAATAACTATTGAGGCGATTTCTAAGACTCTTAGCCTTTCCAACGTAAATGATCCGACCGTCGCGGTCTTTAAATTGGTAACTCCCTGGAAGGTCAGGGACTGAGCCGGGCTCAGGGCGCAAAGGCATGGAGGAAGGCTATGCGGCCGGAGGCACACTCAGCCCGTTAGAAGCGGCCCTAAGAATCGCCCAGTGTGACTCTCGGGCGTTTTAACGACGTTCTCTGGGGTTCCACTCGCGATAACTAAACCGCCCCCATCGCCACCTTCGGGTCCCATATCAATGATCCAATCCGCGGTCTTAATGACGTCGAGGTTGTGTTCGATCACGACAACTGTGTTGCCTTGATCGACTAGGCGGCTAAGCACTGCCAACAACCGTCGGATATCTTCAAAATGCAAGCCAGTCGTAGGTTCATCAAGAATGTAAATCGTGTGTCCGGTGGGCCGCTTAGATAGTTCACTGGAGAGTTTTATTCGCTGAGCTTCACCCCCAGATAAGGTCGTAGCTGGTTGTCCCAATCGGATGTAACCCAACCCCACATCCACAAGGGTCTGCATGTGACGTGCGATGGGTGGTTGAGCAGAAAAGAACTCCAAGGCGTCTTCGCAAGACATGTGAAGAACATCGGAGATCGTTTTCCCTTTGAATCTGACCTCTAACGTCTCGCGGTTGTAACGCGCTCCTCTGCACATTTCGCACGGCACGTAGACGTCGGGCAAGAAATGCATTTCGATTTTTATGGTGCCATCACCTGAGCACGCTTCACATCTCCCACCCTTGACGTTGAAGCTGAACCGTCCTGGTAAATAGCCTCGGATTTTCGCCTCGTTTGTCGCTGCGAAAAGTTTGCGAATGTTGTCAAATGCACCTGTGTAGGTTGCTGGGTTTGATCTGGGAGTCCTGCCGATAGGCGATTGATCGATATTAATCACCTTGTCCAAGGCCTCCCAGCCGTCGAGCGATGTGTGTAAGCCCGGCACATCTTTGGATTTGTAAATTCGTTGCATCAGAGACTTACGAAGAATCTCGTTTATTAGGGTGCTTTTACCTGACCCTGACACGCCGGTAACGGTCACGAAACAGCCAAGAGGTATCTCGACATCGATAGAGCGCAGGTTATTTTCTCGTGCGCCGCGAACTACCAGCATCTGTTCCAGCGGTTGTCTGCGAGATGCAGGGACCTCAATGCAGCGAACTCCCGTAAGGTACTCCCCCGTTAACGACCCTTTGGATTTCCCAAGTCCTGCAACTGGGCCGCTATAGATAATTTCTCCGCCGTGTTCCCCGGCACCGGGCCCTATGTCGACCACCCAATCAGATTCGATGATGGTTTCTTTGTCGTGTTCAACGACCAGAACTGTGTTCCCCAAGTCACGAAGATGCTGCAGTGTCTCTATCAAGCGCCGGTTGTCTCGTTGATGTAACCCAATGGAGGGTTCATCGAGAACGTACAGAACTCCTTCTAAGCCGCTACCGATCTGGCTTGCGAGCCTGATGCGTTGCGCTTCCCCGCCAGCAAGAGTTGCCGCGGATCTGTTCAAGGACAAATAGTCGAGGCCTACGTCAAGTAAGAAATTTAGCCGTGCATCGATTTCTTTAACAATCGGTTGCGCAATAATGCGTTCTCGATCGTTCAACACCAGCCCGTCAATAATCTTTGCAGCCTCACCAATAGAAACTGAACACATTTGGTCAATGCTGTGTCCAGCAACGCGAACCGCCAGCGAAACTTCGTTGAGTCGAGCTCCTTCACAAGTCCCGCAGGGAACCTCCCGCATATAGCCCTCGATCCGATCACGCGAATGGTCGCTATCGGTATCTGAATGGCGACGTTGAAGGGTTGAGATGACGCCTTCCCAATGGGTTGTGTAGCTACGGCTTCGGCCGTAGCGGTTTCGGTAACGGACGGTAAACGTGCGGTTTTGGGGGCTGCCATACAAAAGGAGTTTTCGTTGCTTTGCGGTGAGTTTCGACCATGAACGGTCGATCGGGATGTCGAATTCCTCACCAGTGGCCCGTAAGAGTCGGCCATACCAGCGGCTAGCGCCTGTAGCGAACGGCGCTATCGCTCCTTCTTCGATCGTTAACTCAGGATTGGGAACTATTAACTCTGGGTCGACTTCGAATCGAGTTCCTAAGCCGTCACACGTGGCGCATGCCCCATAGGGCGAGTTAAACGAAAAGTTTCTTGGGGCCAAATCATCAAATGAACGACCACTAGTCGGTGAAAACAAATGCTGGCTGAATGTGACGAGTTCCGCATCACCATCATCTGTTAGTAATTCAATCCAAATGTGACCGTCTGCTAGAGCGAGAGCAGCCTCAACTGATTCAGTAAGCCGTTGTTCAATTCCTTCCCGTATTACCAGCCGGTCAACTATCACTTCGATGTCGTGATTGACATAACGCTCCAACCGTTCTTCGAGGAGAATCTCTTCGCCACCAAGGTCGACGACTTCACCGTCGACACGCGCTCTCGCGTATCCTTGCGCAGCTAAGTCTGAGAGCAGTGTGTGGTATTCGCCTTTACGGCCTCGAACCACAGGTGCCAGCACTTGAAAACGCCCGTTGGCAGCTTTTTCGACAATGCGATCGACAATTTCTTGGGGAGTTTGCCTTTGGACTATTTCGCCAGTCTCCGGGTCGTGCTGCACTCCCACCCGGGCGTAAAGCAAACGCAAGTAGTCATAGACCTCGGTGATTGTTCCTACGGTCGAACGGGGGTTACGGCTCGCACTTTTCTGATCAATGGATATGGCGGGCGAAAGACCTTCGAGGAAATCGACATCGGGCTTGTCCATTTGGCCAAGAAATTGTCGGGCGTAGGCAGACAACGATTCCACATACCGCCGCTGCCCTTCAGCGTAGATCGTGTCGAAAGCTAACGAGGATTTACCGCTTCCTGATATGCCAGTAAAGACAATTAGCTTGTCTCTTGGCAGCTCAACATCAACATCACGCAGGTTGTTCTCCCGTGCGCCACGAACGATTAGTTGATCTCCCATTATCGTCGGAGCCTATCCCGGGTCCTGGGGGGAAACGGGGTGGGGGCATCGAGCCGATTCAAATAAGGACGACAGAACGGAGCACCTCCCCGCGTTCCATTTTGAGAAAGGCATTTTCGACTTCTTCGATCGTTATTTTCTCAGAGACAAAGCGGTCGAGCTGAAGTCGTCCTTGTAGATATAGATCAATCAACATCGGGAAATCGCGTGTAGGGAGGCAATCGCCGTACCAAGAACTTTTTAACGCCCCACCGCGCCCAAACACTTCGGCGAGGGGCAAATCGATGCGCATTTCGGGGCTTGGGACCCCAACGAGGACCACTGTTCCGGCGAGGTCTCGCGAATAAAACGCCTGCTCATACGTCGCTGGAAGCCCTATCGCTTCGATGGCTACGTCGACTCCGTTTCCTCCGGTAAGGCTTTGCACTGCTTCAATTACTTGTGCTGTATCCATATCGGAGGAATTAATCGTGTGGGTTGCCCCGAACTCTTTCGCCCAGTCAAGTTTCCGTTGATCAAGATCTATTGCGATGATGGTATGGGCACCTGCGATACGCGATCCCTCGATTGCAGCGTCTCCTACCCCACCGCAACCCCACACAGCAACGCTGTCACCGCGAGTAACTCCGCCAGTGTTTAAAGCAGCGCCTAGCCCCGCCATCACCCCACAACCAATCAAGCCAGCGACCTCAGGTTCAACGGCATCGCTGACTTTCGTCGCTTGGCCCGCTGCTACCAATGTTTTTTCGGCGAAGGCACCGATACCTAACGCCGGACTCAGTTCGATGCCTCCGACAGTCATCTTTTGGTGCGCGTTGTGAGTAGAAAAACAATATTCAGGTTTTCCTCGAAGGCAACTGCGGCATTCCCCACACACGGCACGCCAGTTCAATACGACGAAATCCCCTTCATTAAGGTTCGTAACTCCGGCCCCGATCTGTGAAATGGTCCCCGCAGCTTCATGCCCGAGCAAGAACGGAAAATCATCGTTGATGGCACCCTCGCGATAGTGAAGGTCGGTGTGGCAGACCCCGCAGGCTTGAACATCTACAACGACCTCGCCTGGTCCGGGGTCCGGAATGTGAATCGTTTCAACCGAAACGGCTTCGCCCTTTGTTTTGGCCACGACCCCGCGCAC
>DCYM01000161.1 GCA_002331465.1 Candidatus Neomicrothrix sp. UBA2110 | reverse complement strand
GCTACTGCCGCAATGGTCGACGAGCGGCCGATTCCGCCTCGGCAATGAACTACTGCGGTTTGTCCGGCGTTGAGATGCTGTACCAATTCGCTTACAACGGCTTGAGCTTGGCGGTAATCATCAAGAACACCGAAGTCTGGTGTGGGGATGCTTTGGAAGGAAATGCCCGCTTCGTTCATCACTGCGGCTTCATCAGCGAGACCAATGCTTGCCGCTTCTTCACTGGCGAGCAGGGATACAACTATGTCGACTTCTGCCTCCAACAAATCGACGATCTCTCGACCGAGGCTGCTTCCGCTCGGAGCCGGCGCTGTCGCTAGGCGGCCACACGGCGTCTCAATCCAGTACAGACGCATCAGTCGTTGAGCATTTCACGAGCCCTGGTTTGGCATTCTTGCAACCGCTGTCGAAGATCATCAGTCCACAACTTTAAGTCGGATCGCTTCACGCGATTCCCATCGGCAGCTTGTGGGGGATCCAAAGGCTCGCCGACTACCACTGCAACCGGTACTCGAGCAGGAAATTTAGCGCCTGCCGGCATAGCTGCCTCTGTGCCGGCGATCCCTACAGGCACCACCGGCGCTTGTGCTTTGGAAGCTAGCCAAGCGGTTCCGTCGTACACCTCGGCGATCGCGTCGCCAATCTGTCGAGTCCCTTCGGGAAAAACAAGCATGCACTCGCCGCTTTCGAGCATCTCTTTCGCTACTCGCATGGCGTCGAGGTCGGCTTCACCTCGACGAACAGGAAAAGACCCGAGCGAGCGCATCGCCCACCCAGCTGCCGCTGGGCGAAACAATGAGTCTTTACCTAGATAGCGGACCCGCCGATGACTCGAGCTCCCAACTAGAGGACCGTCGAGATTTGATCGATGTGTCGGCGCAATGATGACCCGGCCTTCGACGCACAAGCGTTCACGACCCTCAACCCTGAGTCGAAACCAGCGAAACAAAAATACACGCACCGATCCCCGGACAGCTCTAAAAAATATTTTGCCAAACAGACCATCGGGCGAAAACCAACTCCGCATGGTCCGCGAAGCTAGCCGGTGGGCATCATTGTCGGCCCCTCCACAGATGACGCGGATAGTTCACTACTACAGTCTTGATATTCCGACTGGCAGTGGAGGTGTCACATGCCTGTTCCCACCGACATGGTTGGTGACCAGATTGGTCCTATAAAACACGAGGTCGATGAGCGATGGACTATGGCGTATTCGGCTGCGCTCGGCGATACCCATGACTGCTATTTCGACACGCGACGCAACGGCGGGGTTGTGGCTCATCCGATGTTCGCTGTGTGTCCTGAGTGGCCGGTCATTGTTCAGAGCCGAGAATTGGCGGACAAATGGGGAATAACTCCCGAAGAAACACGGCAGGGGGTGCACGCTACGCACGATGTAACTGTCCACCGCCTCGTACGGCCGGGAGATGTCTTATCGACGCGACTTACCTACACCGGAGTGGAGAACAAACGGCCAGGTGCTTACACCACGATGAAGATTGAGACGGTCGACGCCGACGGTGAGGCAGTTTTCACCACTCATCAAGGGGGCATTCATCTCGGGGTGCCGACAGTGGGGGAAGATCGGCCCGATGTAAGCGCACCCCTAATCCCCGAGCTTGGTCCTACATCGAAAGAACCGATCACCGAAATTTTGGTTCCTGTCGCTCATGGCGCGGCACATACTTACACCGAGTCGGCACGAATTTGGAACCCCATCCACACTGATGCATCTGTGGCAAAAGCAGCGGGGCTTCCGGCCATCATTCTCCACGGAACGGCCACTCTCGCGTTAGGTGTTAGCGCTGTAATCGACGCTGTGGGTGACGGCAACCCTGAAAGGGTTCGTCGGATTAGAGGCCGCATGGCTTCAATGGTCTTGATGCCCTCGACTATCAATGTCAAAGTCATTGATTCCACGACAGTCGATGGGAAAGACATCGTGCGTTTTCAGGTATTGACCGAGGAAGGCGGGCCAGCTATCGATCAGGGTCTCGTGTTTCTTGATCGGAGTTAATGACTAGATCAAGCACGTAGCAAAGTGGTTCAGAGTTCTCTCTAATGCCACCGCTGCCGAATCAGCTTCGTAGCTTCCGCGTGCATCGCAGTTGAAGCCGTGACCTGCGCCTTCATAGACATGCACAGATATCTCAGGCCATCGTTCAGCAATCGTTCGCACACTTTCCAACGGAATTCCGGCGTCCTCAGCACCAAAATGAAGCATCAATGGAACGCCGGGTTTTTCATCTAGGTGAGGAACGATTTGCCCACCGTAGTAACCCGACGCGGCCGAGATCTTGTCAGGTAAGCGCGCGGCTGCGACGTAACAAATCGAACCACCCCAGCAATATCCCACGATGCCGACTTTCCCAGCGGCTGACACCGCGTCACACGCCGCTTCGACGTCAGCCATCACTTGGTCCATAGTGACGTCCTCAAACGCGATTTTTCTGCCAATGTCGATGCCGGCCTGGTCATACCCCAACTCGATGCCTCCGCGAACACGGTCAAACAACGCCGGAGCGATGGCTAGGTATCCCTGTTCGGCGTATCCATCAGTGACACTTCTGATGTGTTCGTTAACACCAAAGATCTCTTGAACGACGACTACAGCTCCCTTAGGAAGGCCCTCGGGTTCAGACTTGTAGGCGTCAAAAGTGTTGCCGTCGACGGTTGTTAGTTGAACAGTCGTTCCCATTAGCCCTCCACGTGGCGTTCTGTCGCATTTCTAGTTAGTCGAAACTATTTCAATCCCATGAACCGTCTCGCATTGGTGTAGATCACTTCGCTGCGCAAGTCATTTCTCCCGATCCTGTCAAATGTTGCATCAAGTTCGGCTAGAGCTCCTGGGTACGTGCAGTCGTAGTGCGGGTAATCCGAACCCCAGACAACGGTGTGTGCGAGACCCATATCGGCCATTTGCGCGAACGCTTCGCCTTCTCCTGCCTCCATCGTCACGAAACATTGTTCCGAAAAGATCTCCGTTGGCTCTCTTTTCAACCGGGGAACGAGGTGACCCATCGATTCTTTGTGCTCATCGAGACGATCCAGCCAATAGGGCAACCACCCCAGCCCCGATTCGAAAAATCCAACTCGCAACCGAGGATGGTCATCCAAAATACCGCTAGCAACCAACTCCATAACCGACGCCATCTGCTCGAAGGGGTGACACACCATGTGGACATAGAATTGGTTGCTGTATCGGGTTTTGGCGAAGCTCGTCATGTTTGAACCGAAGCTGCCGTGAATAGCAACTGTCATGTCGTGGTCTTCGGCGGCCGACCAAACGCGGTCCATTTCTTCGGAATACAGCTCAAGTCCGCCATAACGCTCAGGCCGGAAGGTAAAACCGGTGAGCCCTGCTTCCGCGCAGGCCGCAATTTCCGCAACAGCGTGATCAGTGGATTGAAGCGGAGCAACACCGACGCCATAGAGACGATCGGGGTTCTCTGATACGAAATCCGCCATCCACCGGTTGTAGCCGCGAGCATTAGCGGCGGCGACATCTGGGTCCGAGATATCTCCAGACAAAAGATGCAACGATGGGAACATCAACGCGGCGTCAAGCCCTTCGGCATCCATAACTTTGAGTCGTTCGGCGGGGTCATAGCTCCCGGGGACGATGTCGTCCCAAGTCACTTCGGTCCCATATGCGTCTGGGATACAGGCAGGCGCGCAACTCATGCCTAGGCCTTCGTCTTCGACGAAGATGCTGTCTAATTGCCCAACTGGTCGACATTGCATAACCAATTCACGAAATTTCGGGTCGGTGTATTCCTGCCACACCGAAGGTGGTTCGGCAATGTGTGCGTCGGAGTCATACACCGGAACTACACCGGTTGATGCGTACGGTTCTTCTGTTAGTAGTGGTCCGCCCATGAACCCATTCTTGCCGAGAACGACCCGTCTATGCTCATTGAGTGGAGTGAAGCACCCGCAAGCCGTGGCTCAAAGCGACTGGCACCACCGACAGATGGTTCTCATTTGGGAATAACTGCCAGTGCAAGCGGAGCTCGTCGTAGCCCCGGCTGGCGAGCTGATCATGGAAGTCCTTCTGGAACGAGAGCTCATCAGTTTCTAGTTCGCCCTTCGACATGAAGACATGTGCATTGAGACTTTCGCCTGTCTCGTATCGTTCTTGTTCCTTGCCAAACATGATTTGATCGTCCCACCAAACCGAGGGGCTCGCGAGTAAATAGTGATCAAACATCGTTGAGCGTTCGAAGAGCACGTGAACACCAAACAAAGCGCTGAAGGAGTGCCCCACAAAGGTAATTTCGGAAATCTGATACTGAGCCCGCAACAATGGGATCAGATCAGATTCCAGCCACTGCCGAAAACTCTCTGCTCCCCCAAGTTCTTCACCAGGAACCCGCACTCCGGTCAGGGGCGGGGCATCAGCAGCGGTTGTAGTGAAGTCCATGGCTCGCTGTTGAATAACATTCTTGTAGGACGGGTCATCATGTGCGACGCCCACAACAATGGCTTTGGGAAGTTCTTTTGTTGGGGCGAGCAGCCGGACAGTGTCGACCACGGTGCCGTAGGTCCACATAGCGTCGAAACACAGATACAGGGGATGCCGTTCCTCAGATGCGGCGTCATAAGTTGGCGGGAGATCGACCCATAGAACATATTTCCTGTCGACATCAGGACGGTTCAAATGATGTGTCGTCGCGAGCCAAGGAGATGCCGGTAGTTGGGTGCTCACCGTCGCAAGTTTGGCCGATGATTCCACAACGCGCTTGCTATACGCCGCTGTTTCACATATGAATCCAAGGCCGAAAGAAGTGTTTAGAGGGAGAACCGAGTGGCCGCACTCCAATCACATATCGATAACAACGCCGATTGGTTCATAAAGAACCGCGAAGACATGCTCGAACAATTAGCGATTATCGATGATCTGCATCAAGAAGCAGCCGCAGGTGGAGGGCCTGCCGCCATGGAACGGATGCGCAGTCGGGGAAAGATGCCGGTTCGGGAACGTATCCAAATGGTCTTAGACGCCGACTCCCCATTTTTCGAAATCAGCTCCCTCGCCGGTTACTGCTCTAACTACGCAGTCGGAGGCGGATTGGTCATGGGGATCGGTGTCATCGAAGGCGTTGAGTGCCTGATTGAAGGCAACGACCCGACGGTGCTCGGCGGGGCGATGACGCACGTCGCCGGACGCAAACTTATGCGAGCTATAGAAATAGCTCGCCAGAACCGTATGCCGTACATTCAGTTTGTCGAATCAGCGGGAGGAGACCTGCGAGGAGACGATGACCCCGAAAGGCAAATGCTGGAACAACGCGATCATTTCGCTGAATCCGGTCGACTTTTCTACGACGTAACAGAGCTATCTAAGCTTCGAATCCCGTCCATTGCTGTGGTCTTCGGCAGCTCAACTGCTGGTGGCGCGTACCAGCCCGGCATGAGCGACTACAACATTTTTGTCCGAAATCAATCGAAAGTATTTCTCGGCGGACCACCGCTGGTGAAAATGGCAACCGGGGAAGACAGCGATGACGAAACGCTCGGCGGCGCACAAATGCATGCCGAGGTGTCAGGCCTCGCCGATTACCTTGCTGAAGACGAAACCGAAGCGCTCCGCATGTGTCGAGAAGTAGTCCGTCACCTCAATTGGCGAAAGCTTGGGCCCGAACCAAGCATGGCTGATGACGCTCCGATACATGACCCTGACGAGTTACTGGCAATGATGCCTCGTGATCTTCAGTCTTTGGTTGATTGCCGTGAGGTGATTGCACGCATCGTCGACGGCTCGCGATTCGAAGAGTTCAAGTCCAGATATGGAACCACCCTCATCTGTGGTTGGGCCTCAATACATGGATATCCAGTAGGGCTTATCGGTAACAACGGGCCGCTCTTTAGCGAAAGTAGCGAAAAAGCAGCCCAGTTCATCCAACTGTGCAATCAACAAGACATTCCAATCGTTTTTCTGCAAAACATCACCGGATACATGGTCGGCAAGGACTTCGAACACTCAGGAATCGTGAAGAACGGTTCCAAAATGATCAACGCCGTTTCTAATTCAATGGTGCCCCATATCACTGTGATCCTTGGCAATAGTTATGGGGCGGGCAACTACGGCATGTCAGGGCGGGCGTTCAATACACGCTTCACTTACCTTTGGCCAACCGCCAAGATTGCGATCATGGGCCCTAAGCAAATAGCGGGCGTCATGTCGCTAGTACGCCGCGGTCAAGCTGCACGCAAAGGCATCGAATTTGACGAAGAAGCTGACCGCAAGACCACGGAATCTGTAGAGCATTACCACGAACTCAAATCGCTCGCTCTCTACTCATCTGGACGCGTAACAGATGACGGCATCATTGACCCTCGCGATACCCGAGATGTCATTGCTTTGTCTCTATCAGCATGCAGCAACAACAAGATCGAAGGCGCCGAAGGCTTCGGCGTCTTCCGGATGTAAGGACACCGCGATGACAATCAGACGCCTACTTGTCGCGAATCGGGGAGAGATTGCCCGCAGAGTGTTTCGCACTGCCCAAGAAATGGGCATCTTCACCGTCGCCGTTTATTCCGAAGGTGACAACGACGCGCCGTTTGTGAAAGACGCCGATCTGGGTGTTGCGTTGGGCGGTACCACCGCTTCAGAGTCGTATCTCGATGCTGAGAAAATACTTCAGGCAGCTATTTCGGTCGGGGCTGACGCTATTCACCCTGGATACGGGTTTCTTTCTGAAAACGCAGCATTCGCTGAAAAGGTGACTGCTGCCGGCATGACTTGGATCGGTCCGCCTCCGTTGGCGATAGCTGCAATGGGCGACAAGTTAGCTGCGAAAAGGACGATGGCCGATGCCGCAGTGCCAACCTTGCCCTCCGTTGAAATTACGGAATCCGTTGAC
>DCYM01000163.1 GCA_002331465.1 Candidatus Neomicrothrix sp. UBA2110 | reverse complement strand
CTGCGATGGGTGTTCAAGCAGCGCCAGCATCCCTCCTGGAATGCCGTTTCTAAGTGTTTCATTGCCTGCAACTGCAAACAGGAAGAACATGGTTTCGAATTCTTGGGTCGTTATTGCTCCCTGCTCATCTTCAGTCGCGAGGAGGATCGACACCACGTCGTCACCTGGGTATCGTCGGCGATACCCAGCTAACTCCGACGCGTAGAAGTACATGTCAGCGAGTCCTTCGCGAGACCGAGGATCGGGCATTCGTCCGCTCCCATCTGGTCTGATTTCGTCTCTCAGCTTCCGAGCCTTGCGCGCCATATCAGTGCCAGTAGACGGGTCGAATTGATCAGAAATTGCGTATTCGCTGTCTTGATAGCCAATGACTCTGTTGCTCCAATCAAACAGCAGCATGCGGTCTTCTTCAGGAACCCCCATGATCTCAGCGAGTGTCATGAGAGGTAACTCCGCTGCGATATCGCTTGCAAAATCTGCGTTGCCTCTGGGAGCGACTCTGTCGATTATCGATTTCGCTCGATGTGAAATGCCGTCTTCGAGCGCGGCTATAGCGCGAGGAGTAAACGACTTCGTCAGTAGGCGGCGCAGGCGAGTGTGATTGGGTGGGTCCTGGTTCAGCATCATGCGTTGCACGAAAGCCAACATCTCTGCTGTGCCCGGATCACGAATCTGGGTCGCCCCTTGATGAGATGAAAACGTTGATGGGTCGCGCAACACTTGGTTGACCAGTTTGTGAGTGAGCACCGCCCAGTAACCCGGTCCTTCACCCCAGCCCATGACAGATGGTTCGGCTACCCAATGGACCGGAGCCTCTTCTCTCATTTCTGCGATGAGGTCGTATGGGACACCCTGGGTGTAGGTCGCGGGGTCGAACAATCGAGTGCGATCCATGCCCCGTTACTAGCACGATTGGAGTCGCCTTCGACCCGCGTTCATTGCAGATAGTTGGTCGATCGCACAATGACTGGCACCCTTGGTTTAATGACGAGCTCCCAGCCCGAAGGTCTCGGCGCCCGTTGGCGTCCTGGCTTTTGGCAACTACTACGCCAGTTCACTTCGAACGTGTCAGAACATCACACCCTTTTAGCTGCCGCTGGTGTGGCCTATTACTTTGCTCTGGCGTTAGTTCCCGCTGTGGTGACGATTGTTTCAATTTACGGTTTAGTCGCTGAACCCAACGAAGTAGCCGACCAGCTCGAACCGCTCACCAATGCTCTCCCCAGCGAAGCTGGCCAACTTGTGGTTGCCCAACTTCGGGGAGTTACGTCAATCGGTGATGGTCGAGTCGGAATCAGTCTCGGCATCGGTCTGTTCGGTTTGTTGTGGCTGGTCTCAAATGCCTTTAACTCGTCAGTTATGGCGATCAGAATCGCCCATGCTCGACGAAGTCCCCACAATTGGGTTCAAGGAAGAATTTTCGCGCTGAAGCTATCTGCAATCGCCATGGCGGTGACAACCGTAGTGATTTGGGGAGTGATTGCATTCCCGAGAACTCTCGAAGCTGCAGGATTTACTGATGGCGCTCGCCCTTGGCTGGAAGCAGCTCGTTGGCCCATGGTGCTCGTCCTTGCTTCTATGTCATTGGGGTGGATTTACCGGATGGTGGTGGGACCATCAGGACGCACGCGTGCGCGCGTCGTCGCGGTCGGGATTGGTGGTGCGATTTGGATCAGCGGCACGTTTGGTATGAGCGTTGCTGCAAATTCGGCGGACCAACTCCAGGCCACGTTCGGATCTCTGGGAGCGGTCGCTGTTCTACTGATTTGGTTATACCTCTCAGCTTCCTCGATGCTCTTAGCCGCGGAAGCAGAATCGGTATTAGTTGACGCGTGGCGACGCGATCCGGTTAGGAGGCGCGGGCGGGGTGGCCAGCACAAAGAAAACCATGCCGAGGGCGGCAAGGGAGGCCAAAACCAAAAACCCGGCTCGGTAGGTTCCGGTGACGTCGGCGAGGACGCCGGCGATAATCGGCCCGAAGACAGTCCCTAACATCACGATCAATGAGCTCAGCCCCATGATGAACCCGAAAGATGACGATCCGAAGTAGTCGGCACGAAGAGCTTGCATGAGTGGTCCTCGCGCGCCCCATGCAACTCCGTGCAGGACCACGAAGAGGCCAATCATCCAGGCTCGGTGTGCGAATGCAAGCACAAGAATTCCACCTGCGTGGCCCAGCATTGCAACGGATGCGATGAGACGCTTGTTGATGCGATCACCAAGCGCACCTCCAATTGTCATGCCGATGATTTGCATCACCGGTAGAGCAGCTGCTACGAAGCTGGCTTGTTGCAGCGAATAGCCGCGTTCCGAAGTGAGAAAGAGCGCCAAGTGAGCCATCACCGCCCCCACCACGAAGAGAGCACTCATGTGGCCGAGCGAAATCATCCAAAAAGCTCGAGTGCGAATAGCTTCTTTGGCTGTGAAGTGAACTGAGGTAAGACCTTCAGCTGTGTGCGGCTCAACTAACTCGTCGGGGGAGAGTCCGTCGACAGATTCTCCGTAGTCGGCCGGATATCCGTCAAGGTAACGGGCAAAGAAGTACACCCCTATGCCCGCTAGAACACCAGAAACAGATGCTGTGGCGCGCCAGCCGTTGGCGTTCATCGACCAAACCACGATAGGAACAGCTAATCCGCCAGCTGCGAAACCTAAGCTTCCCGTTGCCAGTGCACGGGCTCGTCGTCGTTCGAACCAACGAACAATTGCCACGGTAACGGTCAGGAAACCACTTAAACCCGCACCAATTGCGATGAGCAGAAAAGACGCGAAGAACTCCCAAAGATTCTGGATTCGACCGAACCATAGGAACCCCAGGACGAGGAATACCGAGCCAATTCGAGCGATACGTTTAGGGCCAAATCGGTCAAGCATCCACCCTTGCAACGGCCCCAACAGCGCCGATTCAAAGCGGTTTACCGAAAAAGCGGCAGAGAGGACAGATTTACTCCATCCGAATTGTCGCTCGAGTACTACCAGGTAGCTTCCCATCGCTTGCATGATCAGGGCGCTCTGGATGAACTGAATGATGATGCCTGAACTCACGACCTTCCACCCTCGGAAGATCGATCGGTTACCAGGCATCGTTACATGGTGCCATTGTGTGTGTAGTTTCGCCTCATCGAACGTCATCAAGGAGAGGGCCAAGTGTTGTCAGCAGTCTCTGGTGAAGAGCAGACATGAGCCAGCACAGCGAAATTATCGGTTTCGTAGGTCTGGGAAACATGGGTGGCGCGATGTGTGATCGTCTCGTCAAGGCTGGTCATTCAGTTTCCGTCTACGACGTTCGAAGCGAAGCGGTGCAGCAGTT
>DCYM01000216.1:5672-6537 GCA_002331465.1 Candidatus Neomicrothrix sp. UBA2110 | reverse complement strand
TGGGCATGCTTGAAGAAGGTGATCACGACAAGCTGTTGAATGAGGCAACGCCTGAACGTATGGAGGAATCAGGGGCCGGGGGAACGGCTGAGCTGTTCGCCTGGTTCGTGGTCCTCGGCGCAATAGGCAACCAGCCGTGTACTCGACTCGGCTACACGGCCTACGACAACTTCAAGTGCGGTGTCGGTGCCGTTCGCTGGCAGATGGGAAGCTGATGGCCTTCGAACAGGTTGACAAGACATTGGTGACGCACGACCTGGTGCAAGATCTCAAATGGGATGCTGGGCTTCGCGCCCAGTTCGAGGCCGATCAGACCTCTGTCCTTGACCGTTACGCCCTGAAACCTGAGGAGCGAACGGCCATCGAAACTGGCGACTTTCACAAGCTTTACGAAATGGGGCTACACCCATACCTCGGCGGCCAGTTGGCCCGGCTTATATACGGCAACGCGGCAGGACCCGATGCGACGAGGGCGGTTAACCGGTTGATCGCCTCGCTGACGGGGGAGGAACGCCCTGACGATCGCACCACAACCTGACCCCATGCACCCGCGCCGCTGACCCCCGGGCCGCGGGCAAAAGCAATCAATGGTCGACATCGGTCAGAATGGGACAATGCTGCTCCATCCTGAGATTGAGGCCATCACTGCTTCCATGCCCATCCACAGTTTCCCGGAGATGGACGTCGACGAGGCACGCCACGCCCACGCCGCCGGCGCGGCGGGGCGCCCGAAGGGCCCGGACATGGCTGATGTCAGCGAGTTCGTCATCGGTGGCTGTGAAGTGACGCGTCTCCGACCGAAGAATGCGAACGGTTCGGCTGTCGTGTTTTTCCACGGCGGTGGCTGGGTGCTCGGAAGCCGAGC
>DCYM01000216.1:4648-5284 GCA_002331465.1 Candidatus Neomicrothrix sp. UBA2110 | reverse complement strand
TTCAACGTCGAGTACCGGTTAGCCCCCGAACACCCCTTCCCAGCAGCCCACGATGACGCGGTCGAAGTAACCCGGGCGTTGCTGTCTGGAGCGGACGACTCCATCGACGGCTCGCGCGTAGCGGTCGCCGGCGATTCCGCTGGTGGCAACCTTGCCGTGGTCGCGGCATTAGCACTGCGCGACGAGCCGGCTACCCCTGCAGCACTTTTGTTGATCTACCCCGCCGTCGACGCCACGATGAGTACCCCCAGCTACCTCGAGTTCGCGGACGGCCCATTTCTAACGGCCAGCGACATGGCCTGGTTTTATGACACCTACGCCCAGGGCACGGATCCGCGGGACCAGCGGCTCTCCCCAGCGTGGGCGGCGAAGCTCGATGGATTACCTTCGACGCTCATCATCACCGCCTCACACGATGTTTTGCGAGATGAGGGCGAAGAGTTCGCGAGAGCGATGGCGGCCGCTGGTTGCGACGCGAGTGCCTCTCGACACGTTGGGGCGACGCACGGTTTCTTCGGCTGGAGCCACGTCGCTGCGCCCAGTCGCTCAGCCATGACGCTCGCAGCTGGTTGGCTGTCGGAGACCCTCAGCTAACGCCAAGCTTCGCGCCATTCGGTCGTGGCATGTGTTCCCCTC
>DCYM01000216.1:0-4256 GCA_002331465.1 Candidatus Neomicrothrix sp. UBA2110 | reverse complement strand
GGCTGTCGGTGCTTAATTTGTTCTTCGGTCTCCTGATTTTGGTGGTTTGGGACGGGTGTAACTTCTCAACGGTGAACCGTGAACGTTTGTATGAGACCTGCCTCGCTCAACCCGAAGCAGTGGAAGAGCATCCGTTCGGACCTGACTTAACTGTGTTCAAAGTGGCCCAGAAAGTGTTTGTGATCGCCACAGCACATGGCGACCTCACTGTGAACGTGAAATGTGACCCCGAAGTCGCTGAAACGCTGCGCGGCACGTACGGGTCTGTGCGGGCTATGAGTGTTTGGCCCAAACACTGGAACTGGGTTGATGTAAGTGCCGGAGAGGTAGCCGACACCGAACTTGAACAGTGGGTCGAGGATTCCTATGACCTTGTTGTCGACAAGCTTCCCCAAGTTCACAAATTGCGCCTACAAGGGGAGGTTCGCTCGTTGCTGAACCCAATGATGGATCAGTTAGACCCACCACATGAATCTATGCGTTGAGGCTGGCTGGACATGTGTTATTCGGTTGGGGATTGAGGGACCTTTTCTTGTGGGCCGCCAATACCGGCAGTGAGCTTCCATCCCACGGTTAAGAGAATGGCCATGGTTATGGAAGCGACAAGCCAGGCTGCAGTATTTCCGGCGGTCGCATAGATAGCTGCCAAAACAAGTGCGGCTATGGCTGCGGTGCCGACCTCGATAGCGCTTGCAAGTCCCTGTGCAGCTGCTTGACGGTTTTCGGAAACTGAAATCGAAATCAGCATGGTGCCAGCCGGAAAGCCGATGCCTTCGGCGAAGCCACATGCCACGGTGAGCAATATCAACGCCAAAAGCCCTGGCAATAGGCCGAATAAAGCCGAAAAAGCAGCGCAGGTAGCTACCATCCCAATGGCCCATTTCCGAGAGCCATAACGTTGGGCGAGTGTGCCGCCCCATGGGGCTAACACGGCGATGGGAAGGGCGATACACGTCACGGTCACACCGATCTGCCATTGAGAGGCGCCACGGTGGTCCATGTCGAGAATCCACACTGATTCGAACGCCCCGATAAAGACGAAATAGGCAGATACAACCGAACATGCTCCGACTAGCTGGCGATTTCGCAACAGGTCAGATAGAGGTTGACGCGCAACGTCTTTAGCGGCCGTATCGCTTTGGGCTCGCCATGCCGTGGGAATGAGTAAGGCCAGAAAGACTGCCATAAACCAGAACGGGGCACGGAAGCCGCCGATCGCGTTAAGCGCTGCGGCCGCAGCAGGCCCGACGACGAAGCCGGCCACATCGAATGCCCCTAACCGACCTATGTTCCGACCAAGGTTTTGAGGGTCGGCGACGATGACAGTGCGACGAGCGGCTGGTTGAGCTACCCCAAATGCCAGGCCCATCAATACGCGGCCCAACATGAACAACCAAAATTCTGTTGTGACTGCCATAACAACTAGAGCGGCAAGCCCCAACAAAAGGCCTGACCGCAGCATTAACGGAGCCCGACCTCGGTCTGCTTGAGGGCCTAACGCTAATGCCGCGATAAAACCTGCTCCCAGTCCGCCAGCGACTGACGCCCCGATGGCGAAGTCAGAAAATCCAAGGTTGTTTCGGAACTCTGCCAAAAGCGTTATAACGCTCGCCAATCCCGCCGCCATCCCGAAGACGATCAAGTAATAAGGCAACAGGCTCGGCCCTGATTTAAGGGTGTTTGGCGATGTCATGGTGGTAGCGAGTCCTAGGCCGCATCGGAAGACAGGATGGTAGCGGCTGACCCTTCGATTCTTGCGACCTTTCCACCTCCTCCTTTATTGGAGAGCGGTGGATGTTTCCCCTATCACCACACCGATAATCACACATGTTGAAATTAACGGCGTTGGTCAAGTTGACTCAATGCTGTCCCTGCTTGACGAACACGATGACAAGGCCGTGGCCTTAAACGAACAAAGATCGCCCAGAGGGATGACCCATGGCAGGCCGATCGAAGAGGGGTTAACTGCCCGGCGACCTGTAGGAGCTGTCAGTCCCGGTGGTTGGCTTGGAATCGGTAGTGTTAGATGGACGAAAGGTGACGAAGATGTCTCACACAGTGGTAGTTGAATTCCCGTGCGCCGAGGGCAAGGGAGCACAGTTTTTGGATGCACTGCGCGCTGCTCTTCCCGACACCCGCGACTTTGAGGGGTGTGAGTTGGTTGAGACCTACACACACCAGGATGACCCCGACAAGATTGTGCTTTGGGAGAAGTGGGCAGCGAAGCCAAATCAGGAGGCTTACCTCAACTGGCGAGCCGAGACCGGCATGCTGGACCTCCTTGGGCCGTTCTTAGCTGGTGCCCCATCATTCATTCACCTTGATCACCATGCAGATGTGTGATCTGAGGTAACTGAAAACGACAAAAGACCGCCCCGAAGGACAGCATCGGGCATCGAAGCCTCCACCTTGGGCTGCTGGGTTGCCCTTGTGTGGAGCTCGGGTCGCGTCCTGTATCGCGCACATCGAAACATACGAGTTAGACAGCCAACGATCGAGTATCAGGCACCTAGGTGTTTTGTTAGCAGACGCACGGGGGCTAGCTCAGACGATTACGCCCTCTGAGCGCAGCTCGCTGAGCTCTTGTGCCTCCACACCCAAGAGCTCCGACAGCACCTCATCGGTGTGTTGTCCAAACAGTGGGGCAGGTCGGGCGGTGGCAGTCGGTGTCGCTGAGAAGCGAGCGGGTGGTCGCACCGAACGCACCCGCCCCGCGGTTGGGTGCACAGATTCCACGATGAGGCCACGATGCTGAATGTGTGGGTCAACGATCATCGCATCGCGCGTGTTTACCGGAGCAACCGGAACATCGGCTTTGTCCATCAGCGCAACCAGTTCTGCAGTGGTGAACCTAGCGGTCTCTCGTTCCAACTCATCGTTCACGTCACTCCCATACAACACCCGGCCCTGCAGGTCCTCGAACCGGGGATCGGAGGCCAGATCGTCACGACCCAGCGCCGAGCACATCCCCTGCCAGTGCCCTTCTGTCGCAACTGGGTACACCATGGCGTAGCCGTCGGCGGTGGCGAACAGCTTGTAGATAGTCGATAGATCGGGCATGCCGGTCTCATGGTCGAGGTAGGTGTGGTTCCACATTGCCTCGGGCCACAAGAAATGCACGCTTGCGTCGACCATGGCCAATTCGATGTGCTGACCGCCTGCTCCGTTGGCGCGCCCAACCAGTGCAGCGCACACGGATTGGGCGACGTTGAGGGACGTGACCTTGTCGCACACGATGGTGGCCATCAGATGAGGGACACCGTCCTCGTCGACCTGCACCATCGGGTAACCCGCGACTGCCTGCACGATGGGGTCAAATGCCGGGCGGTGTGAATAGGGTCCGTCGGTTCCAAATCCGCTCACCGAACACATGATCAACTGCGGGTTGATCTCACTCAGGACATCCCAGCCCATACCCAATCGTTCGAGAGCTCCGGGGCGGAAATTCTGTACGACCACATCTGCAATCGCCACTAGCCCCTTCAACAGCGTCTTGCCTTCCTCTGCCTTGAGATCAAGAACGATAGATCGCTTGTTGCGGTTCATCGCGGCGAAGAACGCACTAACTCCTTGTGCCGACTCGACAAGGGGACCGGCGCTGCGCACGATGTCGGGCGACCCGGGTTGCTCAACCACGATCACATCAGCCCCCTGATCGGCGAGGATCGACGTCCCGAACGGTCCAGAGACCACGGCCGAAAGGTCGATGACACGAATGCCACGCAGAGGACCACCGTCCCATTCTCCCGACCCAATGTCCGGACGGTTCACAGCTTCCCCCATGTGCTCTCCTTCAGGACACTTATCGCGAACTCTAGAGCCCGATGGTTCCTGCATGCTCAGGTGTTACCAGCCGACCGGCGTGCCGTTCGGGTTCGCTCTCATCTTCAGTGCTATAGAACAGTCTCCCTGGTTTCTGGTGGGGCGAAGTTTGTGGCTATTCCCTCTCTCCTTGCAGACAGGGTTTAGATGATTTCCGTACCTGGGCGCGGACTCTGTGTCTCTCACCGCTCCAAAGCCCTTAACGCTAAAGTGCCACGAACTGCAACAACTGGGGGAGTGGGCATGGCTGGTATCACCGTCTTCACGGCGCGCCGGGTTCGCACGATGGAAGCATCGATGCCCACGGCCGAAGCGGTGGCCGTTCGCGATGGGCGCATCGTTGAGGTAGGGACCTTGGAGAATATGGCCCCGTGGCTCGACGCGTACGACCACGAGATCGACGACACCTTTAGCGACCACGTCATCATGCCCGG
>DCYM01000050.1:1569-3488 GCA_002331465.1 Candidatus Neomicrothrix sp. UBA2110 | reverse complement strand
ACCATGAGGGCACCGCGTTGAGTGTCTCGATCCGCCCTGTGAGACCAGTACCGTCCGTCGCTTGCCGTGCAACGACAAATGTGGTGGTCAACTGGCACAGAGTTTCTTACCAGTTGTTCTCGAACAGCCGCCGCCAGATCTAAGGCCAGCTTGCCACTTTTCGTGTAACCCACAGCCTTGTCGCCGACCACGGCAACAACTTCCTCGAGTTCAACCGCTCCAAATTCGTAATGGTCTGTGCTTATGTGAGGACCGATGATTGCCCGCACGTGGTGCGCTCCGTAACCACGAACCTGCTGCATGGCGTTGTCAATCACCCCAGCGCGAATTCCACGCCATCCGGCGTGAATGGCACCCACAATCGGAATGTTCCCGACGGACACCCCATATATAGCAATTGGCACACAATCAGCTGTGCGAACCCCGACCAGTGCACCTGGACATGTCGTTAACAACGCGTCGCATTCGGTGCCGTTTCCCTCGCCGGGTTGACTCACTGTGAACACTTCGGCCCCATGCACCTGAGATGGAACCGTCATCTCTGCCCGCTCGCCGAGAAGAAATGTTGGTAAACAAGCATCCCCATCACTGCGGTCCGAGAATCGGAGCCGCACCGAATATTCGTCACTGATTCGGCGAGAAAAAGTCAACATGTGGCTATCTTCCCGAGTAAGAAGCAACCCTCGTTCGGATCATTTCAAAAAAGATGGCACGTCGAATTCGTCGTCATCGTCACCATCGAAATGGGCCCCTTCACTATCCTCTCCATCGAAAATATCAGCAATTTCGCCTGGTGGTGGCGATGTGGAAGATCTCGTTGAGCCAGCTGCCCCGTCATCCCACCGGTCAAAGCCCGCAGCGATCACGGTGATACGAATCTCATCGCCCATAGCCTCATCAATAACGGTTCCAAAGATGATGTTGGCATCAGGGTGAGCGACGTCGTGAATCACATCGGCGGCGTTGCGAACTTCGTGAAGTCCAAGGTCACTCGATGCTGTCACGTTGAGCAAAATTCCGCGCGCACCTTCGATCGACGCTTCCAACAAGGGGCCAGATACGGCCTGCCGTGCAGCGTTTTCAGCGCGATTATCTCCATGTGCTCGCCCGATCCCCAAAAGAGCCGATCCTGCATTCGACATGATCATTTTTACGTCAGCAAAATCGGTGTTTATGAGACCAGGGGTAGTTATCAAAGTCGTGATCCCCTGTACGCCTTCACGAAGAACATCATCCGCCATCTCGAATGCGTCAACCATGGAGGTGTGTTCATTCGCCACACTCAGTAGACGGTCATTGGGAATAACGATTTGAGTATCGACTCTTTCTTTAAGGTCTTGGATGCCGGTGTCCGCCTGAACAGCGCGACGTCGGCCTTCGAACAGAAATGGTCGAGTGACGACGGCTATCGTCAGCGCTCCGCATTCTTTAGCAATGTCCGCGACGATTGGAGCGGCGCCCGTCCCTGTGCCTCCACCTTCACCAGCAGTAATAAAAACCATGTCGGCGCCTTCAAGGGTTTCGGCGATTTCTTCCGCGTGTTCCACTGCGGCCTGACGCCCGATGTCCGGGTCGCTACCCGCGCCGAACCCGTGAGTCAACTCGCGGCCTATATCAAGCTTGATATCAGCGTCGCTCATTAAGAGTGCCTGGGCATCTGTATTCACCGCGACGAAATCGACGCCTGTCAGACCCGATTCGATCATTCTGTTCAGTGCGTTGCAGCCGCCGCCGCCTACGCCGACAACCTTGATCACGGCCTGATAGTTCTTGGGGCTGGCCACTGGGTCTCCTGGGTGTCTCGTCAACATCTGTCACGTCAAGCGCAGAACAGGCAACCTTGACGGTAGCGCAAGTTTGATCTGATACAAGTCCGCCCTGCCCGGAGTTCTTGCAGACTAGGGGGAGGCAGTTCTCTT
>DCYM01000050.1:0-1210 GCA_002331465.1 Candidatus Neomicrothrix sp. UBA2110 | reverse complement strand
GGAACCTCGGGAATCGACACATCAATATATCTATCGTTTCGGTTTTGGTCTCCTAGGTGGCTCAGCACGGCTACCAGAGCCACGACCTTGGCAGCAAGTCGGTCTTCGTCTCCGAATATGACTTCTTGGCCACTTGTAAGACTTCCCAAAATTTCACCGTCCGCGTCTCGACGAAGGCTAAGAACACGTCGAGCTAAGTCAGTTGGGAGGGCGCCGAGCACCGAAAGTAGCAGTTTGCTGTCCTCCATCATGTAACTGCCCGGTACCCCCGCTGCGTGTACACCGCTAAGGCGGGGAAGATCAGGGGGATGAGAAAGCCCCCCAGTCAGGACACGTCCAGAGGAGTCAATGAGAGCCCACTGGTCAAGAGCAACCATGGCGAGTGCTACGGCTCGACGCTCCGTGATTTCTACCATTACAAGACCATCCCACTTGCGTTCGATGTCAACAGCCTGCACCCACGGAAGACCTTCGAGGTTCCGTGCTTCTTCTTCCGAGTTCACAGAACGCAAGGGGTCTCCGCTACGAAAGCCAAGTCGTTCTTCGACCTCAGCCAGAGTCACTCGGTGAAGCCCGTAAATCTCCACTCGCTCGACGTCGAACAGCGCCGACTTTCCTAACAGAACATAGCTAGCTACCACGACTGCGAAAGCTAATGCAAGCACCGCGAGAATCTGATGGGACCCAGATAATCGGCGGCCTTGACCTGTGGCTACGCTCATGATCGCGTCTCAAACCCCACTCGCCGGATTTCAGTGCGAAGCTCAATATCCGCTTCCTTGAACACCCGCGCCGCTACCGTTCGGATGACCTCATCTACATCGTCCGATGAGCCTCCCGGGTCAGCTTGGACGAAATTCGCGTGCTTTTCGGAAATCTGGGCAGAACCGATGCGAAAACCCTTGAGCCCCAGCCGATCAAGAAGTTCACCAGCGGTTTCGGTTTCGGGGTTCACGAACACTGAACCTGCGTTTTGACCACCAGGTTGGTTGTCGCGACGCCATTGAACGATGTCTCCAAGCACTGCTAGCGCATCACCATCGAGGTCGTGCGCTAGTTGAAGAGTTGCCTCTAAAACAATTTGAGTTGCTCCTATAGCGCTTTGTCTGTACCCAAAACGTATCCGTTGCTTGTCCCAGAGTTGAGTTGAAGAAGTTGCGAAGTCGAAGATGCTCGCCTCAACTATGGATGCCTCCATGTCACTTCCATG
>DCYM01000069.1 GCA_002331465.1 Candidatus Neomicrothrix sp. UBA2110 | reverse complement strand
GCGTCATATATGACCGAACTCGGGTCCGCTCCTTCACTTCCGCGTACGAAGTCTGCTCCACAGCGGTCAGCCCAAGTAGCCAATTGCTCAGCTGCCGCAGCTCGGAAAGTATCCCCGGCCGCCATCAAAACGCTAAGACCTTGGTCTCCCAAACGCCGTCCTGTCTTTCCGATTGAGGTGGTCTTGCCGACCCCATTGACCCCAACGAAAAGCCACACCGGTACTTTGCCATTCTGAGCGATATGCACCAATTGTCGGTCTGTTGCGAGATCGCTTTTCATTTGGTCTTTGAGCGCTTCGAGAAGTTGAGGTCCTTCACTAACTTCTGAAGCGCTCAATGTCGCGCGTAACCGGTCCACAGTGTCCATGGTCGCGTCAACACCAACGTCCGCAAGAATCAGCAACTCTTCAAGCTTTTCCCACGTTGAAACGTCGATAGACCCGCTGCGTATTCCGGCAAGTCGTTCGGAAATCAATCCCCGAGCTTTGGTGAGCTTCTCCCGCATAGACGCAGCGGTGGGCGGAGGCGACACGTCATGGTCGGCTTCTTCTGTCGGTTCGTCACTAAACCCGCGGCCGTCGCGAGAGGATTCTTGGGTCGTTGGCAGAGGTATTTTGGCCCGGTCATACCTGGTTATCCCGCGGCTTGTGGTCCACGTGCGATGCACCCAGGGCAGAAGTGCCAAGGTAAGCATGACAACTACGAAGATGACAAAGAGCAGGGTCGCGTTCACGTCGCTGGGATCTTACAGAGCAAGCAGGCCGGTGAAGCTCAACTCATCTATGACGCCACCTTCTCGCTCAACACCCGAGAAGAACCTGCTGGTGCCATAGAGACCCCATACAGGACGTCTGCCACTTCCATCGTGCGTTTCTGGTGAGTCACGATGACCAACTGCGCCTCTCGGCGAAACTCCGAGACAAGATCGAGGAACCGATGCAAATTGATGTCGTCAAGGGCTGCCTCAACTTCATCCATTACATAGAACGGGGACGGCCGGCTGCGAAAAATCGCAAATAGAAATGCGAGAGCGGTCAAAGCTCTTTCACCGCCCGAGAGCAGGGACAGTTTTCGTACGTTCTTGCCCGAGGGTTTTGCTTCCATCTCGATTCCTGCTTCGAGCAACTGATCAGGGTCCGTGAGCTTTAGCCGACCTTCTCCTCCGGGAAATAGGGTTGAAAATATTTGTTCAAAGTTGTCGGCTACGTCAGTGAACGCCGACGAGAAAACTTCCACAATTTCGGCGTCGACTGCCGTAATGACTTTGTTCAGCTCGCGGCGACCGTTGCGAACATCTTGTAACTGTTCTGCCACGAAGTCGTGTCGTTCCTTAAGGGATTCGTGTTCCTGCACGGCAAGGGGGTTAATGGGACCCATCCGACGTAAGTCGCTCTCAAGGTCACGCGCTCGCGATGCGGGCGTATCGGCTTCGCTGAGTTGAGGTTCAGGCACCGCCATCGCTTCATCTAAGCCAGCCGAAAGTTCGTTACTCAACATTTCGCGCAAGCTGTCGAGCTTGAATCTTCTCTCAGTTTCTCCGATATTGCCCGAGGTCACTAATTCTCGAATTTCTGTCGACCGTTTTTCAATAGTTGTGCGCTCTCCCCTCAGAATTTCCAATCGGTCTGCCACTAATCGAACTTCTGCAGAAATTTGGGTACGACGCTCGCGTAATCGCCCGACTTCTTGCTCTAGAGAGTCCAATCGTGCCTGCAGCAGTTCTCGCAGTTGTACCAAGGCGGCAAGAGTTAGACCGACTCGATTCAGGCGGCCAGAGGTTCCCTCGCGTTCCTCGTCGTTTGCTTTTAGCTGCGTCGATATCTCTGCGTGGCGGGCTTCGACTCGAGTTTTCTGTTCGCCAAGAACGCTAGCGCTAGCTTCCAACTCCGCACGTTTAGTTGCGGTGGCCCGAATCCGATCACTCAGATCACGGCGCTTTGTGTGAGCGTCTGTGGCTGCAGATTGTTCAAGATTTTCTGCCACTTCGAGCTCGACAAGCCGAGCCTCTAGATCGACAAGCCTCGGACGGTCTCGGTCCAACACTTGGCCAAGTTCGGCACTACGCGCCTCTAACACTCCCCGATCTGAGATCAGGTCGCGCCTCTCACGCTGAATCCGTTCAATTGCATCTGAAGAGTGAGTCAGTAAGTCATCATTTGCCTCGAGTTCGACTAGGGCAGTTTCCAGGCGATGTCGAGCCTCTCGATGCGCCGACTCAGCAGACGTGCGCGCTGCCTCCGCCGCTTCACGGCGCGCAGTGGATTCCCTGACTCCAGCCTTCGCATCTTCCAGCGCGGCAGCCGTGGCGGCATTCTCGCCCGACCCTACGCGCCATCCGTTGGGGCCACAGCAGTCGCCGGTGGCAGTCACCACAGTCAAGCCCGGTTGCTCAACCGCTAAATCGATAGCTTCTAACCAGCCGCCGCTCACGCAAACGGCATCTTGCAAAAGTACGTCAAGCAATGGATCAATTGCAGCATGTGGCGTGCTTACGTGGTCACGCAGGGGTTTACCGATGTTTGGCAGTTCGAGCGAAGAGTTCGTGGCTTTCAATGCGAGAATTGACCCCGCCGAGTCAGACTCTCGAAGGCGCTGCAGCGCAACACGAGCAGTTTGAACATCTTCGACTACGACAGACGCTAGGGCTCCCCCTATGGCGGCTTCCACAGCCGGTTCCCAGCCTGATTCCACCTGAATGAGTTCTACAAGAACCCCTAGCACTCCCTCTATTTCCTCTATCTTCTGTAATCCTGAACGCGCTCGGGCATCTTCGATTGCCAACTCAAGGGCGTCCGCTCGAGCTCGCCAGGTTCCTTCTTCCTTCAGCGCCAATTGTTGTTCTTGGCTCAGATCATCAATCGCACCAACCGCTTTATCGACTTCACCTTGCGCCTTATCAACTAATTGGACTCGGTCGCCTTCTGCGCCCGATGCCGAACCGAGGCGAGACTGAAGCTCATCGAGGCGTCTATCGGCATCCTGAATTTGGCTAGTCACTTGGTTGACACGCCCCGCTGAACCGTCGTGTTCTGCCACAACCCGTTCTACAACGGTCTTCAACGGGCCTAGTTCCCCTCGTACTTCGGCCGCTCTTTTCGCGGCATCAAGTCCCACTAAGGGCGCTTCGTCACCCAGCGACTGGGACTCAATATCGAGTTCGGCCTCAACAACAACAAGCTCCTCTAGCTGACGCTCGATCACGTCGTCTCGAGTATTAAAAGCTTCTAATTCAGCCGCAAGTCGCGAAAGTTCCTCTTTAAGCGTCAGAGCCACGTCTTCGGCCACGAGTAGTCCACGGTCTCGCTCAGTTGTCCTTGAACGCTCGTCAACCAGTGCAATCAGACCTCGGCATCGCTCGCGTAACGACTCCACACGAGGAAGTAGATCCAAGCCCTGATCGCCGCCTTCTGTCAACTGGGCTTCCGAGGCGCCTATCTCTATATCGAGACCTGCAAGTTCGCCACGTAATCGGACCTGCTCTGCATCTAAGTCGCGGCTCTGCTCTTTTGACGAAGATTGAGCTGCTTCAAGCGCTTTCACCTTTTTCCCCGTGAGATATAACCGGAGGGTTCGCAGCTCTTCGGCTACAGCTCCATGGCGTTTAGCCGAATCGGCCTGTTTTTCCAGAGGACGCAACTGGCGACGCACTTCTCTTTGAAGGTCCTGCAATCGGGTCATATTGGCTTCGGTCGCCGCAAGCCGCCGTTCTGCTCGTTCCTTCCGTCGACGAAACTTGAGTACCCCGGCCGCCTCTTCGATAATCATCCGACGGTCTTCTGGACGCGCGTTGAGAACTTGGTCTATTTGCCCCTGCGCCACAATCACGTGTTGCTGACGACCAACCCCGGCGTCACTCAGAAGGTCTTGGATATCGAGTAGCCGACAAGGCACACCATTCATCGAATACTCAGAATCGCCTGCTCTATAAAGAGTCCGAGTAACTGTGATCTCGCTGAAGTCGATGGGCAGCGAGCCCGACGAATTATCAATGACCAGGCTCACTTCTGCTCGGCCAAGCGCCGGCAGATCTGAGGTGCCAGCAAACACCACGTCTTCCATTTTTCCTGATCTCACGGTGGTTGGTCCTTGAGCACCTAATACCCACGCGACCGCATCGACGACGTTGGATTTACCACTGCCGTTCGGACCTACGACAACGGTTACTCCTGGCTCAAATTCAAGCACCGTCGTGTCAGCAAAAGATTTGAAACCCTTCATGGTGAGTGACTTGAGAAACACTATTTAGGACCTACCCGGCGAACAATGAGGTCACCGCTGGTAGCGGTGACACTCCGACATAATGCCCTCTGGCTGGCCTTAGTTGGTTGACCCCAAGAGGGTATTTCGCTTACGCGAAAAGGTCACGGCTAGACCTGGTAATCGCAGTAGTAGTGAGTAGACCCACCTGCTCGGGCAGTCCGAACGTTGCCCCGCCCATTTCGGCTACGTTCACCAGCTCTGCCAAAGACCTCAAGATATTCGTCATATCCGCCAGGCTGGCCAAAAATGTCACAGACTCCGCCGATGCTGACGCCACGATGCTTTACGGCGTTGTGAACAGTTTCAACGATTGCCCGATAAAGCCTTCGTATCTCCTGCGTTATCAATCGACTAGCGATTCTGTCGTGTCGCAACAACGCTGAATGGAGAATTTCGTCGGTGTATACGGGACCCAGTCCAATGATGAACGACGAATCCATTAGTAGTTTTCTCAATTTTGTGTCATGCATCAGAAGTCGGCGGCCAAAATCAGTCCACGAGATGGGCTCTTCGATTGGGTCGAAGCCGCGCCGTGCTGGTTCAGGAAACGAGTCATCTGTTGCGCCACTGTCAACCAATGTGACAGTCAATTCTTTGTCGCTATCAAGCAGCCGAAGTTGACCTTTTTGGGTAAATCCAATGACTAATTGGGTACTGCCCTCAACCTCGTCTTTGTTACTAGCTCGGCGCAAGGACCCGCCAGAGCCAAGGTCAATTGTCAGGATCTGTCCGTTCCCGACATCAAGGCAGAGTGACATACCTACGCGTTTCACGCTGGAGATTTTCAACCCCGCTAAGGCCTTGGTAAGAGATGTCTTATTGGGCTGACCGGGAATCACGCGCTTTGGACCCATTACCTCTACCTGTTTTATTTTCAGGCCGCCGATTTCTCTATCTAGATCACGACGAGCGGTCTCGAGCTCAGGCAGTTCCAGCATGTTCAGGCTTTCCTTGGGTAATTGAGGGCGAGGAGTGATCGTGTTTTTCGGAGGACTCAAGTTCCCGCCAGGCTTGAGTCGCCGCGGCCTGCTCAGCTTGTTTCTTAGAAGTTCCTTGGCCCTTGCCGCGCACAGCGTCCCCAAAAGAAACTTCAGCCAAAAAGCATTTACCGTGGTCGGGACCACTGTCAGTCAACGTGTAGCACGGAGAGTCTCCATATACACGCACAACTAGCTCCTGCAACCGAGTTTTCGGATCTCCAACACTCGGGTCAACCGCTACTTCTTCGATCCGTTCGGCTAAGGCCTCGAACGCGAACCGACTAGCTGCTTCCATTCCACCGTCTAGATAGATAGCCCCTAGGAGGGCCTCGAATGCGTCACCGAGAAGTGAAATTTTTTCGCGTCCTCCCGAACGGTCTTCTCCCACACCTAGGAGCAAAGCTTTTCCAATCCCGTAGTGACGGGCCACTTCCGCCAGACTGGCCGCGTTTACTATCGCTGACCTGGCTTGCGCAAGATCTCCCTCAGCCCAGTCGGGGTATGAGCGGTAGAGGTGAGCAGCTACGCAATGTCCGAGTACAGCATCTCCCAGAAACTCAAGTCGCTCGTTCGAAGCGGCATCACTATGTTCCGCGCACCAACTGCGGTGAGACAGAGCTAATTGCAATAATTCAGGATCATTGAAGGCATGGCCGACTCGCTCGGCAAGTAACTCAAATTCCTGTCCGGCTTCTGGCACGTCAGTCAATTCGAGCCATCACATAATCAATGGCATCGCGAACGGTCTTCAAATCTTCAAGGTCGTCATCTTCAATTCGAAATCCGACGGTCCGTTCTGACAATTCCTCTTCTAGGCCCTCAACGAGCTCGATCAAGGCAAGTGAATCAGCTTCAAGGTCTTCCACAAACGATGACGATTCAGTTACCCGTGCCGGTTCGATCTCGAGGATGTCTGAAAGCTGTTCACGAATTATTTGAAAGACACTGTTTCGATCTGGCCGACTTTGTTCAACGTGAGTTTCGGCGGGCAAGGAGACTCCTACCGTCGGGGGCGTGGTCATAGTAATCATAGCAGATGCGCTGATTTACCACTTTAAGTAGTATTATTTTCGCTATTAACCACTTTAAGTTGCTTTTCTGAATCGTCTCAGTGGGTAATGACTGCAGCCCTCAACTCGCCCACTAAATCTCTTTCAACCATGTCTCTAGCCACTTTGCACGCGTTGGTGATAGCCAAAGGGCCAGCTGATCCATGACTGATAATCGCAACACCATTCACACCTAGCAACATCGCTCCACCGACAGCATCAGGATTTAGTTCAGCGGCTACCGGAGCTAAGTGGCTTAAAGCTTGAGCACCAACTTCAGCCGCTCCTTCTGTGGTCAACGCCGTGATTATCTGGTCCACGAGAAATTTGACGGTGCCTTCAAGAGTCTTCAGGATCACGTTGCCGGTAAATCCATCGGCGACGAGAACGTCGACGTCGCCGCTGAGTACATCGTTTCCTTCTACGTTCCCGATGAAGTTCAAGGAGGAGTCATCTGCCAAGAGTTGATGAGCAGCTTTCACTAGCTGGTTACCTTTCTCGGGTTCCTCTCCTATCGATACCAACCCAACACGCGGGTCCGTCACTTCATATCTCACTTGAGCAAAAGTTGATCCCATTCGCGCGAATTGGTGCAACCAGTCCGGCTGACAATCTGCCATTGCTCCGGAATCAAGCAGTATTTTGGGCGCTCGGCCGGGGATAGGCAAAGTCGTCGCAATAGCTGGCCGATTGACTCCCTTCAGCCGTTTCATCCTCAGTAGGGCGGCCGCGGCTACCGCCCCTGTATTTCCCGCGCTAACCATCGCTCCTGCATGCCCATCGCGTACGCGTTCAGCCGCTCGAACTATCGACGAATCCTTCAAGGTTCGGACTGCTCGACCGGGTTCGTCCGCCATTCCTATGATTTCAAGCGCTGCATGTACCGCTATGTCATCGACATTTTCGAGTCGGGCGGGGTCCCCAATTAGCTCCACCGGGATGCCCAAGTCAATTGCGGCGCGAACCCCTTCGATTATCGCAGAGGGGGCATTGTCGCCTCCCATGGCATCAACGACGATGGGCTGCATGGTGGTCCGCTTTGTTAGTCGACTTCGATGGCCTGGCGGCCGGCGTACCAACCACAATTGCCACAGACGCGATGAGGCAATTTGGTTTCAGAGCATCTCGGGCACGAGCTACGCGACGAGGAACGGAGTTTCCATGCAGCGGCACGACGGCTGCGGGTCTTTGACTTGGAAGTCTTTTTCTTTGGGACGGCCATCGTTGACCTCAGGGAGTGAGCCCGACCTGTTGGAATCGAGCGGAGCGAACGTGGCGTCGACGTGGCGCCGTCAACCTCACACAGGTAAACGACGGCCGACGGCGGCGCTGGGTTGTGTCGGACACATCGACACGAGTACAAGATGTTACCTGAAGAGGTATCGACCTCCTACAACAGATCGATACAGGTAATCACCCGTTCCTAAGTATCTCGGTGATCTTCTTCCTCCTCAAAAACCAATGCCTGTAGCGGAGCCCAACGCGGATCGGCTGCAGGGGACGCTCCAGAATCGGCTTCTTCTTGTGTATCGCCCGAATATTCAGGCGACATGTCAGAACACTCTTCGGTGAGCACACATCGAACCACCCCAACTGGTAGTTCAAGCAAAATGGCGTCGCGCACCATGGGTTCCAGATCTATAAATTCTTGATGCAAGGGGTATGACTCCCCCTCGCGGGGATGTTCTTCAAAAAGTTCCTCAACTTCGGTTGTTGCCATCCCTTCAACTGGGCGGAGACATCGAGAACAATCACCGTTCCAAGTCGTGCTGATAACTCCGGTCGCGACCACGCCCTCGCGAACTTGATCCAGAATCAGTTCAACTCTTACGCTATTGCCGGCCTTTACAGAAACGTCTCCTACCTGGAGAGGGCCATCGCCGTCTCGTAAGAGCGACGCGTCAAAGTCAGCGGTCCAATTTCGTAACGGCTCCGGTCGTTGAAGACGTTCGAGGGGGACACGAAGCTCGGACACCGGGTTCCCAGTTGTCAAGTTTCGTCCTGATCGAAGACTTCAGGACCTGAAGGATCTTCGGGCTCAATAGATGGCTCAGGCTCGCGCACCGGCATAGTCGGTTGAAGTCGCCCTCTAGCGTCTGTCACGGCCGACTGCACTTTCTCCAGGGCTGAGGCGAACTGTTCCAGTCGTTGCTCACAATAATCGTCGACTTCGTGACGTCTTCTACGAGCCTGCGACTCCGCTTGTTCGACCATTTGGCGCGCCTTGCGTTCCGCTGAACGCACTACTTCGGTTCGTTGCACCATTTGAGCGACTCGGGTTCGGGCCTCTTCGATTACTAGACCGGCATCAATTTTCGCTTTGACAAGAAGTTCTTCGCGCTCTTTAAGGAGCCACCGAGCCTCGCGTACTTCATCGGGAAGTTCCGAAAGTGCCGCCTCGAGTAACTCGATAATTTCGTCTCGACTGATCATGACGGAGGTAGAGAGGGGCATAGGTCTGGCGGCATTGATCACATCCATTACTCGACGCACCAATGCTTCGACGCCCGGGCCACTCAAGGGTGCAGCCTCGGTCACTTGGGCATCTTTTCTCGAAGCCGTAAAGCGACCGCTTCTGGCACCAAGTGTGAACAGTCAGTACCGAATCGGGTGATGTCTCGGATGTACTTCGAAGCGATGAAAGCGTTTTCGCCGTTCGAAGGCAAGAAAAGTGTTTCTACTCCGCTGACGGATCGGTTCATTTGAGCCATCTGTAATTCAGACTCAAAATCGGCGACGCCTCTAAGACCTTTGACGATGAAATCAACGTCGAGCCGATCAGCCAGATCCACTACCAGTTCTCCGAACTGCACCACTTCAACATTCGTTAAAGGCGCGCACGCTTCTGTCAGCATTTCAAATCGTTCGTCGTCAGTGAAGAATGGATTCGACTTCTGTGGGTTTCGCATAACGGCAACAACGACGTGGTCGAATAAGCGACTTGTCGTGGTACAGACGTCTATGTGGCCATTGTGAACCGGGTCGAATGACCCCGGATACAGAACCTTGACCACGAGCATCTCCTCGTCTTGCGCTACCGGCTACAAGAAACGGTACCGATCCGCGACAGAATCCTCCACTGTCGATTGTGTAAATCCGTCGAAATCAGTGCAGATTCGTGTTTTCGGGGCGCAATATCGTTACTACTGCCTTCCCATAGCTTCGACTACGAATAACTTCCCACCCTTCAAAGGGTCCGATTTCCGCGTCGCTCTCTGCTACTACACACGCGTTTCCCGCGGCCGCTAATAGGTTTTGCCAGTCGTCAAACACATATGGCGGGTCCGCGAGTACCAGTTCTACCTCCAGCAGTTCAAGCCTTTTCACGGCGTCACCTTGTATCACCTCGGCATGAAGGTCCAAAGAGTCCAGGTTCGCTTTGATGATTTTGCAAGCGTTTGAGCTGTTATCGACAAAGATCACATCAGTTGCGCCACGCGATAGCGCCTCTACGCCCAGTGCACCCGAACCGGCGAACAGGTCGGCTATACGGCAACCTTGAGGCATACCCAAACTGAAAAGCATGTTGAAGATGGCCTCACGCGCTCGGTCAGACGTTGGTCGAGTCGTTTCATCTTGCGGGGCGCTGATCCGACGCCCGCGCAATGTGCCTCCGACGATGCGCATACACCGACACTAACGGCACACTATTGATATGGACGTTCCTGAAACAATCACCTGCGTTGACTGCGGAGGGTTGTGTCGCCGAATCAGCTATGAGGAACCAGACGAAGGTTTCCAGCCCGGTGATGTAGTCGCGTACAGGTGCAGAGATTGTGTGGATCGATGGGACATCGTTGTTGAAGACGAATGAGAATAGTTTCGCGTTCTCACCCTCTCAGAAGATTCTCTGCGTCATCATCTCGGCGCTCAACAAACCATCGCACTTCATCTTCAAGGGTTTCGTGTTGCTCTAACGACCCATTTTCATTTACGAGCGTTGCTGCAAGATCGCGGGCGCGTTCAACCCAGACTCGATCCCTAGCTAACGACGCCAATTTCAGGTCGTTACTACCCGATTGCCTTTGATCAAAAATCGTGCCCTCACCGCGTAGTTCCAAGTCACGTTCAGCAAGAGCAAATCCGTCGGTTGATTCCTCAAGAGCTCGAATACGAGCTTCAGCG
>DCYM01000014.1 GCA_002331465.1 Candidatus Neomicrothrix sp. UBA2110 | reverse complement strand
GATGTAATCAGGAGATTCGAAGATGGCTTCGAGGATGGGAGTGACCGTGGGCAGGTCGATAAGCATCGCCCACTCTGATTGATGGACCTGATGGCCGCTTTTGCTGGCAGATCCCAAGCTATAGCGGTGCGAGCCACGGTTGCCTTGCCTCTCGGTGTCAATCGTCATAATTTCAGCGATAACTCGAGCGCACCCGTCACGTGCTGTTCGGAGTTGTGGGCCGGTTAGCGCTTCGCTGACCACTACAAACCCGTCCCGATAAAAAATTCGCTTTGCGTCTTGGACGCGGTCGGGCGTGACGATTTCGAGCCCCGTAATACCATTCTTGTGGGCGAGTAGCTCTCTTTGTCGCTGCAGCTGCGGGGATTCAGAGTCGAGACCGACCCACCCGTAACGCATCCCGAGGTTCAACGAGTCACTCACCTCCAGCTGCTTTCACGAGATTTCGCAGCAACCGGATCGCTTCATCATGTGGGACGCGACCACAACCACAGGAGGTTGATAACAACAATCTGTCTTCGTCGACGACGTCTAGGAGGGCGGCGATTCGATCACTGAGCTCGGACACGGATTGAGGTTCGCGTTTTACGTCCGCAATTCCAGCGACAATTTCAATTGAGGGTGGAATTTCGGCGAGGAGGGCGCGGTCAGACCATTGACCGGCGTGGCTGCACTCAATGTGGGCTCGGTCAATAAAGCCGTCTAGGGCTTGGAAAAGTGGCATTAACGAAACCAAATTTTGGACTTCGGTGCCAGCTTTTCGAGAAATATCACCTAAACAAAAATGAACCGTTCGAGTGATGCCAGATAGCCCGTCAAATGGTGAAGTTAAAGAATCAACAAGTTGATCGGCTTGATGTGTGCCGTTAGCCAGAGCCATCGCTTCTGCTGGGGCATCAAGCTGTATCTCGCTTGCACCAGCTTTAACCATGTCCTTGACTTCGGCTTTAACAATCCTGATGTAGTTCGGCAGTTGCTCTTCGATTCGCGGGTCTGTCTCTAATCCGAGTGTCATGGTTCGAGGGCTGGGCACAGCGCCCTTGTCGAGTCGAGGTTCAATCTTGCGTTCACGTCGAAATCCCAAGGCATGGCCCGTGCCTATAGGAGCGGACACATCACCAATGATTCGATATCGACCGATTCCCTGGTAGCCCTTAGCTGGATCTCGGCGTTGCAGAGTTTCGAGACCCGCGAGCCTCGGCGGTACATGGTGGACGAAATCTGGCCCCCACACCTCGCCACCCGTGATTTGATCGACGCCGCATGCGATCATTTCGTCCATAGCGATGCGTGCCGCACGACTGAGAAGTCCGTCCGCTTCACCGTCGGTGAATGTCCCGGCATAATAACTTTTGAGAGCGAGCCGCAGCCCGAAGGGGATCGGCCATGAACCGACGCATGTTGTCCGGATAGTCATGCGTTGATCACTTGGCGACGCCCCCACTGAAGAGTTCTTTCCAGAGGGAGCGATAGTTAGGCCATGTTATTTCAGGTGTGATGTAACCCTCTTCTTCGAGGATCTGGGTCAATTTGGGTAAATTTCGGAACGGAATTCCACTATCAACGTGATGCGCGAGGTGGTGGCCGACACCGTGTGGCACGAGAATTACTCGAGCAATCAAGCCCTGCTTGACATGGTGAGCAGTGTTTCGACGATCAAAAGACCGCGTCATTCCCCCATGCTCAGCAATTCCTCTGAGGCGGTTGAGAACTTGGTACGCGGTTGCAAAAGGCAGCACCCACAAGAAGAGATACGCCCATGGGTGGCCAAAAACTGTAAAAAGAGAAAAAACAATCAGCTGCCCGAGGTAAAAGCGAAAACTGTTCGCCCAGTAACGCCGTTGAAATAGACCAGTTAGTCGCGGACGTAACGTTCTATACGCAGAAACACCGGTGCTGTCCCGACGGAGTTTTCGCCGCATCGATTCCCGAGTTATCGGGTAGAGCGCATAAAGGAGGAAGTCAGGTTCCTTGGGTCCGAATTCATCGCGATGGTGATGGGCGTGTGCCCGACGGTATGCGTGAGTACCAGTTCCGAACGACAACCAGCCAAAGATTGTTACTCCAAGGAGATCGTTCAATCTTCGATTGGAAAATAAAAGGCGATGCGCTCCCTCATGATGAAGAATGAACATCCGATTTTGAACAACGCCCATTAGTGGAATGGCGGCAAGAGTTGCCGTCCAATGGTCGAGGTAAAACGCTCCGGCGAGAATGGCAATGGGCAAGGCGAGCGAAGATAGGCAAGCCCACAAGTTCCGTAGGTCACTGATCGAGCGAAGCTCTGCGCGAAGCTCTGGAAACGGCTTGCCATCGGGTCTGCAGACGTCAGTACCAGCAAACGCTGCGGGCGACGAAACCATGCCACCTGTCATCGTCTCGACAAGAGCTTCGTGAGTCGGAGCTTTACTCATAGCCCAACGGTAGTGGTTTCTACCATTTGGGTTGCTATCACACCCTCACTAAGTGAAAGGCTGTCTGTTCTTGCAACGAATAATCGCGTTAGATATGGAGGGTGTCGTAACTCCGGAGATTTGGATTGCTGTGGCATCGCGTACCGGGATTTCCGAGCTACGGCGCACCACACGCGAGGAACCGAACTATCAGAAACTGATGAACAGGCGAATTGCCATCCTCGATGAATACAAGATCCCGCTGTCGCTCATCCGTGATGTCATCTCAGAGTTAGATGTTTTGGAAGGATCACGTGCTTTCCTGGATGGTTTACGGCGGAACTACCAAGTAGTGCTGTTGTCCGACACATTTGAGCAATTCGCGGATCATTTCGTGACGCAATTGGGATATCCACACCTGTTGTGCCACCGGTTAATTGTTGAAGCCGGACAGATCACACGCTTTGTTCCTAGGGTTGAGGACGCTAAACGGCGAGCGGTGCTTGGCTACCAAGAATTGGGCTACCACATCACCGCAGTCGGTGACTCTCACAACGACATCAACATGTTGCAACAAGCAGAAGCTGGATGCCTGTTCCGGGCGGCGCCGGGCCTTCCAGACAAATATCCGGACTTAGTGTCCCTAGAGGCCTACGATGAACTTACTGAATGGATTGACTTCTCCGCAGGCAACTAGCGACATAGGAGGACAGCATGGCTAAACCCGCCAAGCTCGCACATTTTGTTTTACGCACAAGTGACATTGATCGTTTGGCCAACTGGTACTGCTCAGTGCTCGAAGCGCGGGTAGTGCATCGCAACAAAATGATTTCCTTCGCCACGTTCGATGATGAGCACCACCGGATCGCTTTCATAGATCGCGGGTTTAAAAGCGGTCCCGAACCTGAGAGCAACGGCGTTGATCACGTGGCGTTCACCTATGAGAACCTCGAAGACTTGCTGTCCACCTACGTACGCCTACGCGACCAAGGAATTGTGCCTCAGAGGACAATTAATCACGGTATGACAACCTCGATGTATTACAGCGACCCAGATGGCAATCGCATCGAACTGCAGGTCGAGAACTTTACTGACGCACAAGAAGCGGTTGACTTCATGAACGGTCCAATTTTTGAGGCGAACCCTATTGGAGTGTTGTTCGACGCGGACGAGTTAGTCGAACGATTTGATGCGGGCGTGCCTGAAGAGGAACTAGTTCGCCAAGGCGAAAGCTAAATTCCGTTACGGCTTTTTGCTGAGGAAATAGTTGTTGGATCTATCGTCGCGGACACCGGTGATTTCGATGTCTGCGAAGCCGGCGGCAGTCAGATATTCAGTCGCGGTCTGATGACCCCACGCTGTGCCGAGCCCTTCACCGCCGTAAGCCAGGGAAACGGTCATGCAGTGCATGGTCGACACTGTGTACATGAACGGGGCCATGGGGTCTTGCATATTTTCTTCCAGAAGACTGGAAGCCTTCGGCTCAACGCAGAGATACGTGCCACCGCTACGAAGCATGCGATTAACGCCTTCCAGAACTGCCATGGGGTGAGCTTGATCGTGGATTGCATCGAAGGTGGTCACCACGTGGAAACGGTCACTGGCATCGAGTTGAGCTGCGTCGCATAACTCGAAAGTCACGTTATCTAGCCCTGCGGAATTTTCGCGAGCTGCTGCTATGCCCCCTTCGGAAACATCAAAACCAACGAACCGGCTGTTTGGATATGCCGAACCGAGGATGCCTAGAGCCTTCCCGCTACCGCAGCCGACGTCGGCCATATCGATCCCACTTGTTAGTTGATCGTTGATGCCCAATAGCGGCACGATTTGGTCGATCAATGTGCGGTCGAACCTATTGCCGCTGGTTTCGGACATGAGGGCTTGGAAGCGCGGGAATTTGTCGTAAGGAACGCCCCCGCCGGATTGGAAAGCTTCGACTATGTCGGCTTCGACTTCGGCTAGCAATCCGATTTGTTGCATCGGAACTGTCAGATTGAGAGGACCACTTCTTCTGGTTAACAAACCAGCATGTTCAGCGGGAAGCTGGAACTGGTCCGTCGTGGAGTTGTAGTTGATGACGCCGCCGCAAGCCATGGCCGAAAGCCATTCGCGGACGTAGCGCTCACTGAGCCCGCTTTGTTCTGCGATGTCAGTCGAAGAAGCCGGCTCCGCTCCGTCCATCGCGTCGAACAACCCCGTTTTGTGTCCGATGCTCATCATGAGCGACAGAGCGCCGCCGTTCATGATTCCAAGCATTGTTTGGGTAAAGGCACGCGCTTTGTCTTTGTCGTATGTCACGTCGATTTCAGCCATAACTAAATTGTTCCATGATTAGGGTGAAGCTCGCCTCGGAAGTTGTTCGCGTGGATACAGAAACCACATAAGCGGTGCAACCAGCAACTGCAGTACTCCCAGTACGAGCCACATGAGGTCGTATCGCGCAACTGTGTGTGTCCCGTTTAATACGGTGATTGCTACAGCCACCCCCATGCCTCCGACTGCGTACCGGAGGCTTTGATGTATGCCGTTCGCGGTAGCAATGGACCCGGCAGGAATATCGCGTAGTGCTGCGCTGTTGAGCTGACTAGCGAGGATTCCCATGCCGAGTCCAAACAGGACTGAAGCTGGAAAAAAGGCGAGCCAGTACTCGAGTTCCTCGTCGAGGAGAAAGTACAGCCAAAAGAAGCCTGCAGTTCCAGTTAAGGAAGCAAGCGACATTATTCCTCGGAACCCGTGCTTGTCCGCCCAGCGCCCACCCATGACAGCGACGGCAGCAGAAATTACTGGGGATGGCGTGAAAGCCAATCCGACCTTTGTTTTGCTGTACCCCCAAATTTCTGTGAGGAAAAGAGGCCATAAGAACCAGCTAGTGAATGCGCCAACCATGGCGAAGGTCACCGCGATGTTGGAAACGGTAAAGGAGCGAATACGAAACAAGGCTGGATCGAACAAGGGCTCTGGATGATTGGATGATCGGCGGATAAATACTGGGAGCAGTAGTGCTGCGCCCACAAAACAGGCCAAGGTGTACGGAGAAACCCAGCCCCATGCCCTCCCTTGGAGGGTTCCAAGAACCAGTAAAAATACGGACCCGCTGCCCATCAAAACACCGAGGAGATCCAGCGACTGCTTTGTTGACGGCTCGGCGGTTTCTTTCAAGAAGAATTTGGCGCCAAGCAGCCCCAAGCCAATGATCGGGACGAGCACCAAATACACCCATCGCCAGGAACTGATTTCGAGCACGAATGCTGCAAAACCTGGTGATAGTCCAGAAGCAAACATTCCAGCTGCGGCCCAGAGCCCGATCACGCTGGCTTGCTTTGCTTGGGGAAACTGTGGAAGTACCAGAGCGAGAGAGGAAGGCACCGTGAGCGCTCCGAACATGCCCTGGAGTGCCCTTGCCAACACGAGGATTAATGGGTTTGGGGCGAGACCAGCTCCTAACGCGCCTAGGAGCAGGCCGAACAATCCGATGCGAAATATCGTCAACCGCCCATAACGGTCGGCGAGGCGACCTCCAGCCAACATGGTCGTGGCAAAAGCCAGTGAGTAGCCCGCAATAATCCAGCCGGTCATGCCGGTACTGACACCAGGAAACGACCGCACTATCTCGGGAAATGCGACGTTGGAAACTGTCACATTTACCGTACCGAGCACGAAGGCAAGAGAGCCAGTTGCTAGGGCGAAATACGGCCGAACTGGCCGCGGTTTCCCCATATGCGATGAGCGCTCGCCGTGTCGCACCGCGAACACCATTGGGGTTCGCTGATCCAACCGGGCGTCATTCACCGGCTTGAGGGTACGCTGCGGCCGTCTCTAAAAGTGCTTTGACGAACGCTAGTGGGAACAATATGGAAACCGATCTTGTTGACACCGACACAAAGGGCCACATAACGGTCATTACCCTGCATCGTCATGACAAACGAAACGCGTTTGACCCCAACCTGACGGCTGCTCTCAATCAGGCACTGGATTCATTTGAAGACGATCCCGACCAGTGGGTGGCGGTTTTGACGGGTGGGATCGACATGTTCTCCGCCGGAAGTGACCTCAAAGAGGGAAGCGGTAAGTCGGATCGTGGCGGCGAGTACGGCATAATTCGCCGGCGTCGCGTCAAGCCACTCATAGCGGCGGCGGAGGGCCTGGCTCTTGGCGGAGGAATGGAAATATTGTTTTGCTGTGACCTCATTGTCGCTTCGACCAATCTTCGCTTGGGGCTGCCTGAAGTTAAGCGCGGTGTGTTGCCCACCAGTGGCGGGCTTTTCAGGGCCCTTCGGTCTCTTCCATTGCATGTAGCGAAAGAGGTAGTGCTAACGGGTGAAGAGCTATCAGCGGAGCGGGCGTTGCAGTATGGCCTAATCAACAGGCTCGTCGAGCCTGGACATGCGTTAGAAGTTGCTGTCGCATTAGCCCAAGAGATCGCGTCGAACTCTCCCACCTCCACGCGTCACTCTGTGCAGGCAATGGAACGAATCCTTGCAAGCGGAGACGAACTTGGCTGGTCGGTCACTGACTACGCTCGATCTGAAGTTTTCGCGAGCGAAGATCGCAAAGAGGGCATCAAAGCGTTTTTTGAACGCCGCGAACCAGAATGGAAAGGTCGCTAATGCGGTTGTCGATTCCTAATGAGGATCAACTTTCTGAATCGCAGGTCAAGCTTCGAGATGCGGTTGTAGGCAGTAGGAAAGGCCTGGGTGCCGAAATTTGGGGACGCGGCCCGTTTGGAGTGTGGCAGAACGCTCCCAACGTGGGCCATCCTGCATTGGACTTAGGCGGTGCTGTTCGGTTCAGCACCGAGATCCCCGCCGATGTCCGGGAAGTGGCCATCTGTACGGTTGGGGTTCATTATCGAGCAAAGTTTGAATTCGCCGCGCACAAAGCAATCGGTATCAACGCTGGCCTCGAAGCGGATGCGCTCGACCGTCTCGCTCGAGGGGAAAGTCCGGGATGGACCGGGGCTTTAGAGGTGACCCATCGATACACGAAAACTCTTCTGGAGGAACACCGAGTGACTCAAGGGTTGCACGACGAGCTCGCGGCAGCGTTTGGTGAACAAGGTGTTGTGGAAATTGTTACAACCATCGGCTACTACTGCTTGATTTCTCTAACGCTCAACGCCTTCGAGGTCCCGCTGTCCACTCAAATGGACGATCCGTGGCCGGAAGAAGGTTGAACGCCTCGTGGATCAGACAGGTTGCGTTTACCTGAGCGCAACTCCGGTTTATGTCACTACCTAAGGGTGCTAACCGTTTTCGCGATGGCATCGACAAAGACGACGAAAGACCTCCCTTGCCGGTTGTTAGAACTTGGCTGGACTATTTGATGAACAGCACTTGACCGATCGAGCCGCTGACGCTTTCTGCAGGGGCATCGGGTCCGAGCGCATCGTTGCCAAATAGTTCTTCAAACTCAGGATCAGCAAAGAAGGCGTCGGTTGCTGCGCCGTATTCGGCATAGGAGGGGTAACCGAACGTGTGGTGGAAAGTCAGAAAACCGCCGCTAGGTCCAGCGAGTTGTTGAACCAGGGTGTGATATGACGGCCTGATATCTAGTCGCGTCAAAATTTCGTCAAATCTTTCCATTACCCCCACGAAGTCTTCGGCTCGACCTGGCTTCACTTTCCAAGTATCGGTCCATACGTGTGCTGGCATAATCGCCGCCTTTGTTTCTGGTTTAGTTGTCAAACCATGTCACAGCGCCCCTGTCGATGACAAAGCGGAGTGGCAACGGACCGTTCTAAGGAATACTCTGCCGCGGTCCGAGTCGTAAACATGAGAAGTTTCGCCGTGATCTACGCTGTGGGCCATGTCTTCCGAAGCCGTGCAGATAACCGTTTGGTCCGATTACCTCTGACCGTGGTGTTGGGTTGGGGCCGTGCGTCTCGACGAATTAGCTGAACAAGAAGGGGACGGTATTGCTATCGAATGGAAATCGTTCTTGTTGCGGCCTGAACCTGAGGAGAGGACCCTCGCAGAATTTACTGAATATACGAAAAGTTGGGAGCGTCCAGCTGGCCTTGAGCCTCTCGCTGGTTTCAACAGCCCGTGGTCTGGTGCCAGCCCACCGCCCTCACACTCTTTGCCAGCAGCCATCGCTGGCAAAACCGCTGCCACGTTCGGCCAAGCGGCCTGGCGGCGCTATCACCAAAGGCTGTTGCGTGCCTATTTCATCGAGAACCGCGATATTTCGAATTCTGATGTTCTCTTAGAAATAGCTCGCGAAGCAGACATCGATACGAATGTTTTCGAAGAGACTCGGGTAGCTAATGGGAAAGACTTTGAGAGTCAGGTGTTCGCTGAGTACAACGAAGCGCTAAGCAGCGGCGTGAATGGTGTGCCCGCTGTAGTGATTGATCACAGGTATCTAGTGTCTGGTGCAGTCGAAGTAGAGCATTACCAAAAAGCTCTTGCGCACTACCGAGAAATTCGAGACGATGAAAATAGTGGCTAGCCGGGGGCTTTGGCATGTGTCCTCCGTTGGGCCGAGCGTTACGGAATTGTTGTCATCGAACTAACCAGTGCTGAACTCCAAGAGGTCCTGAGCTCACAGATCAAAGCCATTTCAGCACTCACCGAACTCATTGACGGGACACCCTAATCAGCTCAGATACAGGGAACGCAACCAGCGTCACTCTCAAATAACCGCTGCTATACATCCACCAGCTAAAAGGATTTTCATTATGAGTTGGGAACAAGAAGTTGTAGAACTAGAACGAAGGCTTGGACTCATCCAACAAATGGGTGGTGAGGAAAGCGTCGACTTTCATCATGGGCGAGGAAAGCTGACAGTCCGCGAACGAATCAACTGCCTACAAGATCCCGGAACCTTTCGTGAAATTGGGGCGCTTGCTGGGACCCCTATTTTTGACGAAAACGGGTTACTGGAAAGCCTCACTCCGGCCAATTACGTGATCGGCACAGCCGAACTCGGCGGCCGGCGGGTCGTGCTGTGCGGAGGAGACTTCACCATTCGTGGAGGAGCCGCTGACGGCAACATTGGGCAAAAGTACATAGTCGCCGAGACTTTGGCCCGAGATCATCGACTACCGCTGGTACGCCTACTGGACGCAACAGGAGGAAGCGTCAAAACCTTCGAAAAACTGGGTCACACATATTTGCCGGACACCGAGTCACCAGATATTTCAACGGAGCTTTTAGGTCAAGTGCCGGTCGTGTCCGCAGTTCTGGGATCGGTAGCGGGCCTCCCAGCGGTGCAGGCATGTCTGGCTCATTTCAGCATCATGGTGAAGGACACGAGCCAGGTATTCGTTGCCGGACCTGCAGTAGTGAAAGAAGGCATAGGGGTCGATATCACTAAAGAAGATCTGGGCGATGAACGAGTTCAAATCCCTAATGGCGTCATCGACAACCTGGCCGAAACTGAACAAGATGCTTTTGAGCAAACTCGAAAATTTCTGTCATATCTGCCCTCGAACGTTTGGCAGATGGCACCACGGTCTGAACCCAAAGATCCGGTAGGTCGTAGAGACGAAATGTTGCTACAAGTGATACCGCGTATCAAAAGACGAATTTATTATCCGCACAGGATCCTTGACGCTGTCCTAGACATCGACTCTTTCTTCGAGATAGCTCCCCTGTCAGGGCGAGCTCACATAACAGGCTTGGGCCGAGTTGACGGTTACCCCGTCGGCGTAATGATCAACAATCCGCTGTATTACGGCGGCGCCATGGGCCCACTTGAAGCTGAGAAAGCAATGCGACTCGTTCAGCTATGTGACACTTTCCACCTTCCACTCGTCTGGTTGTGTGACGAGCCGGGCTTCCACGTCGGGCCGGAGAACGAAGTTCAAGGAATCCTCCGTGGCGGAGCGCGAGCCGTGACGGTCTTCTCGGCTTCGAAAATGCCCTATATCTCTTTTTTGATGCGTCAGTGCTACGGCGTGGCGGGTGGTCTTCACGTGCGACACAGCGGTATGTACCAGAGATACGCCTGGCCATCCGCTCATGCAGGCTCTATGCACATCGAAGGTGGAACGATGGTTGCGTACAAACGAGAAATTCAAAATGCTGAGGACCCGAAGGCGAAACGAGAAGAGATAGAAGCGCGTTTGGAAGCGATCGCGTCTCCGTTTAGGAACGCTCATGCAATGGATATCGAGAATCTGATCGATCCACGAGACACGCGACCCTTGCTCTGCGAATTTGTGCAACAAGCTCAAAGCATTCTACAAACCCAGCTCGGGCCCACAGCGGGAGCCTCTTTCAGGCCATAGATCTGTTACTTCCTGATATCGCCTCCCATAGGCACTTATGGCTCATAGGTGCACGGATCCCTACCACTGTTTGAGTGCTGTTCTCACGCAATGGTAGAGACCCGTAGTTTCTCCGGATGTATTTGGGATTGCTGGCATGAGAGAGGAGCAATCCACTGTTCTAAATCATTCGGTAATTACGAAATCACTCATGCCACCAAGGAGATGAAAACAATCGAACAGAGCCCGTAGACGTAACGCCAGTCGCGCTTCTCTGGCGGCGGCTTCCCGATAAATAACTTTTTCGAACTGAGTGTCAGGATCGTAGGCCTGCAGAAAATGATAAAAGACCGCCCCGAAGGGCAAACCTCGATCTTGGTAGGCGGTCGATTAGATGAAGTGAGTTTGGATGGCTTCTCGCGCAGGTACGTCCGTCATTACTGGTTTGGCTCTCATGTCACACACGTCAGCCCAGGCGAGTTGAAACGCAGTACATTTCGAAAAGTCGTCTGTTTCTACAATCATGGTCCCGGTTCCTTCACCCAGGCAGTGCCAACGGCCAATTAGTTCGACACCGTGGTCGGCTAACAATGATTCGAGCTGTTCTTGAGTGAATGTTCCAAAGGCGGTGAGGGCATCGCGTCTGCTGGTTTGGAATACCGAATAGTCGATTTGAAACAGCATGGAGTGATCTCCTTCATAGAGAAAGCGAACCCACCAGTGGGTTCGGTAGCGAACAACCTAGCCAGCTACAAGTAGGGCGCTGTGCACCAGCAAAGATAACTCCGAAGCGCAGCCGGTCCTTGGCTCTGGTGAGTGGCGGATTGGGTTGACTCAGCCTTGGTGGACGTCGGAGTCGGTGTTCGCGTTGATGAAGGCCGGATCTGAGAAAGGCTTCGTGTATGTGGCTTCCCACAGTGCTCGTCATCACGCATCTGGCTGTCGCGAGCGACTCGGTCAGCGATGGCCCTAACGAGCGCTAGTTTCTTTGCCGGTCGGACATAAGGGGGAATTGCGCGTGCTGTCGCCGTATCGAGTACTTGATCTCACTGATGAACGAGGCCAACTGGCGGGTGCCACTCTGGCAGACCTTGGGGCAGAGGTCATTTTGGTGGAGCCTCCGGACGGTTCACGTTCGCGCCGACTACCGCCGTTTGTTGCGGGACGAGAGGGTGACCCTGAAGCATCTCTGTGGTTTTGGTCATACAACCGCGGGAAGCGAAGTATCTCCATGGATCTTGACGATCCGGCCGATCGCGGACGTTTTCTCGAGTTGGTCGCCGGTGCAGACATTGTCCTTGAGTCGGATCGGCCAGGAGCTATGGCTGAGCGTGGACTTGGCTACGACGAGCTCGCGGCGGTGAACCCTGAAATCGTGGTGACATCCATTTCTCCGTTTGGTCAGAGCGGACCCAAAGCCGACTGGGCCGCGACGGATCTGACTGTGGCTGCAGCAGCGATGGTGCCAAAGATGACCGGCGACGAAGACCGCGCACCTTTACGTGTGCCTTTAGCGCAGTCATTTCTGCACGCTTCAGCCGAGGCTGCAGGAGCGACCCTTATCGCTCTACATGAACGTAACCGTTCCGGTAAGGGGCAACACGTTGACGTCAGTGCCCAGCAATCTTTTATGCAAGCCACTCAGTCGATGGTTCTGTGTCACTTATACAACTCACCTGAGACGACTCGGATGAGTGGTGGAGCGGCAGTGGGCCCATTTCGAATTCGCCTCCGCTCTCCGGCTGCCGACGGATTCGTCTCCATCACAATCCTTTTTGGCGAAGCGATTGCCCCGTTCAGCTCCCGACTTTTCGAATGGATCCATGAGGAGGGCATGTGTGAAGGTAGCGATCTTGAGATTGACTGGGTCAACTTCGTTGAAGGGGTGACAAACGGTCGTATCGGGCTGGGAGAATACGACCGCATCCAAGAAGTCGCCGCCCAATTCTCAGCGACAAAGACTAAAGCCGAGTTGCTATCGGCAGCCCTTGAGAAGCGTCTGCTGATCGTGCCGATTTGCAACGTCCAGGAAGTTGCAGAGCTTGGCCAGTTCGAGGAACGGGGCTTTTGGCGTGAAATCGAATGCCTTGATCTCGGGCCAGTTCAATTTCCGGGCCCGATGGCCAAATTTTCAGCTACGCCGCTCGATGTATCGCTGCCCCCGCCTGCCATCGGTCAGGACAACGGTGAGATCAAAACCCGGGTTGCCGAACCCACCACGGTCGTTGAAGCGATGCCAGTAGCGCCGCTTTCTGATGTCAAGATCCTTGACCTGATGTGGGTGATGGCAGGCCCAGCCGCAACTCGAGTGTTCGCTGACTGGGGGGCGACCGTGGTGCGCGTTGAGTCCTCACACAAAATTGAGGGAGCGCGTACATTTCAGCCGTTGCTCAACAATGAAGGAGGTGCCGAAAACAGCGGACTGTTCCAGAACCTCAACGCTGGCAAACTCGGCCTTACCGTCGCGATGGACAACCCTGAAGCGAGGGAGCTTATCCTCGACCTTGTGCGTTGGGCCGACGTGGTGTGTGAGTCGTTCTCACCAAAAGCCATGGCCGGATGGAACCTGACTTACGAGGATTTGAAGAAGGTGAATCCTGACGTCATCATGACAAGTAGTTGCTTGTTCGGACAAGACGGCCCGATGTCACATCTAGCGGGTTTTGGAACCATGGGGGCCTCAATGTCGGGTTTCTATGAAATGACTGGTTGGCCTGACCGTGACCCCGCAGGAGTCGCTGGGGCTTACACCGACTACGTCTCTCCCCGTTATCTGGAGATCGCAATCCTTGCTGCCCTTGACCATCGGCGTCGAACTGGCGAGGGCCAATACATCGATCTGTCCCAAGCTGAGTCATCGATGAACTTTCTAACCCCGCATCTACTTGGCTGGACAGTTAACGGGCAACTAGCCCCGAAGATCGGAAACGCTGACCCGTCAATGTTGCCCCACGGTATCCACCCCTGTTCGGGAGACGA
>DCYM01000259.1 GCA_002331465.1 Candidatus Neomicrothrix sp. UBA2110 | reverse complement strand
GATATCCGGAATTACATCCGTGCCAGCCTGAGCGCTATTGCTTCCAACGGGTCTGAGCAAGCGACTGGTGGGTTCAACGATGGTGGATTGATCGGTTGGGAGATTCAGGAAGCCATTGATGCTGAGAAGACAGGCAGTGAAGCGGCGCGGCAGGCCCTGGTCAATCTATCCGCAAAAGCCTGTCCTTCCGGTCGGATGCCTGTCGTGATCGGTCCAGGTTTCGGCGGTGTCATCTTTCACGAGGCATGTGGTCATCTTTTGGAGACAACGTCTGTCGCAAAAAAAGCTTCGGTTTTCCACGACAAGATGGGCGAGCTAATCGCAAACCCCGTCGTCAGCGCCGTGGACGACGGTACCATGGCGAAAGAGTGGGGCTCGATCAATATCGATGACGAAGGTATGCCGACGCAGCGGACACAGCTTATCAAGGACGGGCAGCTAACGAGCTTCCTCGCTGATCGAATCGGCGCCGAACAGACCGGTCATGATCGAACCGGCTCCGGAAGGCGCCAATCTTACAAATTTGCGCCAGCGTCGCGCATGCGAAACACCTTTATCGAGCCCGGTGAGGCCGATCTCGACGACATGATCGCTTCCGTCGATCGAGGAATTTATGCGTCCCACATGGGCGGTGGTTCCGTACAACCGGGCACGGGCGAGTTCAACTTTGCCGTCACCGAGGGTTACTACATCGAAAAGGGCAAGGTTCAGTACCCCGTGAAGGCTGCCACGCTAATCAGCACGGGACCTGCTGTGCTCAAAGAAATTTCCATGGTGGGCAGCGATTTCGCGCTCGCTTGTGGCATGTGCGGGTCTGTCTCAGGCGCTGTACCTACGACGGTTGGGCAAGCCTCGCTCAAAGTCGACGACATCCTGGTTGGGGGTAACGCCTGATGGAAATTGCCGAACGCGTTTTGCAATGGGTGACCGAGGCCGGAGCGACCGGCGATCTCATGGTTGCAGAGGGCTCCTCGTTGTCGTTGAAAGCGCGCGACGGTGAGCTCGAAGAACACAAGGTCAGTTCTAGCCAGGTCTTCGGGGTCCGTGTGATCAAGGACGATAAAGCCGGTGTCGCGTACAGCGAGGCTGCCGATACGGCCGCGCTTCGGTTGATGGTGGACCACGCGCTGGTGAACGCGACTTACGCCCGCACGGACACGAATGAGCAAATTCCCGATACGGAAATCGCGTTGGCCACTGACGATGCCTTGCTGGCGCCGATCGACAATGTGACGGTGGAGGAGAAGATCGATACGGTGCTCCGACTTGAGCGAGAGCTGGCGGCACGAGACAAGGTTAAGAATGTTCCCTACAACGGCGTATCAGACGTGACAGCCGCGCAACGTATCTTTTCTACCGCTGGACTAAAAGCAGTCTCCCGAGTCCGAGCCTGTTTTTCGCAGGCAGCGGCCCTTGTCGAGGAAGGCGACAAGAACGTTATGGAAGGCTGGGGACAGGGCGCGCGCCGCTTTGACGAGCTCGACATCGACAACATCGTGGAAACGGCACACGCTAACTGTCTTGCTCTACTCCACGGAGAAGCCGTTCCCTCAGGACACTACGACGTAATCTTTGATGCTCAATGTCAGCCAACGATGTTCTCGACGTTTTCTATGATGTTTTCCGCTAAGGCAGCGAAAGATGGCATCAATCCGATGCGTGACAAAGTCGGCGAGGCCATTGGCGACCCAAGACTCAATCTTTTTGATTCCCCACTGATGGACGACGGTTTCGGGTACGCACTGTTCGACGACGAAGGTAGCCCGACAGCGCGTACCGCACTCATTGCCGCTGGTAATCTCGAAACGTTCATCCATAACAGCGCGACGGCGGCTCATTTCGGAGTCCAAACGACGGGCAACGGAGCGCGCTCACCGCGATCGACGCTCGAGGTGCAGCTACATCAATTCGAAATCGGCCCAGGCGATGCGGACGATGATGCAGTCACTGCGGGCGAATACTTGGAATTGACTGATCTCACCGGCACTCACTCCGGCGCCAACGCCGTGGCTGGAGATTTCAGTTTTGGGGCATCCGGCTTCCTATGCCGAGACGGCGAGCGCATTCAACCCGTGCGTAACATTACCGTTGCCGGCAATTTCTACGAAATGCTGAATAAGATCGGCCTTATCGGCAAGACTCGACGCTGGGATATGAACCGACACGCATTCATGCCGCCGATCCGGTTCTCTGATGTCGCCATTTCGGGTTGATCAAGATTGCTGCTTTGTTAGCGCTGCGACGTATCTATTGACTCGAACCAACAACCTACCGGTTCACCGTTGGTCCAACTCGGGACGCTGATTCGCTATCCAAATTAGTACTCAAGTCATCATCGTTGGCGCCGGTCCTGTCGGATTGACGCTCGCTCTCGATCTGGCCCAACGAGGGATCGAAGTTTGCCTGCTTGAGCAAGGACGGGAGATGCAAGCCGGTGATGCAAAATGTAACACCGTGAGCGCCAGAACCATGGAAACATTCAGGCGACTTGGTGTGGCTAACCAAGTCCGCGCGGCGGGCCTACCCGATGACTACCCGACAGACGCTGTCTTCACTGCGGGTTTTGACGGGCCCGAAATTACGCGGATAAAACTTCCCAGCCGTAACGAGCGAATGGGGCCTGACGGTCACTCAGCCCCGGGATTCTTAGACAGCGATTGGTTGACCCCGGAGCCCGTTGTCCGACTCAGCCAGTACTTCCTTAACCCTATCCTTTACCAATACGCGAAGGACTTTCCAAACATAACGCTATTGCCGGAGGCCGTTTTTCGGCGTTACGAAACGATGGAAAATGGCGTCAGAGTGATCGCGGATTCAATCCCTAATGACGAGCCAATCGAGCTCGAAGGAACCTATTTGGTTGGCTGTGACGGAGCACGTAGTGCCGTACGTAAGCAAATGGGGGTGAAATTCAGGGGTGATAGTCAACTCGGTAGAACTCGGTCTACGCTCGTCCGGTGCCCTCAAATCCGAGATCTGTATAAAAATCGTCCCGCATGGATGAATTGGATCACCAATTCGAAAGTCAGCGGTGTTTGCATTGCGATCGACGGCAAAGAGCTGTGGCTGTTGCATCGCAGCGTGCCAGCCACCGCCGTTGATTTCGAAGACCTCAATGCCGATCAATCCATACGAGATTTGTTGGGTGTCGGCAACTTGAAGTGGGAGACCATTCAGCACGTCGACTGGACCGCCAGGCGGCTGGTTGCCGAAAAATTTCGAGTCGGCAATGTGTTCATCGAAGGCGACGCAGCGCATATCTGGATTCCGATGGCTGGTTACGGGATGAATGCAGGTGTGGCGGATGCGATGAATCTATCGTGGATGATGGCGGCTGTGCTGTTGGGTCATGCGCCGCCCTCCATCCTGGATGCCCACGAAAAAGAGCGGCACCCAATTACGGAACAGGTTTCCCGTCTAGCCATGGCTAAAGCCCTTGAACTAGCGGGTCGACATACACAGAAAGAACTTCGGCCGGAAGTCGTTGCAAATAAGGTGTACGAAATTAACGTTCCACAATTTATTTGTGAGGGCCTAAATTTCGGCTATTTCTATGACAACTCCCCGCTGATCGTATACGACGATGAAGCGCCTCCTAGCTACGACATGGGCAATGCCACGCCTAGTACGGTCCCCGGTTGCCGATTGCCGCATTTTTGGGCCAATGATGATGACTCCATCTACGACTTGCTGGGTCCCTACTATTCGCTTCTACAGTTCCATGGCCGCACGATAGACCGTTCTTTCACGGACGCTTTTGAAGTCCATCAACTACCGCTCACCGTCATTGATGCCGAGGTGAAGGCGCCCTACTTCTGCCATGATTTTCTGCTGGTACGATCGGATCAACACATTTGCTGGCGTGGTAACGCGTTACCAGACGACGTCCCAGCAATCATCGCAACACTCACGAATCGGTCCGGCTAAACAAGCGAACCGATTGAGCATCAGGAGCTGAAAGACAAGCGCGAAGCATGACAACCGTCTGCATCCGATCCCGTCAGGGAGTCTTTTCAGCCGTTCTCATGGCATGCCTCAGGAAGCGTTGGGAGTG
>DCYM01000179.1 GCA_002331465.1 Candidatus Neomicrothrix sp. UBA2110 | reverse complement strand
GGACCTACCAACATTCCTGATCGGGTCCTTCGAGCAATGGCAAGACCAGCCATCGATTTTGGCACTCCCGAGTTTTCGGTATTGCTTGACTCCTGTCTCACGAGGCTAAACAACCATATGGGGAACTCTGGGCCTCTGATCGGGTACACCAGTACGGGCCACGGAGCCTGGGAAGCAACTGTCACCAATCTGTTCGACACTGGAGCACCGATACTCCTTTGCGACAGCGGCCATTTCAGTCACCGATGGGGCGAGATGTGTGAAGCCCATGGCCTAGACGTCTGTTGGTTTGAGACCGGCTGGCAACAAGGTGTCGACCCCGATGCACTTCGTGACGTGCTCGCGACCGATGCCGGTCGGCGGATAGAAGGGGTTTTGCTCGCCCACACCGAAACTTCAACCGGGGTAACTTCCGACCTTGCGGCAATACGAACAGTTCTTGACGACCTAGAGCACTCAGCGTTGTTAGTCGTCGACTCGATCGCCTCCTTTGGGTGCACACCACTTGAGGTCGACTCACTCGGCGTCGATGCTTGTCTCGCCGTCAGCCAAAAAGGTCTGATGATGCCGATCGGGCTCGCATTCACCGGTATCAGCGATCGAGCTATTGCAGCCGCGTATGTAAACCAAAGAGGCAGGTTTTACTGGGATTGGCGACGCCGACTAGAGGCCGAGGGTTACCGCATGTTTTGTGGGACCCCACCCATACATCATCTCTTCGGACTCGATGAAGCCCTATGCATGATCGCAGAAGAGGGCGGAATTGACGCAGTGACTAGTCGACATCGCCGACTGGCTGACGCGGTGCGGGCCGCGGTTGAAGTCTGGAGCGAAGCCGGAGCGCTCAACTTCAACGCCACCAAAGCAAACGAGCGCTCCGACAGTGTGACATGTGTGCGGCTGGCCCAGGATTATGACGCTGACGAAGTTGTAGCAGTGGCCCGACAACGATTTAATTTGAGCATGGGAACTGGAATTGGTCCGCTAGCGGGGTCAACTTTTCGCATCGGACATCTGGGAGATCTCAACGTCCCGATGCTGCTCGGAGCGCTGGGAGCGGTGGAAGCTTCACTTCGGGCATGTCGAGTGCCGATCGGCACAGGTGGGTTAGAGTCCGCAACCACGATGTTGAGCGAGGTGTCATCGTAGGTGTCCTCATTAGCTCCAATGGCGACTACCGATCGTTTGACTCTCGTAGATCTAATTCATGACGCCCCATTGATGATGGTGATGGCTGTTACCGGTGGGGGAGTTGCTTCGATATCGGACCTACTCTCCGTCCCAGGGGCATCGCGAACCGTTCTGGAGGCCACCGTTCCGTATGCAGCGTCAGCCTTATCCGATCTCATTGGGTATACCCCTGTGCAAATGGTGGCAAGTGATACTGCTGAAGCGATGGCGACAGCATGCCTTGAGCGTGCGAAGCAGCTCGCTGACGCGGACATGCCAATAGCCGGAGTTGCATGTACAGCCGCGCTAACAACGGATCGTCTCCGAAGCGGTGACAATCGTGCTTGTATAGCAGTGGCGACCCCCCAGGGGGTTAGGTCATCTCATGTGGTGCTGGCAAAGGGCATGAACGATCGTGCCGCGGAAGACCGGATCGTGTCCGACGCCGTGCTTTCGGCCATCGCGACTGCAGCAAAGGTCGCGGAGTAGCGAACTCTGCGCCAGAATCTCTACATGGCGCGACGTGACACGCAACACATCCCACAAACCGCAGCCGAACTGGACGCTAAGTGGTTCACTTCGGTGATCGGTTCCAAATATGGCGGAGTGATCACTGGAGTGGAGACAGAGCCAATCGGTGAAGGCGTTGGATTCATGGGAGAACTCCATCGCTGCAACTTGACGTGGGAAGGGGGCGACGCGGCCCCAACATCGGTCATAGCGAAACTTCCGTCCAAGGTCGAGAAAAACCGCTCTTTAGGTGAAGCCCTCGCCGTCTACGAAAGAGAGATCTGGGTCTACAGCGAGATGAGAGGCGAACTCGGAATTATGATGCCCGAGTTCATTCACGCCGAACTTGACCCCAACCCCGCCCCGTGGCTCGAAACACTCTTCGTTTTTCTCTTCGAAAAACTTCCCATTGGTGGTGTGAGTTGGGTTCTCGACCGTTTGTTGTCGTTGGGGGTGAAGAGTCCCCGCAGATATTTGTTGGTCATGGAGGACATAGCGGACGCTCGACCTCCGAGCCAAGTCGCAGGCGGATCGATCAACGATGCCTTGGTTGGCCTCGATCTATTGGCCCGGTTTCATGCACACAATTGGATGAATCGAGATCGCCGGGATGCAAATCCGATCCTATGGAGTGTTGGTCGTACCCCGAAGGTCCTTCAGGCTAGTTATCGACGAAACCGCGACGCCTTTGTTGACCGTTTCGGTTCGTTAATCGGTGAAGCAATGATTGCGAAGATGGACGAAGTCCAAGAGCGACTTCCGTTATTTGCTTCCCAGATGGAGCAGGGCCCTTGGACTCTGTGTCACGGCGACTACCGGCTAGACAATCTTATGTTCCGGCCCAACGGTGAGACTGTCGTTCTTGATTGGCAGGCTTTGGGGTGGGGACGCGCTGGATGGGAGGTTGCCTATTTCATCACCACAGCTTTGGAACCTCACCATCGAGACGAAGAACAAATGTTGCTGCGCAGGTATCACCAAGTCTTGATTGGTGAGGGAGTGCAGGATTACTCCTACGAAGATCTGGTTGACGACGTGACTACCACCAAGGCAGTCCTAGCTCACAGAATGGTCGCAGGTGACGACCTACTGGACACCGGGATGGAGGGCGGACAGCCAGACTTCGTCGATGTGCTCGTCCAGCGAGTGGTTGGTTGGGTCGATCTCGAAGAATAGGGAAGCGTCCCTTTAATTAAAAAGGCCGTTCCCTACCCCCTCGGCAACCTCTTCGAAATCGAGACCAGCGAGCTGAGTCCAGACCTCAAAATTGTGTTCGCCTAAATACGAAGGCGACAAAGCGCTTGCGGGCAGGCGCCGACCATTCCACAGAGCCGGAAACGTGTCGATTGTGCGATCACCGAACACGTCGTGGGTCGTGTCTCGCCAGAAACCTCGTGCGGCCAGTTGTGGGTCCTCGTTAATCAGATCGTTGGCGTTTTGTACCTTTCCTGCTGGAACGCCGATGGATTGGAGAAGCTCAACCACAGAATTTGTGTCTCGGTCAGTTACCCATTCGCTGAAGACCCGGTTGATCTTGTCGCGTTCTGTTCTGCGTTCGGCTTCAGTCGACAGACCCATTAACTCTGGGTTCGCTAATAGAGTTGCGAGGTGTGACCATTGCTCGTCGTTGGTGGCTGTTACGGCCACGAACCCATCTGCGCAGGGGTAAACCTCGTTGGGTACGTGGTCATGCAATCCATCTTGGTTGCCGTGCGGTTGGGCCACGTTTCCATTTGACAGCCAATCGAGAGCCGCGGAGCCAATGCAATAGGTTCCGATCTCCAATTGTGCCATGTCGATGTGTTGACCCTTACCAACCACATCACGAGCTACTAACGCAGCCATTGTCGATGAAGCGGCGGCGAAGCCAGCAAGATGATCGTTGAGAGAAAAACCGGGTCCGACGTCACCGCGATCAGCAAAATTCGTGAGGTGCGTTATGCCACAAATAGCGTGAACTGTTGGCGCGTATGAGATGACGTGGCTCCAAGGGCCGTCGTGCCC
>DCYM01000188.1 GCA_002331465.1 Candidatus Neomicrothrix sp. UBA2110 | reverse complement strand
TGGATATCGGGTAACCGCTACTCCCGCTGAGTCACCATAGAAATCGTTGCTGGTCTCAAGATCGCTAGTCAGTCGGCCCCTCGTTACCACGTCCAAAAGGAGAAAAGGTTGAACTCGAAAGCGCGATGACCCCAAGGTTAAGCAAAAGGTACTTAACGTCGTGCTGATCACCGCCACCCGATAATTCGCTATTTGAGCGATCCGATTAGCAAGCGCTGCCTCGAGTTCTATACGGCTGGTGTTCTCAAGAAGTCCGGTAGTGACTAGCAGCGTTGATTTGTGGGGCAGACGTCCAACAGCGGCGATATTGCGCGCCGGTGATCGAAGTACGCGAACCTCAGGGGGTGAGATACCGGTAGTCAGACATAAGGCGTCGACCAGATTCTCCAACCGCGGGTAGCTATCTGTCGCTACTTCAGTTTCTCCGCACCCTGCGATGAGCCGACGCTCTGCTTCTTTAGACGACCACGCAACTGCGCCGAAGGTTGCTAAGCCAGCTGGCACTGATATCCAAATTGGTACGAGTTCGCTCAGCCCAACCGCGCATACCAATACAGAAGTCAGCAGGACCGATAACCAAAACATGATGCTAAGTCGAACTGCGCGCTGTTGGTTTCTATCGCTCCAGTTCTCCATTTGCTTTTCGTATCTCCGATGTCGGTCAGTGGCTCGAAGTCGCAGTGTAGAGGTCCGAGCGGCGGGGCATTGATACCCCCTCAATGAGGTGGAAACAGCGGCCTGTTCATCTCAAGTGGCCGATCATCCGACTCAACTCTTCGCGCCAACCACCTCTTTCGGGATCTTTGAGTTCGATTTCGATCGCGCGCTGATACAACTCAACATAAATCTCAGCAAGTCGAGCCATCGAGAACTCTGCTGCTCGGCTCAACCCTGCTTGCGACAGTTGACTTGCTAGTTGCTTGTCTTCGAGCACACGTCTCAACCCTGAACTCAGCGTTTGAACATCGCCAGGTGCAACCAAATATGCCTCGTCGCCTCCTTTAGCAACATTGCGATAGCCCGGCAGGTCACTCGCTACTACCGGCGTGCCCGACGCCATTCCTTCGAGAAGCACAATTCCGAAGCTCTCCCCTCGGAGAGAAGGCACGCAAAAGACATCAGCCCCCTTCAATCTCGATATTTTCTCTTCATCGCTTACCGCTCCCAACCACTTCACCCGCTCGTCAGAGCCATACCGTGAACGCAGTTCTTCGGTTTGAGGGCCGTCGGACATAACCCACAGCGTTACTTTCTCTGGCATTGACACGACTGATTGAAGTAGCACCTCTAAACCTTTGCGCGGTTCGTGACGCCCTAGATATGCGATCGTTGGACCTGAGGTGTGCTTCGCTGACGAGTTGTCGAAGCTTTCGATCTCGATGCCATTGAAGGTCACCTCGTAGTCACCTCCGAGGGCGTCGCTCGCCATATCGCTCGCTTCTTTGGAGACCGCTACCCGAACATTCATTCGACTGGCAAGCCAGTGAACACCTGGCGTGAGGTAGGCCTTGCTGCCTCCAGCGGCGTGCCAGGTCCCCACGATCGGTGCGTTTCGGAGAAATAATGCCGTTTGACAAGGTCCCGGACAGATCGGTTCGTGGATATGTATGACATCAAATTCTTCGTCGCGTAGAGCACGAATCGTCCGAAGAGTGCAAGCTAGATCGGGAGCTATCGGTGCGACCGATCCGTTAGCAAATGTTGGGATGCTCGCGCCTAAAGGAGTCACTCCGGGTTCGGGAGGGGCTCCATCACACGGACCTAAAATTCGTACCCGATGCCCAAGGCGACCCAGGGCTCTACCTAATCCGAGAACTTGAGTCTGGACGCCTCCCGGACTGGTGAGACTGTAGGGCGAGACAATTCCGATCCTCACGGCGACCAACGCTACGTGATGGAGGTGCAAAGACCCACCAGAATTCGAGTGACTTTCAAACCTCAGAAGATAAATCGCTCGGCCAATTAGGTTGGAAGAGATGCCATTGTTCGGGCGCTCGCTGGATAAGGAGCGCTAGTTCGTCGGCTAAGTGAGTTGTCACTCGCTTGACGTCTTCTCTAATTGTTGCTTGACGATTGGTGTTGAGCGGCGGCCGAACAACCCCAATATGTTGGCCCCGGGGCTGGAAGTAAACCGCCGTCGGAAGAACCGTGGCTCCGGTACGAAGGGCCAGGAGTGCCGGCCCACCCGGCAAAGTGGTGTGTTCCCCCATGAAGTCGACTTCGATGCCGCTCCCGGAAATATCCCGGTCGCAGAGGAGACAAACAATCTCGTTTCGTTTCAAGGCGGATGCGATTTCGGCTCCTGCTGATGGGCCAATAGGAACAACTTTCATTCCTAGTTTTGACCGAAAGCCAGCGAACCAGTCAAACAGTTGCGGGGGTTCAATCGGCTCGACGACGACAGTGATCGGTAGTTTGTTAACCGTCGCCATCCAAAATCCGGCCCATTCCCAGCCACCTAAATGCGGAAGGGCAAGGATGACGCCCTTGCCGCGTTTCAGTGCCTGTTCAACGTATTGGTAATCGGGAACTTCTATGCCGTGAGAGAGCCGCGAGCTCTTGATAGAGGGCAGGCGAAACGATTCGATCCAGTAACGGCAGTATGAAGCGAACGCGTTTTTTGCCGCACGTTTGACTTCATCAGCGGTCGCGCTGCTACCCATCGCTCGCCTCATGTGACGTTCGACCATCCGCCGCTTTTGAGGAAGGAATCTGCTGAGCGGAAGCGCAGCCACCTTCGGCAGAGCGGCGGCTAATGGGCCGGGTAGGGCCCGTGCGGCGGTAGCTCCGACTCGGTAAAGCGTCGTGACACCTTGGCCCGACACGATCAGTCCTGACGGTTGGAAGAGTGAATATCGCGGGTTGCTTGGCGCCACACCTTAAAGAACCTCTGCACCGCGGTCACTGAGGTCAATGCAAGCATGACCCATAGCACTGGAACGAGGATGGCTTCGAAACACAACCCAAAACCGAGGATGACCATCCTTTCGGCGCGTTCCATCAAGCCACCTTTGGCTTGATATCCCAACAATTCCGCCTTTGCTCTTTCATAGCTGATCAGCGAGGAGACCGCTAGAACGGCCATCGGGAGCAGCACTATCTTCCCGCCGTTACTTTCAGCCAGGTGCCATCCAATGCCGCATAACAACAAGCCGTCGGTCACACGATCGGCTGTCGAATCGAAGAAAGCTCCTCGTTTTGAGGAAGTGCCGGCCGCTGCGGCGACTGCGCCGTCTAACAGATCTGGGACGGCAGTCAGAATCAGAAATGTGAGTCCCAAACGCAGTTGTCCTTGACCGATCAACACGCAAGCTGCAACTGACATCAACAGTCCGATGCAGGTGAGGAAATCGGCACTTATGCCGAGCCGAGACAGTCCTCGCCCAATGGGCCCAACTATGCGATCAACCGCATTGCGAAAGTTTCCGTCAAACATCAGATACGACTTTTCGAGTCGTCCTCAGATTCCGCTGTTCGGATCCAATCTTCTGGGTTGTCCTCTACGTATGCGTCGACGATGGTTCCATCGATGGCATCAACCAGGACAAGTCCCCTGCTGACCGGCGGATCCTCAGCTGAGAACACGAGTATCTTCCACGTGGGACGGCTCATTAAGCCTCGCCAACCTAGTTGCGCACTGGCATGACCAACAGGGAAACCAACCGCCTGGTTAGCTGACACCAGCGCTGCGTTCTCATCAAGACCGAATCCGCGTCCTGCTGCAAGGCTGTACAAACCGAAAAGACCAAGTCCGCTGCATCCAATCAACAGTCCGGCGTTAACGAGTACGGGATCGCCGGGCACCAAAATAGATCCGGTTCCTACCACGATTGCAATCGCTAGATATAGAGCGCCTGTTAGTCGTCGGCGTTTATTATTGGGGAACTTGTAAGCACCCACGAACCCGCGGTCGAGGTCCTCGGGGAGTTCATCACCCACTTCGCGGTTGTCCACGTGCTTCACGCTACCTGTCGCCAGTCAATATTTACTAAGCGTTCAAGCGAAAGCAGAGCGGAGGCGTTCAAGCGTTGAGTCTAGAGATTCAGGCAAAACCCGAACGCCGCCAACGGTGGTCATGAAGTTCGTGTCGCCATCCCAGCGCGGTAGCACGTGCACATGAAGATGATCGGGTATCCCGGCGCCGGCTCCCTTGCCCAAGTTGGCTCCCATGTTCACTCCGTCGGGGGTGTAAGCACTTTCGATCGCTGCGATAGCTCTCACCACCAAGTCGAACATCTCGTGTCGCGCTGCCTCTTGTAGATCATCGAAGGTAGCCACGTGGCCATAGGGAAGGACCATGACATGCCCTGTGTTGTAGGGATAGGCGTTCAAGATGACCGCCGCAGTTTCTCCGGTGTGAACTAACTGTTCTGGGTGGGTCGCACGGAGGTCCAACACCGAGCAAAGAACACATTTGCCTTGAGAGGCGCTCGAGATTTCGCCCGTCTCACCACTTACGTAGTCCTGGCGCCAACTCGCCCAAATGCGATCAAGGCCATCCACTAGAAGACCCTCGCCAGGAAAGACCTCATTCCAGGCCTACAAGTTTCAGGGCGACTCTGGTCTGATATCGAGTATTGAGTTGAAGGAGAACGGCCGTGAACGCTTCGATGGCGGTGGCATTCGACAAATTGCCACAATCCAAAGCTCTTGCACCGGGGATCTTGCCTACGATTTCTGCTACTAACTCTGTGGCTTCCTGGTCGTCGCTACAAATAAGAATGTCGCTATCGAGCGGTTGGTCTAGATTGCCTAATTCCTGCGCTGGAACATGCTGCAATGTCGCCGCGACTTTCGAATCAGGCAACGACGACTGCACGGATGCCGCAACCGAGCCGCGTGGAGGTATAAGCGGAACGAACTCGTCATCAACGCGCGCTAAGGCGTTGGACATCGTCACCACTACTTTGCCTCGAACCTGGTCTTTCACACTTCGAGCGGTGATCGCCGCTGCGTCCCAAGGGGTAGCAATCACTACAAATTCGCATTCGGCGGCACCAATGTTGTCTGATGGTAAAACATCTAATTCGCGTTCAGGCCACCGCTCGATGAGAGCATCCACGACTTCCATGGAGCGATACTTTGAACGCGAGCCAAGCACTACTTCGTAACCGATATCAGCCAGACGTGCTGCTAATGCCGAGCCAGCTGGTCCAGTTCCGCCAACGATCCCGATCCGCATGAAGTGCCACGGTACTGTCCGAGGGAGAGATACGGTGACTTCATTACGCGAGTTGTGACAATGGCTCCGACACACGGCGCCCAATGCACTAAACGGAGGACAACCCTTATGGGTCTGATGGACGGCAAAAAGCTGCTGATCACTGGGGTATTAACGGATGCTTCATTAGCATTCGAGGTAGCGAAATTGGCCCAATTGGAGGGCGCCGAAGTTGTGCTCACTGGCGCTGGCCGGGGTATGAGGCTTACGGAGAGGACTGCCCGCAAGTTGCCCGAACCTTGCGATGTCTTAGCTCTGGACGTAACTGAGCCTCAGCAAATCGAGGCCGTTTTCCTCGATCTTCAGGACCGCTGGGGGCGCTTAGATAGCGTGTTACACGCCATAGGTTTCGCTCCTGAATCGTGCCTGGGTGGCAATTTTCTCAATGCAGATTGGGAGGATGTCAGCGTCGCGTTACATATCTCTGCTTACAGTCTCAAGGCACTTGCTGGAGGCCTCCATCCATTGCTGGCAGAAGCCAAGGGCAGTGTCGTCGGACTGACTTTCGATGCCTCTGTCGCCTGGCCTGTTTATGACTGGATGGGGGTCGCTAAAGCTGCGTTTGAGTCAACCGCTCGTTATCTCGCGAAGTCGTTGGGCCCTGAAGGTATACGAGTGAACCTTGTATCGGCTGGGCCAATTCGAACGATGGCAGCTAAGTCTATTCCCGGGTTTGGGGACTTTGAAGACGCGTGGCAGGAACGAGCACCGATGGGCTGGGATGTCCACGACCAGAATTCGGTTGCTCGAACGACGCTAGCGATGATGTCAGATTGGTTTCCAATGACGACCGGCGAAATCGTCCACGTCGACGGCGGGTATCACGCTGTGGGTGCCTAAAGACGGATCAGATCGCTAATCAAGTCCCTAACCTTCTTCGATTAGCCCGCCTACTAACCCTCGCATAACATCGTCCAGGGTTAATACTCCGTGGTTGGTTCCTTCGGAGGTAACGAGCGCTAGATGGATCTGTGATCGTCGCATGAGTTGCAACACATCAGGCAAAGTAGCGTCAGGGTCGACTCGCAACATCGGCCTAATGAGCTCCGAGTTCAATAGCTGATTCGGCCCTTCCAGAGCCAAGAGGTCTTTGCTGTGCACGAAGCCGCGGACATCATGAATGTCGCGACCATGCACAACAAGCCGTGTGTGTCCTGTTGCCACAATTTGACTCTCAACTTCTGATATCGGGCAGTTCACGGCAACGGAGTGCACCTGATTCATTTCCGCCATTACTGCAGTCGCGAGCGTTTCGCTAAACGCCAGTGCACTCTCGATCAATGCGTATTCCTCGTGATCAATGAGTCCCTGGTCATGAGATTCATCGATCATTAACGAAAGCTCGGCACTGGTCGCAGCCTCATCGATCTCCGATGCTGGCTCGACACGCGCTAACCGAAGAATCCCATTCGAAAACCACAAAAGGGCGCCGACAATGGGCCGTGCCACCAACAGATAGGCCGCCATCGGTCGAGCTAAGAACAGCAATGTTCGTTCTGGGCCGGTGATGGCAAGGTTCTTGGGGACCATCTCACCTATAACCATGTGCACTATTACGACAAGGCCTAATGCAAAAGCGAAGCTGATTGAATGCAAAAGGGTCTCGCTGATCTCAACGAACTGAGACACAAGACTCTCCACTACGGACGCTACGGCTGGTTCGGCCAATCGCCCAACTATCAGCGAGCAGACCGTGATCCCTAACTGTGCGCCGCCTAATGTCGTTAGGACATCGCTTTGAAGGCGCTGGGCTGCAAGCGCTGAACGGCTGCCTTCACGGGCTGCTGAGTCGACCGCTGACCGCATGGCTCCGATTAGGCCAAACTCCAAAGCAACGAATGCACCGTTGAAAGCAATCAAGAGTGATCCGACTGCAATAGCCAAAAGCGTCATTGGGTTGTCCCGCCTTCAGGGGAATGACTCCGCGAAACATCGATACTTTCAACGGCAATCTCAGCGAGTCTTAGATTGTCCTTTCGCACCACCTCGAAAACCCAACCATGCCATTCGATGCTTTGCCCGATTTCAGGAATCGCGCCGAACTGCTGCAAAACAAACCCGGCGAGAGTTTCGAACGGTCCTTGAGGCAGACGTAAACCTAGAAGCTCTTCAACTTCGTCCTTTGAACTCGCTCCCGCCACAACCACTCGGCCGTCTGACCGACTCGCTGTAACCGGGGCGGGTTCGTCGTACTCGTCTGCTATATCGCCAACCAGTTCCTCCAAAATATCTTCTCGGGTGATAAGTCCGGCGGTACCTCCATGTTCATCAACTACCACCGCTAGCCGGCTGCTTGCGGCTTCTAGGTCAACTAGGACGCCATCAAGTTCTCGGTGCTCAGGAACAACAACAACCGATCGCAAAATTTCTGACAGAGGAGCACTTTCTCGAACTGCGGCAGTGATAGCAAAAACGTCTCTCACCTCGACGATTCCGACAATGTCATCGATGTCGTCGCCAATTACAGGGAACCGTGAATAGCCGCTTTCTTTGCACGCCTTGACGAGGTCAAAGATTTTGGCGGAGCGTTCCACGACGACCATCGAGGTTCGCGGGGTCAGAGCATCCGCGGCATCTTTCCCGGATAGACGCAGCGTGCGCGAAATGAGAATTGCCTCATCTTCGCTCAGAGTTCGGGCGCTTGACACTCGAACTAAGTGCTCAAGATCTTCAAGTGACCGAAGCGAACGTAACTCCTCAACCGGTTCGATACCTCCAGCGCGGAGAAGCAAATTTGCCAATCCATTGAAAGCCAAAGTGATCGGCGCGGTCAGGAGGCCGTAGACGCGAAGAATAGGGGCGAGCCATAGACCTGTACTCAGAGGTCTTGATATTGCAAGATTTTTCGGAGCAAGTTCGCCAAAAACCATCTGAATGAGAGCGGCGATTCCGATGGCAATCACCGCTCGTGCGGGCCCGGATATCAGACCCACGCCCGGCACATAGTCAAGTAAGGGCCCAATGGTGTCTTCCGCAAGTAAACCCAAAAGCAAAGAGGTGACGGTAATGCCTAACTGGGCTCCTCCGAGGTGGAAACTGAGTCGACTCAGTAGCCGTCTCACAAGGCGCGCTCGTCGATGTCCTCCATTAGCCATTAGCTCGACGCGTTCGACGTCAACCGCGACAAGAGAGAACTCGCCTGCAACAAAAATCCCGTTGAGAGCGACGAGAACTAGCACTGCAGCTACGCCCAAAGTGGGGCCGATGACCAACACCTCCTCAAATCAACCTCTATCCGCGCTTGCTTAGCGCCAAGGTACCCTCAGCACAATGCATATGGACGACGCCACCTTCGAACCGGTGCGCGACTGGTCCACTTACCCTCCCGTAAATGTTGCTATAACCGCTGATGCATCTCAGAGCTGGCTGAAACGCATCAGCCCGATCGTCGTAACTCACCGCCTCAGAATTTTTTGGTCGGTGCTCGCGGCCCTAGTGGCAATGTCCGCCCAAATTCTCGTTCCTAGGGTGATCGGGCTCGCGATCGATGGTGCGCTCATTGACCAAAGCAGGAACCTATGGGTCTTCGTCTTGGCCCTGTTGGTTCTGGGGGTAGCTCGAGCAGGCGCGACCTTTGGGTACAGGTATGGCCTTTACGGAATGGCTTTCAGAGTTGAGTACCAACTGCGGACCATGCTTTTCCAACACCTTGGACGATTATCTTTTGCCTTCTATGACCGAGTTCAAAGCGGTCAAATAATTAGTCGAGCTAACTCCGACATCAGATCAGTTCAAATGTTTATGGCCTTTGCCCCAATCATGGCGGTGCAATTTTTAAGTTTCGTTGTTGCGATCGGCCTAATGGCCAACATCAGCCTCTCTTTAACGGCAATCACAATGATCGCCCTACCTGGAGTCTTCGCTATTGGCCAACGGCTAAGAGCGACTATGTTCCCACTTTCGTGGGTGGTTCAGTCACGGCAAGCCGAAATAGCAACCGTCGTTGATGAATCAGTGAACGGGGTCCGAGTAGTCAAAGCATTCGCGGCGGAGCGTCAACAGATTGAGGCTCTAGCTCGGGGGGCGGAACGCCTGCGATGGGCGAACCTTGTTCAACACAGAACCCGAGCCTCCCACACACCGTTCATAGAGAACTTCCCCAGACTGGCATTGGCAGCGGTGCTACTGATTGGGGGGTTGCAAACCATCGACGGCTCGCTCAGCGTCGGTGATTTGGTGTCCTTCAACTTGTACATCCTTCTTCTGCAAGCTCCGTTCCGATTTATTGGGATGTTGTTAATTCTGGGTCAAAGAGCTAAAGCATCAGCGAAACGCATCTTTGAAGTACTCGACGAGCCTCTGGCTGTTGACGACAAACCTGGAGCGGTTGATCTAGTCCCATCCGGAGGGAACATTTCTTTTTCCAGGGTCACCTTCGGTTACGGAACTGAGACGGTCGGTGGAGCTCAAGGTGTAGAGAAGCCGCCGAAGGTTCTCAACGATTTCGAGCTCGAAATTCCCGCTGGCCAAAGCATCGCCATCGTCGGCCGAACCGGATCTGGAAAATCGACCATCGCGCGACTATTGATGCGCTTTTACAACATTCAACAAGGCTCAATTTCGTTGGATGGGCAAAACATTTCTTCTGTTACTCAAGCGAGTCTTCGCAGCGCCGTAGCGCTGGTGCCAGACGAACCTTTTCTTTTCTCTACCAGCGTCCACGAGAACATTGCCTATGGTCGGCCTGGCTCCACAAGAGAATCAGTGGAAGAAGCGGCACGCGCAGCCCAAGCGCACGATTTCATCGTCGGATTAGCGAACGGTTACGACACAATTATTGGGGAGCGGGGCTACGACCTCTCGGGCGGACAACGCCAGCGGATTTCACTTGCCCGCCTTTTCCTTCAAGATCCAGCGGTCGTAATTTTAGATGACTCGACAAGCTCTATAGATGTCGAGATCGAGGAGCGGATCCATGGATCTCTCAACAAGTTGCTGAGGGAGCGCACCACGGTCGTCATCGCACATCGCCTTTCCACAATTGCGCTGGCCGAAAGAGTTGTTCTGGTGGAAGACGGTCGCGTCGTTGCCGACGGTTCTCATCAGCACTTACTAGACACCGAACCCCGTTACGCAGAAACACTCGCGGCGACGGTTGCCGACGATGAGGACGAGACATGGTGATGATGGGGCCGTCGGGGGGCGGGGCTTTTGGAGGTCCAAGCGCAACCCAATCAAGCGCGAGCGCCGGCTTGCCCTTCGCTGGAGTTCCTTCAGAGATGCAAGGTGGGGCCGAACGAATTCTGCGAGCGGAACCCGAACACTCTGATCCCGTTTTCTCATTCGAACGATTCGTTACCGATCACACAAGACTCAATCTTCGGGCATTGTTCGAGAAACGCCGCGCAGTTGCTCTTTGGGGCCTGGTTCTTCTAGCCATCGAAACCGTTACCGCTCTTCTGGGTCCGGTATTGACTCAGCAGGGCATCGATAACGGCGTCATGCAACGTGATCGCAATGCGCTGTACGGGACAGTTTGGCTTTTCGGATTGGTCATCCTTGTGAACGCCATCACCAGTTTTTGTCGTCAGCGTTGGAACGGGCGAATTGGCGAAGACATCATGTACGACGTTCGTATAAAGCTATTCAGTCACTACCAACGGATGGGGCTCGATTGGTACACCTCTGAGAAGTCAGGGGTGTTGCTCAGCAGAATGACCTCAGATGTAGAGGCTCTGACTCTGCTAGTCAACGAAGGCTTTGTGAACCTCGTAATTCAGGCCCTCACTATTTCGGTGGTCACAGTGGTGCTCTTTTGCTACAACCCACTTTTGGCGATTCTCCTCTTAGCTCTCGTGCTACCTCCGCTGATTGCTATGACACTGTGGTTCCGAGGCGTCAGTGAGCGCGGCTATTTCGAGGTGCGCGATCGAATCGCTTCCGTCTTAGCCGATCTCTCAGAGAACCTTGCGGGAGTTCGCGTCATCGCAGCGCTAAACCGACGTCGACAAAATGCAGAGCTTCACAGGAACGTCGTCGGTGCCTATCTTGACGCCAACTTGTACACAGCGCGAGCTGGAGCTATCTACGGTCCTGCAACCGAAGGCATAGGCATAGCAGCCCAAGCGATCGTGCTGCTGACGGGTGGTTGGATGGTGATAGATGGGTCGCTCCAAGTGGGCGAACTAACGGCTTTCGTTCTCTTTGTAAACACTTTTTTTGCCCCAATTCAGCAGATGGTGCAGTTGTACAATACGTATCAACAAGGACAGTCGGGACTGCAGAAGATCGGAGACATTCTCCAGACTGAACCAACCATCACTCAAGCACCTGATGCTCCTTTGCTTCCGCCGATAGAAGGCCACATCGAATTTAAGTCTGTGACTTTCGCCTACAGCGAAGGAAACGATGTTTTGTGTGACGTCGATTTGTCGATTGAACCTGGCGAGACTTTCGCCCTGGTGGGTGCGACCGGAGCGGGCAAAAGCACGATCGCAAAACTAATCACCCGTTTCTACGACCCCAGTTCCGGTTCAGTAACCATTGATGGCCACGATCTTCGAGGAGTGGATATCGACTCTTTGCGAGTGCAATTGGGTGTCGTCCCCCAAGAACCCTTTCTTTTCCACGGGACGATTCGCGACAACATCGCGTTCGCTCGCCCTGATGCGACGACTGAAGAAATTAACGAAGCAATCCGTGGTGTTGGGCTCAACGAGGTGGTCGAACAGCTAACTGATGGCATCGACACCCTGGTACATGAACGGGGCGTGTCTTTATCAGCAGGGGAACGACAATTGCTTGCATTAGCCAGAGCTTTCGTAGCGCGGCCGCGTGTAATTGTTCTCGACGAAGCAACATCGAGCTTAGATCTCCGTTCCGAGGCACAAATAGAACGTGCTTTAGAGCACTTACTTGAGGGCCGTACAGCGGTTCTGATCGCTCACCGCCTAGCGACGGCGATGAAAGCCGACCGAGTCGCTGTGGTCGATGACGGCAGAATCATCGAGTTGGGAACACATGAAGAGTTAGTTGAGCTAGGTGGCCGCTACTCGGAGATGTTTCGTACTTGGTCATCTCACGTCGAGAGCGATACATCGACTGAAACATCTCCCCTTTCGGATTAGCCCACTCAATCTGGCAAGCTGGCATTGTGACCGCCGCCTCTTCCACCGTCGTGCTACGAGACGTTTCCGTGAAATACGAAGGCACAACAGTTTTGGGGCCGTTAGACCTCGATATTTTACCTTCGGAACGGTGGGTCGTCCTAGGTCCAAACGGCAGCGGGAAAACCAGTCTCATAAGAGTTTTGTCGCTTTACCGCTACCCCACTACAGGCACTGTCGAGGTTCTGGGAGAGACGTGGGGCGCTACTGATGTGCGGACACTCCGTCAACGCATCGGTCTGGCTTCGTCGTCACTTAGAGATCAGTTCAGGGCAGACATTCAGGGAGTCGACATCGTTATGACTGCTCGACACGCTGCGCTTGAAACCTGGTGGCATGACTACTCGGACGAGGATCGTGCAGCCGCGGTGGAATGCCTGACCCGAGTCGATGCGGGAGCACTTGCTACTCGCCGATTTCACACAATGTCCTCGGGAGAGCAGCAACGGGTGCAGTTAGCACGAACTCTTATGGGTAATCCGGGTTTACTGTTGCTGGATGAACCGACGGCTGGGCTTGATCTAGTTGGGAGAGAACAACTCGTCAATAGTTTGGCTGTCGTCGCTGCAGATCCTGATACACCAGCGACGGTGCTCGTCACTCACCACACTGACGAGATTCCTCCCGGATTTACTCACGGCTTGTTGCTCAAGGATGGTGCAGTTATGGCCTGCGGACCTCTCGATCAAGTCTTGACTGCGGAGTCTCTTTCGAAGTGTTTTGGGCTAAATCTTCGTTTAGAGAACCGAGATGGCCGTTGGCTTTCATGGGCTACTAACTGACTTCAGTCATGCCGTTTGAACGTAAGTCGCAGTCGTTGGTTTTTGGTGAGGTAGCAGAGATCTATCACCGTTACCGACCGGGGTATCCTGACGAACTTTTCGAATGGATGTTGACGACCTGTGAGACCTTAACTACTGATCTCGTTGTTGATGTTGGGTGTGGCACAGGTAAAGCGTCCGCTCCTCTCATCGGACGGGGCTATGAGGTCATAGGTTTGGAGCCGGATCCGTCTATGGCTTCAATAGCACTACGAGAGTTGCAAGAATCTGGTTTGTTTTCTGTCGAAGAAGCCACGCTTGATGGTTGGACAGGTACAGCGAGGAAAGCGGGTTTGGTGATAGCTGGACAATCGTGGCATTGGACAAACCCAGCTACCCGTTTTCAGCGCGTGGGGTCGATGCTTCGTTCGAACGGTTGGTTATGCGTTTTTTGGAACCGTCCTGAGCAAGGAGAGCGACTGTTCGACGCGGCTACTGATCTGATTTACGCCGAACTCGCGCCCGAGTTTAAAAACAAACCGTACCCAGTTCGGTTACCGGGTTCTAAAGCAGCAATTAGCGCCGAAACTCCCACAGAAGAAATCGAACTCAGTGGCCTATTTGGACCGGTGGAGGAATTCCAGATCGCATGGGAACTCAAGATAAGTACCCATGAGCACGTACAAAATCTACGGACCCAATCTGACCACCGAATGCTTAAGTCATCGGTGTTAGACGATCTTTTGAACCAAGTGGCTGAACAGATCGATTTAGTTGGTGGGAGCTATCGGCAGTCTTTCACCACACATGCTTATGCAGCGAAGCTGTCCGTCTGAGAAAATCTCGCTATGACTACGCACGAAGACCACATTCATTCTTATTTTGAGGCATGCACTTCAGGGTCAGGAGAAGCCGTTGCGAAGCATTTCACTGAGAACGCTGTCATCTACGACACGAATCATTCACCAGTTGCAACCGCTATTTCCATCGGAAACTTTTGGAATCAGATACGGACCAAATGGACCGGTGCTAGGTGGGTCGTGGAACGAGTAGTAGAGAGCGGCGATTCAGCGGCGATTGAATGGACGATGGAAGGTGAGCATCTTGGCAAACATTTTTCAGTGCGGGGAAGTGAGCACTACAGCTTCCGCGGAAATCTCATCGAGGAGATCCGTCAGTACTGGATCTTTGACCCAGAGAACCCTGGTGGTGGCCTCATTGACTACCCCTACGATCAACCCAATCGCATAGGTTCCCATGACTGAAGCTGAAGATCATCCGCCGGAAGGGTTTCATCTGATTTACCCGGATTCGCAGTTCCTTCTGCGAAGTCGCTCAGCTGAGGCGTTGCGTAGGCTGGGCAACGCTTTCGTCCGCCATCGAATCAGTGACTCTGAATTAGAAACGCTCACCGAATGGGCCGATATCGCCGTTTCAAATTTTGAACGCTCAGACCCGATACCTCGACCAACAGACTATTTCGAGCGGCGCTATAGCGACCCGCCACCCATAGATGGGGCTGAAGTCATCGCTTTCAGTGACCGAACTTTTAGCGGCCCAGCCAATCCCATGGGTGTTGAAGTTGAGTTGCGTCGTGCTGGCGATCGAGTGCTGAGCAAAGTTGTTTTCGGTGCTGCGTTTGAAAGTGCTCCCGGCAGAGTTCATGGAGGTGCAGTTTCGGCCTTAGTTGACGACACCATGGGGTATCTAATGGTGGTAATCGGCGAGGCTGCCTATACGGCTCGCCTTGAGGTCGACTACCGAGGAGGAGTGCCGGTTGATCATCCAGTGTGGTTCGAAGCATGGGAAGCCAGCCGTGAGGGTCGCAAACTCAAGGTTGAACTGACTGTTCGTCAAGACAACGATGGTGCTCCCGATCAACTTGCCGACCCTTTGATCACCGCCGAAGGTCTCTTCATTATTCCGACATGAGGGTCCTCATAGGCGCCTCGTCGTTCGCTTTTATCCACAAAGTCGGTATTTAGGTTGGAGCAAAAACTCACCTAAAGTTTCTTTGACGGACGCCAACTGTCGCGGTCACCAGTCCGTCTTGTTTTGCAACAATTCAGCGAATGAAGTGCCCTTATCCGGTCCCGGTTCTTTGGGAAGACCTAGCACCCTTTCGCCGATGATGTTTCGCTGCACTTCATCTGTGCCCCCATAAATTGACGGGGCAGGAGAGAACACGGCCATTTCTTGGATCATTCCACCGGTAACAGATTCGTCACCCCATAAAGCCATATCTGGTCCAAGTATTGAACCAGCTAGCTCACGGGTTCGATGAAGTGCTGAAGTCATAAGGAGTTTGGCAAGATTTCCCTCACCGCCGGTCTGCTGATTTTTTTGGCGAGTGCGCTGAGAATTCATCCGCATCAACTCGAGTTCTGTGTGTAACCGCGCGAGCTCCTGTCGAATGCGGCCATCACCGAGTTTGTCTCGTTCCTCAGCAAGTTCTCTAAGCAGCTGGAAGGTTCCGGGGCCAACTCCCCCGGCAGCTAACGCCAGACGCTTTCCGACGAAAGATCCGGCTGACTTTTCTAGATGACCAGCAATGCTGCCCGGGTGTGCCGCTGCATAAGCCATTCCATGT
>DCYM01000091.1 GCA_002331465.1 Candidatus Neomicrothrix sp. UBA2110 | reverse complement strand
CTGAACGACATGACAGGCTGCTCAAAGTAGATGACACCAGACTCGCCTGGCGGAAGTTCTTTGCCGTCCTCGTCACATACGTGTAATACGCCGCTCCTGGACCGACCGACTGAACCAGGGTGTTCTAGCCATTCCTTACTTCCAATCGCCGTCGAGCCATTACCTTCTGTGCCAGCGTAGTACTCCTCTAGGATCGGTCCCCACCACTCGATCATTCGACGTTTGACGTCCACCGGACACGGTGCTGCTGCGTGGACCGCCACCCGGTGCGAACCAAGTTGATACCGAGAGCGCTCGGTGTCACTGAGCTTGAGCATTCGGACGAACATAGTTGGCACCCACTGACTATGAGTGACCTGAAATTCCTCGATATAACGGAGCGCGTCAAACGCATCAAATCGTGGCATGACAACCACCGTTCCCCCGAGCCTTTGAACCCCCGTCGTAAACCCGAAGGGAGCTGCATGATAGAGTGGCGCCGGCGACAGATAGATGGTTTCACGGTCAAATCCATAAACCGACCCGATCCCCGGGGCAGTTGGCTCAATGTCCGTCACCTTGATCTCGGGGAGCGCTCTAAGAATCCCCTTCGGTCGTCCAGTAGTCCCAGAACTGTACAGCATCGAACCGCCTTGCCACTGCTCATCAATAGGGGTGTCTGGGTAGGCGTCTATCTGTTCCTCGTACGAACCCCAGCCTTCGATTGGCCCGTCCGTCATGAGTAAAGTGGGACAATCCGGAATTAATGATCCCAATTCAGCAGCCGCAGCGTTCATGGCCTGGGATGACACCAGCGCCTTAGCGCCACTGTCATCGACGATGTATGCGGCCTCTTCCGCCGTTAAGTATCGATTGATGGTCGTGATGTAAAGACCGGATCGTAACGCTGCCCACGCGACTTCGAAAAAACGCAGGTTATTTTCCATGAATATGGCAACGTGGTCATTGCGCCGCAAGCCACGCTCGTAGAAGAGCTGTGCGAGTTGATTTGAACGAGCATCGAGCTGTCCGTACGTTAGGACCTCGTTGGTCGCAGCGTTGATCGCGGCCGGATGATCCGGAGCACTAGCCGCATAATATCCGGGATACATAGCTCTCTCTCTAACTCAGATCCACACAAGAATAGTACGCGTCATACAACCATGCACCGGCATCGCTCTTCCACGAGAGTCGAGGAAATTAACTGCAACAAGGACAACTAGCCAAACCGTTCAAGCTTCCTACTCGAATGATGCCACTTACGGAAGCGTTGGAATGCCGTGACTCCGATGGAACAGCTTGGGTCCTCGTGCGTTGATCGACGTCGGCCGAACCTTCCCGATAGCCTGTATAGATCTGAAACGAATGGGAGCCAATTTCCGTTCTAATTTCGATCGCGTCAGACCCCACACTTTTCCAGTTGGAGTACTCAGACCCGTCGCATCGGACGAAAATGGAACCCTTCTGATCGGGTATCCCGGTGACACGAAAAGCGGTTTGGTCTCCTGCCAGTGACGGCTTCACAGCGTACGTCGTCACCTGGAGCATCCCGTGAGCAAGATCATTCCATGCCTGACTCAGACCCAATCTCGGGAACTCAATGCCCTCAACCGTCGGTTGCTCAAATTTCGATAAGTTCGGCGATCTAAAAAGACGTTGCCAGTCCCCGGGATCGGCCACATCCGTCACCATAAGACTCGCGCTCATTTGGCCGCGCGGCCACGGTTCGTCCAAATGAAACCAATACCCAAAGTGCTCGGACTCAGAGCCAAAATATCTAGGTTCGGCAAGTTGTTCGAGCGTGTCCGACAAGCGTGCATGAGTGACCGCATCACCAAACTCATTGGCTAACATCGCCGTCATCACCAGTCCTCGAGGATCCGACGGCACCGTAACGGGTACGCCCGGATCATCCCAACCCGTCGCCGAGAGAGAGGCGCGATAAAATAATTCCGCCAACTCGGGATGTTGCGGTAACGCGTACCAAGCCACACCCGTCCCGCCGCCCGAACCCACTTTATGTACGTGGTCGACGATCGGGTCGTAGTACAACGCAACCCACTTCAGCAAACCGTCTTCAACCTCAAGGTAGTGGCGTTTAGCGTAATCGGTCCACTCATCGAAAACGCTGTGCCTATCGGTCCCGACAAGTTGATCGAACATTTGCAGCCCGAGACCGGCAGCGCTGAGACAGTACGGCCAAATCTTGGTGTTCTCGCAGTGCGGGCCCTCTGGGTGGCGGCGCCATTGCTCAGTCAAGTGTTCAGCGACGCGACTATGAGTCCACTGAAAATGCGTGTCATCGACCCCCACCACTTTAAACGGATCGTCCCATTTCCGGTCACCGCTGACGTAGCGATGCAGTGACATCACCAAATTGAAGAATCCCTTAAAGAACAGCATGCCATCCGCACCTACGGGATCCTTTTGGAGTCCCCAAGGCTCCACGCCGTTCGCCGTCCATCCGGGAGAGTCGTATTTACCCCATAAATGTTCAGGAATAAGTGTTCCCTTCCATACGTCAGGGTACTTGTCCCGATCGGGGTCATTGCCAAACTGAGTTAACCAATCCACGGCCGCCCAAAAAGTCGTGTGGCGATCCACCATCTGGTCAAGAATCTGAGAATACGTCTCCCGCCACGCAGGGGTTTTATCCGCCATCAACGCTACCGCGTAGCAGGAATCTGCCAGATCAAAACGCGGGAAATTGGTCATGGGCGGTGTCGAGTATCGATCCCACCAAGGATGCGGCTCTCCAGAACTGCTCCAATCGTCCGCGGTCTCAGCCTTTTCCCAAAGGAAATGCAACCAGCCGCGCGCGCGTTCATTAATTTCGGGATAGGAATTTTTCACCCAGGTCTCCAATCACCAATCGAAGCTCATCAGCGGCTTCGACTTGCACCAGATCGCCAACGAATCATACGCTCGTTGTTGGGATGACTTCGTCCGTAAACATTCAACCTTTATGATCTGATAGTTTTCGGCGAACGCAGAGTACAACGAGGAGGCAATTATCAGCTACTTACTGGAAGGCGTCCGCGTCATCGATGCCGCTTCTTATCTCGCCGGGCCCGGTGCCGCAACCGTTCTCGCCGACTACGGTGCCGATGTCGTCAAGATCGAAGCACTTACCGGCGACGGATACCGTAAGCTGAAAGGTGCATTTCCCATCGACTATAACTGGCTGTTGACCTCTAGAAACAAACGCAGCATTGCTCTCGATCTCGGCCGCATTGAGGCTCGCAATATCGTGCACCGTCTGGTGCGAGGCGCTGATGTGTTTTTGACTAACTTTATCGGTACCCAGCTAGCTAAATACGAACTTGAGTACGACCGGCTAAAGGAACTCAATCCTCGCCTCATCTACGCGCACATCTCCGGCTACGGAACCGAGGGCCCCGAAGTTCAGCGCCGTGCTTTCGATGCGACCGCTTGGTGGGCGCGCTCAGGTTTAATGGAATTTATTCGAGGTCAAGGTGTTGACCCGGTTACATCAGCTCCCGGCATGGGCGATCAGGCAACCTCAATGTCGCTCTTTGCGGCCATCATGACCGGACTCTATCGGCGCGAAAAAACGGGCGAAGGCGCACTCGTAAGTACATCGCTCATCGCCAATGGCGTCTGGTCCAATGGCATGGCATTACAAGGTGTTCT